>CAWUMZ010000024.1:0-18928 GCA_963923625.1 uncultured bacterium | reverse complement strand
CGTGGAACTGGAGCGCGGGGATCATCGACAGCGCGAGCACTGGAATGGACAGGACGACGGCCACGATCATCCGCGCGATCAGCGGATCGCGGGAGTGGGTGCGCGGCACGCCATCGGCGATCGGCGTGGCGGCGTAGCCGGCCTCGGCGATCGCGCGGACGAGCTGCGGCACGGTGGCGACGGCGGGGTCGAAGTCGACCGCGGCGCGCTCCGTCGCGAGGTTGACCGACGCCGCGTCGACGCCGGCGACGCCTGTCAGCGCACTTTCGGCGCGACCGACGCAGGAGGCGCAGTGCAGGCCCTCGAGTGCCAGGTCGACGTGTTCGGTGGGTGTGAGAGTGGGGGACATCGCCTGCTCAGTATACATACCCCCGGGGGGTACTGTAGGATGCGCTGCATGGATCACCCCGAAGCCACCGGCGGCTACGCCGCGACCAAGGACGAGCTGCTCAAGCGCCTCTCGCGCGCGGAGGGCCAGGTGCGCGGCGTCGCGCGCATGATCGAGGAGGACCGCTACTGCATGGACGTCCTCACCCAGATCTCCGCGGCCCGTGCCGCGCTCGATCGCGTGGCGCTCGGCGTGCTCGATGAGCACGTGCGGCACTGCGTCGTCGGCGGCCACGGTCCGGGCACGGAGGAGGAGCGCATCGACGAGCTGATGGCGGCCGTCGGGCGCCTCGCCGGACGCCGCGCATGAGCCTCGAGCCCGTCCGGCGCACCGGCGCAGCGTACGTCGAGGTCGGTCCGGCGCTGCTCGCCGCCGCGGCGGACGGCGAGACCGGCCTGACGGCGACGATCGTCTCGCCGGCCGCGCTCGTGCTCGGCTCCGCGCAGTCCGAGGCCGACGCGGCGACCGCGCTCGATGTGGTCCGTCGCGGCACCGGCGGCGGCGCCGTGCTGTGCGACGCGGGCACCCTGTTGATCGACCTCGCCGCCCCCGGCGGGCACCCGCTCGCGGTCGAGGACGTCACCGAGGCGTACCGCCCGGTCGGCGAGACGCTGCAGGCGGCGCTCGGTGGCCTCGGACTCGCGTGCCGGACGGTCGGCGTGGAGGAGGCCCGTGCGATGGACGACGCGCGCAAGGCCGCTGCGCGCCGCGCATGCTGGGCGGGTCTCTCGCCCTACGAGCTCGTGCTCGCGGACGGGCGCAAGCTGGTCGGCCTCGCGCAGCGCCGACGCAAGGGCGCGGTGCTCCACCAGATCGCGATTCCGGTCACCACGCCGCCCGCCGCCGTCGCGGAGCACCTCGTCGACGGCGCGATGCTCGTGCCGTTCCTCCGGGAGACCGCGATGGTCGCCGAGGCCGCGGGGTGCGGCTCGGCGACGCCCGGCGGCGTCTGGGATGCGGTGCGCGAATCGCTCCGCGCGCTGGTGTGACGCAAAGGGGCCAGACCCCTATGCGTCACCAAGACGGTGTCGGAAGCACCAGGCGGTGCGGGTGACGCATAGGGGTCTGGCCCCTTTGCGTCACACCAGGCCTAGCTGCGGAACGACTCCTTGGCGTCCGCGGCCTTCTGGCGCAGACGGGCGCGGGCGGCCTCGGTCGCGGGGTCGGAGCCCGGCACGCCCTCGACGATCAGGTCGGGCTCGACGGGCGTGGCGACGGGCGCGGTCGGCGGCGCCGGCTCGGCGTCGAGCTGGCCGACCTTCTCGCGCAGCTCCTCGCGGAGCGCGGCGTTGGCCTCCTCGTCGACCGGCGCCTCGGGATCGCCGAACGTGGCGTCGGCGGGTACCGCGTAATCGCTCTCGAACGCGTCGGAGAACGCCTCCTCGGCGGGTGCGCCACCGCGCAGGCGGCGCCACGCGCGTGGAGCTGCGGCCACTCCGGCGGCCACGACCAGCGCGGCTCCCGCCGCCGCCCCGCCGATCAGCCTCGCGTTCCGCATGGGCGCAGCGTAGCGCCCGAAGCGGGGTCCGTCGCCCCGCTGCCAGACCGGTGCTATCTTCTCCCGCGCGGCTTTCCGCCGTGCGTCGCCGTGGCGACGCGTGACCCACACGAAGGACCTGTCATCAAGTGACCGCCTACGAATTCATGCTGATCCTCGATCCCGAAGTGGACGAGGCGCGTCAGGAAGAGGTCGTCCACCGCGTGCGCGACATCATCCTCGGCGGCGGCGGCTCGTGGGACGCCATCGATCCGTGGGGTCGTCGCAAGCTCGCGTTCCCGATCAAGAAGCGCGAAGAGGGCGATTACTGGGTGATCCGCTTCACGGCCGATCCCGCCTCGCTGGCCGAGGCCGAGCGCGTCCTGTCGATCACCGACGAGGTTCTGCGCCATAAGGCCGTTCACCAGGCGCGTCCCGCGCGGAAGGCGGAGGCTGCGGCCGGATCCTGAGTCCGATCCGGCAGTTCCGCGCGCGAGTCCGTAGGCTCCGCGTAACGGGACACCGGTGACGATCGACTCTCGGACACACCGCCCGCAGAAAGGTCACCCCCATGGCGAACATCAATCGCGTCATCCTCGTCGGCAATCTCACCCGCGACCCCGAGCTCCGCTCGACGGGCAGCGGCCTGTCGGTCTGCACGATCCGCATCGCCGTGAACAACCGCCGCAAGAAGGGCGACACGGGCGAGTGGGTCGAGGAGCCGAACTACTTCAACGTCACCACCTTCGGCGCGCAGGCCGATAACGTCGCGCGCTTCCTCGCCAAGGGCCGTCAGGTCGCCGTCGACGGCCGCCTGTCCTGGAGCGAGTACGAGGCCAAGGACGGCTCCGGCAAGCGCGAGCGCGTCGAGGTCATCGCCGACACGGTCCAGTTCATCGGCCCCCGCGAGGGCGGCTCCGGTGGCGGCGGCGGTGGTGGCGGCGACTGGTCCGCCCCGGCTGCGGCGCCTGCGCCCGCCGCCGATATCCCTGACGCATGGTCCGGCGGCAGCGCCGCCCAGGACGACGACATCCCCTTCTGATCGACGAGGACGACTGATGGCACGCACCGGCAACCGCAAGGCGATTCTGCTCGACGACGTCGAGCACCTCGGGCATCGCGGCGACATCGTCGCCGTCTCCCGCGGCTACCTCCGCAACTACCTCGTGCCGCGCAAGCTGGCCGAGGAGGCGACGACGGCCCGTGTCGCCGAGGTCGAGAAGCTCGCCGCCACGCGCGCCGCGCAGGAGGCCCGCACCGCCGAGCAGGCGCAGACGATCGCCGCCACGCTCACCAAGACGGTCCTCTCGATTCCGATGCGCTGCGGCCCCGACGGGCGCCTCTACGGCTCCGTCACCGCCGCCGACCTCGCCGATGAGATCTGGCGCACGCGCAAGATCCGCGTCGATCGCCGCAAGATCCGCCTCGAGGAGCCGATCAAGGCCGTCGGCGCGTACCTCGTCGAGATCGACGTCTTCACCGACGTCCGCGCCGCGGTCAAGACGCAGGTCGTCGCCGCCGAGGGCTTCGAGGTCGATGAGGCGCCTGTCGCCGAGGTCGAGGTCGTCGAGGACGTCGTCGTCGAGACCGCTGACGACGCGGCCGCGACGGACGAGTAGCGAGGCTGCGGGATGACGCCCGCGCCAGAGGGGGCCAATCTCCCGCCCCAGGATCTCGACGCCGAGGAGGCCGTCCTCGGCGCGATGATGATCAACGACCAGGCCGTGCTGACGGCCTCGGAGATCATCGCGGACCCGGGTGACTTCTACCGCGAGGCGCACGGCACGGTCTACCGCTCGATCCTCGCGCTGCTCGCGCGCAGCGAGCCGATCGACGCCGTCACCGTCTCCGACGAGTTGGAGCGCATGGGCGCACTCGAGCAGGTCGGCGGGCGCGGCTTCATCTTCGGCCTGTCGTCGAGCGTCACGGTCGCCGCGAACGTCAAGAGCCACGCGCAGATCGTCCGTGACCTCGCACTGCTGCGCCGCGTCGCGGCTGCCGGCCTCGAGATCGCCGAGCTCGGCTACGGACGCCAGGGCGATGTGCGCGACATCCTCGATCGTGCGGAGTCCGCGATCTTCGACGTCGCGCAGGCACGCACGACGAGCGACATCGTGCCGATCGGCGGCCTGCTCGGCGACGAGGTCGAGCGCATCTCGGCCGCGACCGAGCAGCGCGGACTCACCGGCGCGCCGTCCGGCCTGCGCGATCTCGACAAGATCACGTCGGGCTTCCAGAAGTCGAACCTGATCATCCTCGCCGCCCGCCCCGCGATGGGCAAGACATCGCTCGCGCTCGGCATCGCGCGGCACCTCGGCGTCAGCGCCCGCGTGCCCGTCGTGGTCTTCAGCCTCGAGATGTCGCGCGGCGAGATCGCCCAGCGCTTCATCGCGACCGAGGCGCGCGTCGACTCGACGCGCATGCGCTCCGGCGACGTCCGCGACGAGGACTGGATGCGCATCCAGGACGCGTGCAACCGCCTGTCCGACGCGCCGATCTACGTCGACGACACGGCCGGCATCAACCTGATGGAGATCCGCTCCAAGGCGCGCCGCCTGAAGATGAAGGAGCCGGACCTCGGGCTCGTGATGATTGACTACCTGCAGCTGATGAGCTCCGGCTCGAACGAGGAGAACCGCGTGCAGGAGATCAGCCAGATCTCGCGCCAGTTGAAGGTGCTCGCCCGAGATCTCGACGTGCCCGTCGTCGCGCTGTCGCAGCTGTCGCGCGGCGTCGAGTCGCGCACGGACAAGCGGCCGCTGCTGTCGGACCTCCGCGAATCGGGCTCGATCGAGCAGGACGCCGACGTCGTGATGTTCATCTATCGCGACGACTACTACAACAAGGAGACGTCGGAGAAGCCGGGGACCGCCGAGCTGATCGTCGCCAAGCACCGCAACGGTGCCGTGGGCACGGTCGACCTCGCGTTCATGCCGCACTACACGACGTTCGCCGATCTGGCACGAGGAGAGGTCTAGATGAGCGGTGCGGTCGTGATCGGCGCCCAGTGGGGCGACGAGGGCAAGGGCAAGATCGTCGACCTGCTCGCGGAGCGCTTCGAGATCGTCGCGCGCTACCAGGGCGGCAACAACGCCGGCCACACCGTCGTGCACGGTGACGAGACGTTCAAGTTCCACCTGCTGCCGAGCGGCATCCTCGAGCCCGACAAGATCTGCATCCTCGGCAACGGCGTCGTGATCGATCCCGAGGTGCTCGTCGGCGAGCTCGACGCGCTCGAGGCGCGCGGCCGCTCGACGGCGGGTCTGCGCATCTCGATGAACGCGCACGTGATCATGCCGTGGCACCGGCTGCTCGACGCGCAGAGCGAGGTCAGCCTCGGCTCGCTGCAGATCGGCACGACGCGCCGCGGCATCGGCCCGGCCTACGCCGACAAGGCATCCCGCATCGGCATCCGCGTGCAGGATCTGTTCGACCTCGGCATCCTGCAGAAGAAGGTCGCGGCGGCGCTCGCCGTCCGCAACCGCGAGATCCTGCGCGGTCGCGATCAGGGCCCGCTGTATCCGAACAAGGTGGTGGAGGAGCTGGCGCCGCTCGCCGATCGCCTGCAGCCGTACGCCGCCGACACGTCGCTGCTGATCGACCAGGCGCTGAAGGCCGGTCGCCGCGTGCTGTTCGAGGGCGCGCAGGGCACGCTGCTCGACCTCGACAACGGCACGTACCCGTTCGTCACGTCGTCGAACCCGATCGCCGGCGGCGCCTGCACGGGCACCGGTGTCGGCCCGACGAAGATCGACAGCGTCCTCGGCATCGCCAAGGCGTACCTCACGCGCGTCGGCGCCGGGCCGTTCCCGAGCGAGGCCGACCCCGAGCGCGGAGCGCGCATCCGCGACATCGGTGCCGAGTTCGGCACGACGACGGGCCGCGAGCGCCGCTGCGGCTGGCTCGACCTCGTCGGCCTGCGCTACGCCGTGCGGCTCAACGGCCTGACCGAGCTGGTGCTGACCAAGCTCGACGTGCTGACCGGCTTCGAGACGATCCCCGTCTGCGTCGCGTACCGCCTGCCCGACGGCACGGTCACCGAGGAGTTCCCGGCGCACCAGTCCGACTTCCATCACGCCGAGCCGGTGTGGGAGGATCGCCCGGGCTGGACCGAGGACCTCTCCGACGTGACCGAGTGGGATCAGCTGCCGCAGGCCGCGCGCGACTACGTCGATTGGGTCGCCGACCAGCTCGGCATCCCGGTCACCCTGGTCGGCGTCGGCGTCCGCCGCGATCAGGTGCTCGCGCCGCACGGCATGGAGGCCGTGGCGCGGAGCGCGCGTTGAGGGTCCTCGTCGTCGGCGGCGGCGGGCGCGAGCACGCGCTCGTCTCGGCCATCGCGGCGAGCCCGCTTTGCCTCGAGGTCCACGCCGCGCCGGGCAATCCCGGCATCGCGCTCGTCGGCACGTGCCATCCGGTCAAGGTCGATGACATCGACGGCCTGGTCGCGCTCGCCCGCGACGTGAAGGCCGAGCTCGTCGTCGTCGGCCCCGAGGTGCCGCTGGTGCTCGGTCTCGCCGACCGGCTGCGCGCGGAGGGCATTCCGGTCTTCGGTCCCAGCGCCGCCGCAGCGCGGGTCGAGGGATCGAAGGCCTTCACGAAGGAGCTGCTCGAGGCCGCCGGCGTCGACACCGCCAAGGCGCATGCGGTCACCACGCTCGACGAGGCGCGTGCCGCGATCGCCGACCTCGGCGGCCGCTGCGTCGTCAAGGCCGATGGCCTCGCTGCCGGCAAGGGCGTCGTGGTGTGCGACGACGCGACCGAGGCCGAGCAGGCCGCGGAGGAGCTGCTCGGCGGCGCACTCGGCGAGGCCGGTGCGACGCTCGTGATCGAGGAGCGCATGGAGGGCCCCGAGCTGTCGGTGCTCGCGCTGTGCGATGGCGAGGCGGCGGTGCCGCTGCCGAGTGCGCGTGACTACAAGCGCATCGGCGAGGGCGGCACCGGGCCGAACACCGGCGGCATGGGCGCGATCTCGCCGGCCCCGGGCGTCTCCGACGAGGAGGCGCAGCGCATCGTCGAGACGGTGCACAAGCCGATCCTGCGCGAGCTCGCCCGTCGCGGCACGCCGTTCTCCGGCTGCCTCTACGCGGGACTGATGCTGACGGCCACCGGGCCGCGCGTGCTCGAGTTCAACGTCCGCTTCGGCGATCCCGAGACCGAGGCGGTGCTGCCGCGGCTCGGCGAGGATCTGCTCCCGTTCCTGCTCGCGTGCGCCAACGGCACGCTTGCCGATGGCGTGCTGCGCACGATTCCCGGCGCGGCCGTCACGGTCGTGCTCGCCTCGCGCGGCTACCCGGCCTCGTCCGAGTCGGGCGTGCCGATCGCCGGTGTCGCCGAGGCCGGGCGCCTGCGCGATACCGCGGTCTTCCACGCCGGCACCGCGTTCGCGGACGGCCAGCTCGTCACCGCCGGTGGTCGCGTGCTCGCCGTCACGGCCCGCGGCGCCGATGGCGCGGCAGCGCAGGCCGCGGCCTACGAGGCTGCGGCCAAGATCGCGTTCGACGGCATGCAGCTGCGGCGCGATATCGGGTCCGACTCGCAGGGCTGATCGCCTCCGCCATCCGGCTCCCTGACTAGTCTGGTGGGAGTGATCTCCCGCTACACGCGACCTGGGATGGGCGCCGTCTGGACGGACGAGCGACGACTCGGCGCATGGCTGGAGGTCGAGCTCGCCGCCACCGATGCGCATGTCGCGCTCGGCGTGGTCCCGGCTGAGGACGCTGCGGCGATTCGCGAGAAGGCGCGCGTCGATGTGGCGCGCGCGAAGGAGATCGAGGAGCGCACGCACCACGATGTGATCGCGTTCACCGAGACGATCGCCGAGCAGGTCGGGCCGCCCGCGCGGTGGTTCCACTACGGCCTCACCTCGAGCGATGTCGTCGACACCGGACTCGCACTGCAGTTGCGCGATGCCGGTGCGATCCTGCTGCAGGGGCTGGAGGAGGCGCGCGCCGCGGTGCTCAAGCGCGCCCTCGAGCACCGCGCCACGCCGTGCATGGGTCGCACCCACGGCGTGCACGCCGAGCCCACGACGTTCGGACTCAAGCTGCTCGGCTGGGTCTTCGAGCTCGACCGCGCGCACGCGCGCCTCGCGCAGGCCGTCGACGGCGTGTCCGTGGGCAAGCTGTCGGGCGCCGTCGGCGCGTACGGCAACATCGATCCGCGCGTCGAGGAGCAGGTGCTCGCGACGCTCGGGCTCGGCGTCGAGCCGGCCTCGACACAGGTCGTCTGCCGCGACCGTCACGCCGCGTACCTCAGCGCGATCGCGATCGCGGGCGGCTCGCTCGACCGCTTCGCGACCGAGCTCCGCCACCTGCAGCGCAGCGAGGTGCGCGAGACGGAGGAGCCATTCGGCAAGGGTCAGAAGGGCTCGTCGGCGATGCCGCACAAGAAAAACCCGATCACGTGCGAGCGCATCTCCGGCCTGGCGCGCGTCCTGCGCGGCAACGCCGTCGTCGGCATGGAGGACATGCCGCTCTGGCACGAGCGCGACATCTCGCACTCGTCGGCCGAGCGCGTCGTGCTCGCCGACTCGTCGATCCTGCTCGACTACATGCTCGCCAAGTTCACGTGGGTGATCGAGGGACTCGTGGTGCGCGTCGAGCGCATGCGGCAGAACCTCGACGCGTCGCAGGGCCTGCCGTTCTCCGGCCGCGTGCTGCTCGCGCTCGTCGAGGCGGGGCTCTCGCGCGAGGACGCCTACGTCGTCGTCCAGCGCAATGCGCTGCAGGCGTGGGAGACGGGCGAGCACCTGCGCGACCTCGTGCTCGCCGACCCCGACGCGCAGCAGCTCGACGCCGCGGTCATCGACAAGGCCTTCTCGCTCGACGAGGTGCTCGCCAGCACCGAGATCCCGTTCGGACGGCTCGGCGCATGAGCGCCGGCCTCGACCGGTATCTGATCGGCCGCGGCAAGGTCCGCGAGATCTACGACCTCGGCTCCGACGGGCTCCTGCTCGTGGCGAGCGACCGCATCAGCGCCTTCGACGTGATCATGCCCAACCCGATTCCCGACAAGGGGCGCGTGCTGACCGGCATGACGCTGTTCTGGCTCGACCGCACGCGCGGCATCGTCCCCAACCACCTGCGCGGCGCCTGGCCGGGCGAGCTGCCCGACGAGGCGAGCGCGCCCGAGCTGCGCGGCCGCGCGATGCTCTGCGAGAAGCTGACGATGCTGCCGATCGAGTGCGTGGTGCGCGGCTACCTCGCCGGCTCCGGGTGGAAGGACTACCGCGCGAATGGCGGCGAGGTGTCCGGGCACCGCCTGCCCGACGGCATGGAGGAGGCGCAGCAGCTGCCGACGCCGATCTTCACGCCCGCCACGAAGGCCGAGATGGGCGACCACGACGAGAACATCACCGTCGACCAGGCGCGCGGCCTGATCGGCAGCGAGGAGCTCGCCGCCGTCGAGGCCGCGTCGATCGCGCTCTACGAGCACGCCGCCGCGCATGCGCGCGAGCGCGGCATCATCCTCGCCGACACGAAGTTCGAGTTCGGCTACGACCTCGACGGCCGCCTCGTGCTCGGCGACGAGGTGATGACGCCCGACTCGTCGCGCTGGTGGCCGGTCGACGGCTACCGCACCGGCATCTCGCCGCCGTCGTACGACAAGCAGTACGTGCGCGACTACCTCGAGACGCTCGACTGGGATAAGACCGCGCCGGGCCCCGAGCTGCCCGCTGACGTGGTGCGCGGCACGGCCAATCGCTACCGCGAGGCCTACGAGGCGCTGACCGATTCGAGCTTCGACGACTATCTCGACAAGATGGAGGTGGAGCGGTGAGAGTCACCGTCCTCGTGCGGCCCAAGCAGGGCATCCGCGATCCCCAGGGCGAGGCCATCGGCCGCTCCCTCAACGGCCTCGGCTACGGCGTCTCCGCCGTCAGCGCCGGCAAGATCTTCGACCTCGACGTCGACACCGATGACGCCGCCGAGGCGAAGCGCATCGGCGAGGAGGCCGCCGCCAAGGTGCTCTCCAACGACCTGATCGAGGGCTTCGAGGTGATCGTTGGCTAAGGTCGGCGTCATCACGTTCCTCGGGTCGCTCGACGATCGCGACGCGCTGCGCGCCGTGTCGACGGTCGGCGGCACGCCCGTCGCGCTGTGGCACGGCGATGCCGACCTCAAGGGCGTCGACGCGATCCTGCTGCCCGGCGGGTTCTCGTACGGCGACCATCTCCGCTGCGGCGCGCTCGCGCGGTTCGCGCCGATCATGGCCGCCGTCGCCGACTTCGCCGCCGCCGGTGGCCCGGTGCTCGGCATCTGCAACGGCTTCCAGATCCTCTGCGAGGCCGACCTGCTGCCCGGCATCCTCACGCCCAACCACGGGCAGCGCTTCATCTGCAAGGACGTCGACCTCATCGTCGAGCGCGAGTCGCCGTGGATCGGCAACCGTCCCGTCGGCGACACGATCACCGTGCCGGTCAAGCACGGCGACGGTGCGTGGTTCCACCCGCAGGAGGGGCTCGCCGAGCTCGAGGCGAACGGGCAGATCCTGCTGCGCTACAGCGAGGACGTCAACGGGGCGACCGATCGCGTCGCGTGCATCACGAACGCCGCTGGCAACGTCTGCGGCCTGATGCCGCATCCGGAGCATGCCGTCGACCCGCTGCTCGGCTCGATCGACGGCCAGCTGCTCGTCGGCCGGCTCATCGCCGCCTAATCTTCCGCGCAGAGCTTTCTCACCGAACGGTCCCACGCTGGGGACACACGACCACAAGGAGTTCCCCATGGCACAGGTCTCGATCGGCTCGCTGAGCGACTTCCCCGAAGGCACCCCGACGTTCGCCGAGGCGGACGGCACGCGCCTCTGCATCGTGCGCGTCGGCGACGCCGTCCACGCGATCTGCGACGACTGCCCGCACGCCGAGGCGTCGCTGAGCGAGGGCGACTTCCTCGCCGACGACATGGCCGTCGAGTGCCCGCTGCACGGCAGCGCGTTCAACCTCGAGACCGGCGACCCGGATGCGCCGCCCGCGACCGAGGCCGTGCGGGTGTTCGCGGTGACGGTCGACGGCGACGACGTCCTCGTCGAGGTCTAGGGGCACTCGATGGCGATCGCGCTCATCGTCGGCGGCGGCATGGCCGGACGCGCCTGCGCCTTCACGCTCCGTCGCGTCGGCTTCGGCGGCGAGATCATCCTGATCGGCGAGGAGGAGACTCCGCCGTACGATCGGCCGCCGCTCTCGAAGTCGGTGATCGTCGGCAAGGCCGACCTCGACAAGGTGATCAAGCCGCTGCCCGAGGCCTACGAGGAGGACCGCATCGACCTGCGGCTCGGCGTGCGCGTCGAGTCGGTCGACGGCGAGGCGAAGACGGCGGCGCTGTCCGACGGCACGACGATCGCGTGGGATCACCTCGTGCTCGCGCCGGGCTGCTCACCGCGCGACGTGCCGATTCCCGGCATCGATCAGGAGGGCGTCTACCGCCTGACGCGCATGGACGAGGCGCTCGCCGTCCACGACCTGCTCGCCGAGGGCCCGAAGCGCATCGCCGTGATCGGCGGCGGCTTCATCGGCCTCGAGGCCGCGCTCGCAGCGGGTGGCGCTGGCCACACCGTCGTCGTGCTCGAGGGCGGCGAGCTGCCGATGCAGCGCCCGCTCGGCAGCGAGGTCGCGGCGTGCGTCCAGCAGTGGGCGGCCGCACGCGGTGCCGACATCCGCACGGGCGTTGTCGTCGAGCAGGTTCTCGGCGACGGCCGCGCGACGGGCGTGCGCCTCGCCGGCGGCGAGGAGATCGAGGCGGATCTCGTGATCGTCGCGATCGGCCAGACGCCGCGCCTCGAGCTCGCGCGCCAGCTCGGCTGCGAGGAGGCCGCGGGCGGGGTGGAGGTCGACCGCGGTTGCCGCACGAGCGTCGCGGACGTCTACGCGGTCGGCGATATCGCCGCGTTCCCGAGCCGCTGGGCGGACGAGGATCGCATCCGCGTCGAGCACGCCGGCGTCGCCATCGGCCATGGCCAGACCGCCGCAGACCAGATCGCCACCGGCGAGGGTATGTTCGATGACGTCCCGACGTTCTGGTCGGACCAGGGCGACGTCACGCTCAACGTCATCGGCACGCCGCGCGCCGAGCACGAGATCGTGTGGCGCGGCGACCAGGACGCGCCGGCCTGCACGGCGTTCTACCTGCGCGACGGCGTGCTGCGCGCGGCGCTGTCGGCGGGCGATATGAAGACCCTGCGCGGCGTGCGCAAGCTGTTCGCCGCTGGCGTCTCGCCGACCCGCGAGCAGCTCGCGGATCCCGAGATCAACCTCGCGGATCTCGCCGCCGGCTGAGCCTCGGCGACCCGGCAATGCGTGCAGGCCGAGGTCGCCTTCAGCGGCCGCCGCTGGTACCGTACGCGCCGTGAAGCGCCTGCCGTTGATGCTCCTCGTCTTGGCGGCGGCAGGGCTCGCGCTCGTCGGCGCGGCCGGGGCCTCGAGCGATTCGCATGTCGCCTGGTCGTACTCCGGCGACACGGGGCCGACGCACTGGGGCTCGCTCTCGCCCGACTACGCGATATGCGACACGGGGCTGCAGCAGTCGCCGATCGACATCGCGAAGTGGGTCTCGGCACCGACGCTGCAGGCGCCGGTCGTGCACTACGCCGCCGGAGCGGCGACGATCGTCGACAACGGCCACACGATCCAGGCGCAGACAGGCGACCCGGCCAACCACGTCACCCTGGCCGGTCATGAGTACGAACTGCACCAGGTCCACTTCCACGTCGACTCTGAGCACACGATCCGTGGACGCAAAGCCCCGCTCGAGCTGCACTTCGTCAACATCGATGCCTCGGGCAACGCCGCGGTGATCGGGCTGCTCGTGCAGCCGGGTCGCGCCAATCGCGCCTGGCAGCCGTTCGTGAAGGCGATCGGCTCGGTTGCGCCCGGGCATGACGTGCCCGCGACGCTGCCGTGGCCGCGCATGGCGCCTCGGCACTACCGCGCCTTCACCTACCCGGGCAGCCTGACCACGCCGGGCTGCGCGCAGATCGTCACGTGGTTCGTGGCGGTGCGGCCGATCACGATGAGTCAGACGCAGATCGACGCCTTCGCGGCGCACTACGATCACAACACCCGGCCGGTGCAGCCGCTCGACGGGCGCGTCGTGCAGGTCACCGCGCGCAACTGACCCTAGCGCGGTTGTGGCATCCGACTAGGAGTCGTCGGACTGCTTGCGCAGGAACTCCTGCAGCTCCGCCTCGAGCTCGTCGGCGCTGGGGAGGTTCTCGGACGTGATCTCGTCGAGCGCCATGCCGGTGCTGGCATCGCCGCCGTCCTCATCGTCCGCGTCGTCGTAGTCCTCGTCGTCCTCGTCCTCATCGTCGTAGTCGTCGCCGTTGTCGAGGCGATCCTCGAGGTCGGTGACGTACGACCGCATCTCGGCGTCCTTCTCGACGACGCGGGCGATCTGGCGATCGAATTCGGCGGAGGCCTGCTCGAGCTCGGTCGGCGCGAGGTCGCACTCGATGATCGGCTCGAGCGCGTTGATCAGCGCGAGGCCCGCGGTCGGGTTGGGGTTGCCGCCGAGGTAGTGCGGGACGGCGGCCCACAGGCTGGCCGAGGGGATGCCGAGCTTGCCGAGGTCGTCGTGCAGCACGCCGACGATGCCGGTCGGGCCCTCGTAGCGGACGGGCTCGAGGTCGAAGCGGTCGATCAGGCTCGGATCGTGCGCGGCGCCGGAGACCGGGATGTCGCGCGTGTGCGGCGTGTCGGCCAGCAGCCCGCCGAGCGTGATGGCGAGCGTGCAGCCGAGGTCCTTCGCGAGCTCGGCGATCGAGCGGCTGAACTCGCGCCAGCGGAAGTTCGGCTCGACGCCGATCACGAGGATGAGATCGCGCTCGCCATTGGGCAGGCGGGCGTGGAGGATCTCGGTCTCGGGCCAGGTGATCTGGCGGACGTGCCCTTCCTCGACGGTCACCTGCGGGCGCGTCTGCTGGTAGTCGACGAAGCCGTCGGGGTCGATCTCGCCGAAACGCACCGCGTCGAGGCTGCTGCGCAGGAACGCGGCGGCGATCGTCGCCGCCGTGCCGCCGTCGTTCCAGCCGCGGAAGGCCGCGACGAGGATCGGGTCGCGGAGCGTCGGACGGGAGGTCAGCTGGATCGGGCCCACGCCCGAACACTACGCGGATCGGCGGCCAGCGGGCGACAGCGCCGCCGGATCCTCACCGCGGCGGCTTCGGCGGGCGCTTCGGCAACTGGGCCCAGAGGTCCTCGGGCAGGCTGACGGGGCCGCGGATCATGCGACCGTTGCGGCGGTAGCCGATACGCACGAAGCGCGTGCCGTCGCCGCGCTCGAGCGACTGGACCGCGATCTCGCCGGTCTCGGGGTCGCCGGGCAGGACCTGCTCGGCGAGGAGGACGGCGCGGCCGCCGGGCACGGCGATCGTCGCGCGCGGGGCGGTGGGAGTGGTGGCGGAGGTGCTCATGCCCGAACCCTCATCCGCGACGGGTGACAGGCGTGGGACGACGCCGCGCTGGTCTGTCACGGAGACGCGCCCGACCCGCACGAACCGTCAATGCCGAGAGGTGCCTCCGCTAGTGTTGGTCAACGCGTGAACCACGTCTCCGACCCCTCGCTGCATCGCCAACTCGGGCTGACGGATGACGAGTACGCGCAGATCGCCACCCTGATGGGGCGCGACCCGAATCACTTCGAGCTGGCGGTGTTCTCGCTGCTCTGGAGCGAGCACTGCGGGTACAAGCACTCGCGCGCCGTCCTGCGTCGCTTTCCGACCGATGGCCCCGCCGTGCTGCAGGGCCCGGGCGAGAACGCCGGCGTCGTCGACGTCGGCGACGGGCTCGGCGTGGCGTTCAAGGTCGAGAGCCACAACCACCCGTCGGCCGTCGAGCCGTTCCAGGGCGCCGCGACGGGCGTGGGCGGCATTCTCCGCGACGTCTTCGCGATGGGCGCGCGCCCGATCGCCGTGCTCGACTCGCTCCGCTTCGGCGATCCCGCCACGGAGCGCACGCGCCGCCTGCTCGACGGCGCGGTGCGCGGCATCGGCCACTACGGCAACTGCGTCGGCGTCGCCAACATCGGCGGCGAGGTGCGCTTCGATCCCGGCTACGAGCAGTCGTGCCTCGTCAACGCGATGTGCATCGGCGTGCTCAAGGCCTCGGATCTCAAGAGCGCGACGGCGGCCGGCATCGGCAACCTCGTCGTGCTGTTCGGCGCACGCACGGGCCGCGACGGCATCGGCGGCGCGTCCGTGCTCGCCTCGCAGGACATCGACGCGGGCGGCGACGACAAGCGCCCGACCGTCCAGATCGGCGATCCGTACATGGAGAAGCGCCTGATCGAGACGTCGCTCGAGCTCGTCCGCGACGACGTCCTCGTCGGCCTGCAGGATCTCGGCGCCGCGGGCCTCGCCTCGTCCGCGTCGGAGATGGCATCGCGCGGCCCGGTCGGCGTCAAGCTCGACCTCGCCAAGGTGCCGCTGCGCGAGGCCGACATGGAGGCGTTCGAGATCATGATCTCGGAGTCGCAGGAGCGCATGCTCGCCTGCGTCGAGCCGAGCCGCCTCGCCGAGGTGCAGGCGCTGTGCGCCCGCTGGGAGCTCGAGTGCTCGGTGATCGGCGAGGTCGTCGAGGGCGACCATCTGATCTGCACGATGGGCGACGAGGTCGTCGGCGACATCCCCGTCAGCGCGCTCGTCGATGACTGCCCCCGCTACGCCCTCGACCCGCAGCGCCCGGCGCGTCTCGACGCCGAGCCGGTCGACATCGCCGCGCTGCCCGCGATGGGCGATGCCTCGCAGACGCTCGAGCGGCTGCTCGCGCTGCCGAACATCGCCTCGAAGGCCGCGATCTACCAGCAGTACGACCAGATCGTCGGCGGCGGCACGGTCGTGCGTCCGGGCGCCGACGCCGGCGTCATCCGCCTGCCTGATTCGACGCGCGCGGTCGCCGCGGCGCTCGACGGCAGCGGCCGCCGCACGTGGCTCGATCCGCGCCGCGGCGGACGGCAGGCCGTGGCCGAGGCCGCCCGCAACGTGGCGTGCACCGGCGGTCGCCCGCTCGCGATCACCAACTGCCTCAACTTCGGCAATCCGGAGAAGGGCGAGACGCCGTACATGTTCGTCGAGGCCGTCGAGGGCATGGCCGAGGCATGCGAGGCGCTGCAGGCGCCCGTCGTCTCCGGCAACGTCTCGCTCTACAACGAGCACTCGGGCGGCCCGATCCCGCCGTCGCCGATCGTCGGATGCGTCGGGCTGATCGAGGATGCCGCCCGCAGCATCGGCGCGGCGCCGAAGAACGGCGCGTCGATCGTCCTGCTCGGCGATGCGGCGCCCGCGATCGACGGCTCCGAGTACCAGGCCGAGCTGCTCGGCGGCGTCGCCGGCCGCATCCCCGACATCGACCTCGCCGCCGAGGCGCACCTGATCGACGTGCTCGTCGAGGCCGCCGCCGCGGGCATCAGCCATGCCGCGCACGATGCGGCCGAGGGCGGCATCGCCGTCGCCGCCGCCGAGATGGCGATCGCGGGCGGGGTCGGCATCGGCATCGAGCTGCCGCCGCTGGCCGAGCGTGATGACATCACGCTGTTCGGCGAGGCCGGCAACGGCCACGTCCTCGTCGCCACCGACGACGCCGACGCGCTGCTCGCGCTCGCCGCGCAACACGGCGTCCCCGCGCTGGTCGTCGGCACCGCGGGCGGCGACGCCATTCGCGTCGCCGTCGGCCCGACGGTCGCCGAGCTTCCGCTCGCCGCCGCCGTCGCCTCCTGGTCGGCGACCATGCCCGCGCTGATCGGGGCGGCCTAGCCATGTGCGGCGTCTTCGGCATCCGCGCGTCGGATCGCGACGTCGCGCGCCTCACGTACTTCGCCCTCTACGCGCTGCAGCACCGCGGGCAGGAGAGCGCGGGCATCGCGGTCACCGATGGTCGCCACATCCAGGCCGTGCGCGAGCTCGGCCTCGTCTCGCAGGTCTTCGACGAGTCCACGCTGGAGACGCTCGAGGGCGTCGCCGCCGTCGGCCACGCGCGCTACTCGACGACGGGCTCGTCGCGCTGGCAGAACGCGCAGCCCGTCATCCGCCACCGCCAGGGCCGCACGCTCGCCCTCGCGCACAACGGCAACCTCACGAACACGACCGAGCTGCGCGACGAGCTCGAGGGGCGTGGCCTCAAGTTCGAGTCGACGTCCGACACGGAGGTCATCGCCGCGCTCATCTGCGAGCACGACGGACCGCTCGTCGAGGGCGTCAAGGAGGCGATGAGCCGCATCGTCGGGGCCTTCGCCGCGATCGTCATGGATGAGCAGCAGCTGATCGGCTTCCGCGATCCCGACGGCATCCGCCCGCTCGTGCTCGGCGACCTCGACGGCCATCCCGTCCTCGCCTCGGAGACCTGCGCGCTCGACATCGTCGGCGCGACCTTCGTGCGCGACATCGAGCCGGGCGAGATCGTGATCCTCACCGACGACGGCGTCGAGAGCATCCTGCCGGCGCAGCCGCACCATCCCGCGCTCTGCGTGTTCGAGTTCATCTACTTCGCGCGTCCCGACTCGCAGCTCGACGGTCTGCACCTGCACCGCACGCGCGAGCGCATGGGGGAGATCCTCGCCGACGAGTCGCCGATCGAGGCCGACATCGTGATCCCGGTGCCCGACTCGGGAGCGCCGGCCGCGCAGGGCTACGCGCGCAAGAGCGGCATCCCGTACGTCGACGGCCTGGTCAAGAACCGCTACGTCGGCCGCACCTTCATCCAGCCCGATCAGGCGATGCGCGAGAACGGCATCAAGCTGAAGTTCAATCCGATGCCCGACGTGCTCGCCGGCCAGCGCGTGGTCGTCGTCGACGACTCGATCGTGCGCGGTACGACGACGCGCAAGATCGTCGAGATGCTGCGCGGTGCCGGCGCGACCGAGGTGCACCTGCGCATCTCGTCGCCGCCCGTCATCTCGCCGTGCTTCTACGGGATCGACATGGCGACGAAGGAGCAGATGATCGCCGCCAACCAGTCGATCGAGGAGATCCGCCAGCACCTCGGCGCCGACTCCCTCGCCTACCTGTCGCTCGACGGGCTCGAGGCCGCGACCGGCCACGGCGACGACCGCTACTGCCGCGCCTGCCTGACGGGCACGTACCCGACGGTCGTGCCGCTCGCGGCCGACAAGGAGCGCTTCGAGGGGACGCAGCTGCCGGTGGTGCAGGCGTGAGCGACGAGCTCACCTACGCAGCCGCCGGCGTCTCGCTCGATGCGGCCGATGCCGTGGTCGAGCGCCTCAAGGGCGCGGTCCGCTCGACGGCGCGCCCCGGCGTGATCGACGCCCACGGCGGCTTCGCCGGCCTGCTCGCCCTCAACGGCCTCGGCTACGCGGATCCCGTCCTCGTGGCGGGCACCGACGGCGTCGGCACCAAGCTCGAGCTGCATCGCGAGGCCGGCTCGCTGCACGCCGCCGGCATCGACTGCGTGGCGATGTGCGTCAACGACATCCTCTGCGTCGGCGCCGAGCCGATCCTGTTCCTCGACTACGTCTCGGTCGGCGTGCTCGATCCCGACGTGGTGGCCACGCTCGTCGAGGGCATCGCCGATGGCTGTCGCCAGTCCGGCGCCGCGCTGCTCGGCGGCGAGACGGCCGAGCATCCGGGCGTGATGGACGCCGACAGCCTCGATGTCGCCGGCTTCGCGCTCGGCGTCGTCGAGCGCGACCGCCTGATCGACGGCACGCGCGTCGCGGCCGGCGACTCGGTGATCGGCATCGCCTCGTCGGGCCTGCACTCCAATGGTTTCTCCCTGGTGCGCCGCGTCGTCGAGCGCGCCGGTGGCCTTGCCAGCGCCCCCGCCGACCTGCTGGCGCCGACCGCGATCTACGCCGCCGCCATCCGCGACCTTCGCGTCGCCGTCGACGTGAAAGCCCTCGCGCACATCACCGGCGGCGGCATCGAGGGCAACGCGCCGCGGGTCATCCCCGACGGCTGCGGCATGGTGATCGACCCAGCCGCCTGGCCGCGCCCCGCGGTCGTGCAGTGGCTGGCCGACCAGGGCGTGGAGGAGGCCGAGCTGCGCCGCGTCTTCAACCTCGGCATCGGCATGATCGCCGTCGTCGATCCGTCCGAGGAGCGCGCCGCGATCG
>CAWUMZ010000023.1:0-19264 GCA_963923625.1 uncultured bacterium | reverse complement strand
GTCGATCGCCTCTACGAGCTCGAGCTGATCCGCCGCGCGAGTGATCTCTATGCGCTGACGGTCGACGACCTGCTGCCGCTGGAGGGCTTCCAGGAGACGTCGGCCAACAACACGATCGCGGCGATCGAGGCGTCCAAGGCGCGGCCGTTCGGCAACGTGCTCTTCGGCCTCGGGATCCCGCACGTCGGGCTCGTCACCGCGCAGGCGATCGCGCGCGCCTTCGGCTCGATGGAGCGGCTGATGGAGGCCGGGGCGGAGGAGATCGCCGAGGTCGATGGCGTCGGGCCGATCATCGCCGAGGCCGTCGCCGGCTGGTGCGCCGATCCGGAGCGGCAGGCCGAGGTCGAGGCGCTGCGCGCCGCGGGCGTCACGCTCGAGCTCTCCCAGGACGAGCTGCCCGTCGAGGGCGGCCCGCTCAGCGGCATGACGATCGTGGTGACGGGCACGCTCGAGGGCTTCAGTCGCGACGAGGCGAAGGCGGCGATCGAGCGTCTCGGCGGCAAGACCACCGACTCGGTCTCCAAGAAGACGTCGTACGTCGTCGTCGGCGCCTCGCCCGGCTCGAAGGTGGCGAAGGCCGAGAAGGCCGGGGTCCCGATCCTCGACGAAGGCGGATTCCGGGAGCTGCTCGGTCTCTGACGCCTAGAGGAAGCGGATCGTCACGGTGCGCACGCCCCAGCGGTCGGCGCTGCGCGCGGTCTTCACCCAGACGTCGATGAACGCGCCCTGCACGGCAGAGCCGATGTCGGCCGCGAGGCAGTCGCCGTAGCCGGGGACGTGGAAGCGCGTGCCGAGCGGGATCACGTCGGGATCGACCGCGCAGATCCCCCGACGTGTGGACACGCCGGAGAACGTCTTGCCCGGCCCGGTGTAGGCCGTGGCCTTCACCCGCAGCGTCGCGCCGGGCTCGTGCGCCCACGCGGCGCCCGCGCTCAGCACCAGACCCAGCAGGGCGAGGACGAGCAGACGCGCGAGCCTGACGGCAGGGCGACGCATGGGCCCAAGGTACCAGCCGTCCAGGTTCCGATTGGGGTCAGACCCCAATCGGAACTCGACCACTCGTCAGTCGTGCGCGGGGACGATGAAGCCGTCGGCCTCGATGCGGGCGCCGATCGCGGTCTCCGTGCCGAGCGGGCCGGTGGCGATTCCGGCCGGACCGCGCACGACGAGGCGGTCGTCCTCGATCGTCGCGGTGTGGTCGGGGAGCGGCAGCCCGTAGGCGTCGAGGCGGTGGCGGTGCGGCTGATTGAGGGCCGCGGGGACGATCAGGCGCGGATCGGCGATCGCGTGCAGGACCGCCGTGCCGCTGAGGTGCAGCTGGCCGCAGAGGTCCGTGTCGACGAAGCCGTCGGGGACAATCAGGCAGCGCGCCGGCGGCGCCGTGCTGTTTCGACCGAGACGGCGGGCGAGGCCGGCGAGGAAGCGCGGACCGCTCGCACCGGGCTCGGGCAGGTCGGAGACGTCGGAGGCGGAGGCGATGATCACGCCGGGGCGGATCATCGGCGCGTCGCCGAGCTCGCCGACCGCGACAGGTGCCCCGGCCTCGATCGCGGCGAGCGCGAAGGCGAGCAGCCACGGCTGGTCGAGCGGGACGGCGATCAGCACCGGCTCGTCGGGACGCAGCAGATCGCCGACCTGCTGGAGCGCCCGCATCGCGGCGTGCAGCTGCACGAGCGAGAAGGCCGTGCCGTCGGCGCCGACGACGGCCATCTGGTCGTCGCGACGGGCGGCCGTGCGCTCGGCGAGTGACGTCGGGTGCAGCGCGGCGTGCAGGACGCCATGGGCGGCGAGGCGCTCGAGCGTGCGGCCGCCATCGGCGGTCGCAGCGGTGGGGACGGCGACCTGGTCGACGCGCGCCTGCTGCGCCAGCGCCGCGGCGCGCACGGGCGTCGCGACGAGGGCCGCACCGAACGGCGGCTGCGCCAGTCCGAGCCGCACCGTCATCCCGGCCTCCAGCGCCGCGACGGCGAAGGTGAGCGCCTCGCTCGTCGTCGCGTGCTCGAGCGCCAGCGCGCTCTCCGGCTCGCGACCGAGCTCGAGCATCGCGTTCGCGAGCTCGCGTACGCGCGCCTCGAACAGCGGCCGGTCGAGCACGCGCCAGAGGGCGCCGCTGCGCGTCCAGAGGGCGGAGGTGGGCTGCTGCACCTGCATGCTGTCCGCGAGGGTAGCCGCTAGACGGGATTGACGACGGGCAGGAACCCGGTCGTGATGCCGAAGCGCTCCGCCGCCGCGGCGCCGAGCGCCTGCACGCCCACGGTCTCGGTCGCGTTGTGGCCGGCGGCGATCAGGTGCACGCCGAGCTCGCGCGCCACGTAGGCCGAATCCTCGCGCGGCTCGCCCGTGACGAACGCGTCGAGGCCGGCCGCGGCGGCCTGTCGGATGTCCTTGGCCGCGCCGCCCGAGACGATGCCGATCGTGCGCACCGGATGATCGCCGCCGGCGAGGACCAGCGGCGTCGAGCCGAGTGCCGCGCCGAGCGCTGCCGCGACGTCGCCGACCGCGGTCGGCGCGGCAAGTGCGCCCCGAACGCCGAGCATGACACCGCCGTGCTCGCCGAACGGCGCGCGCTCGACGAGGCCGAGTAGATCGGCGAGCAGCGCGTTGTTGCCGAGCGTGGGATGGGCGTCCAGCGGCAGGTGGTAGGCGAGCAGCGAGAGGTCGCCTGCGAACATCGTCTGCAGCCGGCGGCGCTCGAGCTCGCCGATGACGGGGTCGTCGCCCTGCCAGAAGAGGCCGTGATGCACGAGCAGCGCCTGCGCGCCGCCGGCGATTGCGCGTTCGATCACCTCGAGCGACACCGACACCGCGGTCGCGAGGTGGGTCACCTCATCGGCGCCCACGACCTGCAGGCCGTTGGGGCCGTAGTCCTTGAACGAGCGCGCGTCGAGCGTCTCGTCCAGCCAGCTGACGAGCTCGGCGAGCCGCATGGGACTAGCCCGGCTCTCCCGCCCCGAGCGGCAGGCCGTCGGAGCCGGCGGGAATGGCCATCGACTCGAGCTGGTCGACGAGGCGGATGCCGTCGGCGTCGATCTCGACGACGTCGCCGTTCTGGCCGACGTGGACGTTCTCGGCCTTGACGCCGTTCTCGATCGCGAGTTCGGCCTGGGCGCGGAGCATCGCGTCCTCGCCGTGCACGGGGAGGACGGAGTTCGGCCGCAGCATGCGGATCATCTCGCTGATCTCGTCGGCGCGCGCATGGCCGGAAACGTGGATCGCGGCATCGTGGTGCGTGACGATGCGGGCGCCGCGCATGCGCAGCATCTCCTGCATCTCCTCGACCGCGCCCTCGTTGCCCGGCACGGGACGCGACGCGTAGATGACGGTGTCGCCGTTGCCGATGTGGAGGTCGGGATGCTCGCCGCGGGAGGCGCGGCCCAGCACGGCGAACTCCTCCGCCTGCGAGCCGGTGCAGATGACGAGCGACTTGACGCCGGCGATGTCACGGCGCGAGAGGCTCGGCAGGTTGGTCGGCATCACCTCGTGCAGGCGCTCGGCGATCTTCACGTTGCGGCGCATCGAGCGGCCCAGCAGCATCACCTGGCGGTGCGTGCGATCGGCGGCACGCAGGGCGTGGTCGATGCGATCGATCTGCGAAGAGAAGCTGGTCAGGATGATGCGGCCCGGCGCCTCGTCGATGACGTCGTTGAGCGGCTCGATCGTCGTCGCCTCCGACGGCGTGCGGCCGGGCAGCTGCGCATTCGTCGAGTCGCCGAGCATCGCGAGCACGCCGGCGTCGCCGAGCGCGGTGAGGCGCTTGCGGTCGACCTGACGGCGCACATCCTGGCCTGTCGCATCGAGCTTGTAGTCGCCGGTGTGGACGACGGTGCCGATCGTGGTGTGCAGCGCGATCGCCGTCGGATCCGGGATCGAGTGCGCGACGCGGATGAACTCCGCGGTGATCGAGCCGATCTCGACCATCTCGCCCGGCTGCACCGTGACGAGCGGCGGCAGCGGGAGGTCGTGCTCGGACAGCTTCGCCTCGACCATCGCGATCGTGAACGGCAGCGAGACGATGCGGCCGATCGGCGTGCCGGTGCGGATCAGGTGCGCGAGCGCGGCGACGTGGTCGTCGTGCGCGTGCGTGACGAGCACCGCGTCAACCGGCTTGCCGCGCATCAGGCGCACGTCGGGCAGGAAGATGTCGACGCCGAGACCGCGATCGTCGCCGTGCGGGAAGCCGATGCCGCAGTCGATGACGATGCGCACGCCGTCGTGCTCGACGACCGTCATGTTCCGTCCGACTTCGCCGAGACCGCCGATGGGGGTGATGCGAATCGGATCCGTCACGTCCGACACGGTACCGGCTGGCGAGCGCGCTCGCGCCGGGCGCGGCGGGGATCGCCGGGTTCGTCACCCGGGTTCTGGCATACTCATCACCGCTCGGGGTATGGCGCAGCCTGGTAGCGCGCTCCGTTCGGGACGGAGAGGTCCGCAGTTCGAATCTGCGTACCCCGATGAGCGGGTAGGGGGCGGCGATCCCGAGCCGCCCGGCACCTACCCTGTGGGCATGCCGTACGGCTGGCCCTACGCGATCCTCGTGCTGCTGCAGGCGTCGGTGATCCCGCTCGTCCGCGATCCGGGCCTGCTGCCGCGCATTCCACGCCACCCGTTGCTCGGGCTGCTGCCGCTCGCGGCGATCGGTGGCGGCGTGATCGCCCTCGGTGCGATTCCCGGCGCGGTCGCGGTCGTGACCGACCTCGCCGCGCTTGCCGTGCCGCCGCTGGCGCTGCTCGCGGTGCTCCACGTGCGCCGGTGGGCGCTCCCGCTCGCGATCGTCTCACCGCTCCTGTGGCTGGCCGCGTGGCGGCTGCCGGTGAGCGGCTGGACGCAGCTCGCCGGCGATCTGGTGATCGTGCTGGCCGGCGTCTCGCTGGGGCGGCTGACCGGTTGGATCGCGCCGCGCGCCGCGCTGGTCGTCGGCGTGCTCGTGGCGACCGTCGTCGACATCTGGCAGGTGCTGACGGTCCAGGTCGCGCCGGTCTCGCAGGCGCTTGCCGCCGCCGCGCCGCCACGCGGACTGCCCGCGCTCCAGCAGCTCGAGCTGCTCGGCGCCGGGATGGGGTGGGGCGACGTGTACCTCGCCGCGCTCGTCGGTGCGATCGTCGCCGCCAGCGTGCGCGCGACCATCGCCGCCACGGTGGTGACGGCCATCGCCGGCCTGCTCCTCGGGCTCCTGTTCGGCACGCTCGACCTGCTGCCCGCGACGGTGCCGCCCGCCGTGGGCATGCTCGCCGCCGGCCTGGTCGAGCACCACCGCGTCGGCGTCTGGATGCGAACGGCGACCACCCGCCTGAAAGCCCCTAGGATGCCCGCAGACAAGGAGGCCTGACCAGCCATGGCGACCACGATCAACCTCGACGAGCACCTCCTCATCGGAGGCTCCTGGATCGACGCGACGGGCGGAGCCCGCTTCGACGTCACCGACCCGGCAACCGGCGCCAAGGTCGGCTCGATGCCGAACGGCACGGAGGCCGACGTCAAGGCGGCCATCGACGCCGCTGCGGCGGCGCTGCCCGGCTGGCGCTCCACGCCCGCGCTGCAGCGCGCCCGCATCCTGCGCAAGTCGGCCGACCTGATGCGCGAGCGCGCCGACGAGATCGCCACCACGATGACCTCGGAGCAGGGCAAGGCGCTCGTCGAGGCCAAGGGCGAGGTCGAGTACGCCGCCAGCTTCTTCGAGTGGTTCGCCGGCGAGGCGGAGCGCGTCTACGGCGAGATCGCCCCGCCGATGAACACGAACAACCGCGTGCTCGTCCTCCGCCAGCCCGTCGGTGTCGTCGCCGCGATCACGCCGTGGAACTTCCCGGCCGCGATGATGACCCGCAAGCTCGGCCCCGCGATGGCGGCCGGCTGCACCAGCGTCGTCAAGCCCGCCAGCGCCACGCCGCTCACCGCGGCGCTCGTGCTGCGCTGCATCGAGGATGCCGGCGCCCCCGCCGGCGTGGTCAACCTCGTCACGTCGCGCGACGCCGGCATGGTCGCGAACACGATCTTCACCGACGATCGCGTCCGCAAGATCTCGTTCACCGGCTCCACGGAGATCGGCAAGGACCTGATCCGCGCCTCGGCCGAGCAGGTCAAGCGCCTCAGCCTCGAGCTCGGCGGCCACGCGCCGTACATCATCTTCGACGATGCCGATCTCGACGAGGCCGTCGATGGCCTGATCGCGTCGAAGTACCGCAACGCCGGCCAGACCTGCGTCTGCGCCAACCGCGCGTTCGTGCAGCGCGGCGTCTACGACGCGTTCCGCGACAAGCTCAAGGCCAAGGTCGAGGCGATGAAGGTCGGTCACGGCCTCGCCGAGGGCACCGTGATCGGACCGCTGATCGACAGCCGCGCGGTCGACAAGGCCGACGAGCACGTGCAGGACGCGATCGCCAAGGGCGCGAAGCTCGTCACCGGCGGCCAGCGCCTGACCGAGGGCGAGTTCGCGGGCGGCGCCTTCTACGCCCCGACGATCATCGACGGCGTCACCCGCGACATGGACATCTTCTACGAGGAGACGTTCGGTCCCGTCGCCGGCCTGACGGTGTTCGACACGGAGGACGAGGTCATCGAGCTCGCCAACGACTCGATCTACGGCCTCGCCTCGTACTTCCACACGAAGGACTACGCGCGCCTGATGCGCGTCGCCGAGCGCCTCGAGTACGGCATCGTCGGCGCCAACGCGGGCATCATCTCGGCCGCCAACGCGCCGTTCGGCGGCGTCAAGCAGTCGGGCTACGGCCGCGAGGGCGGCTCCGTCGGCATCGACGAGTACCTCGACGTCAAGTACGTCCTGATGGGCGGCGTGGGAACGGTCTGATGCGCGCCGTTCGCCAGCACGCGTACGGGGAGCCGCTCGTCGTCGAGGAGGTCGCCGCGCCGGTCGCCGGGGCGGACGAGACGGTCGTCACGATCACGCGCGCCGCGGTCAATCCGCTCGACGTGTGGATCTCGGCCGGCTCGGTGGCCGCGGCCGGCCCGCTGCCCCGGACGCCGGGGTGCGAGGGCGTCGGCGTGACGGCCGACGGTCGGCGCGTGGCCTTCCGCGGTGCGGGGCTGGGTCTCGTGCGTGACGGCTCGTGGGCCGAGCAGGTCGCCGTGCCCGACGTTGCCCTGGCGGCGATTCCCGATGGGTGCGACGACGCGGACGCGGCGGCGATGGGCATTCCCGGCGTCACCGCGCTCGACTGCCTCGACGCGGCGGAGGTCGGTGCCGGCTCCACGGTGCTGATCCTCGGCGCCTCCGGCGGTGTCTCGACGATCGCCATGCAGCTCGCGAAGGCGCGCGGCGCGCGTGTGATCGCGCAGACCTCGTCGCCCAACCGCGTGGGGCAGGTCTCGCGCTACTGCGACGACGTCGTCGTCGCGGCGGCCGACGCGCTCGAGGCCGAGGTGCGCGAGGTCGCGCCCGACGGCGTCGACGTGATCCTCGATCCGCTCGCCGGCGCGTTCTCCGAGCCGTGCATCCGCCTGCTCGCCCCGAAGGGCGCACTCGTCCTGTACGGAGCCAGCGCCGGCCCGTCGTTCTCGTTCGGGCCGCAGGAGATGTACCGGAAGAACGCCCGCGTGATCGGCTACAGCGGCCTGCCTGTCGCGCCCGCCGACACGGCCCGCTCGATGGAGGCGCTGTTCGCCCTCGTCGCCGCCGGCACGCTCCAGACGGTGATCAGCGACGAACTCGCCTTCGACGACGTCAACGAGGCGATCGAGCGCATCAAGGACAACCGCGCGGGCGGCAAACTGCTGCTGCGTCCGTAGGCGTCAGGCCGCTTCGTCAGCGGCAACCGCACCTGCACGTCGCCTTCGACACACACCCGCCGCCACCACCCGCCACCCGACCAGTCCGACCGCCAGCGCGATCGTCGCGACGATGATGAAGGCGGTCTCCGGGGCGCGGCCCTTCTGGATCGTGCGGATCGCCATGCCGATGACGATCGTCAGCAGCCAGACGGGGATGATCCGCGTGAGTGAGCGCGGGGTGCGCGACAGGCGCAGGGCGAACGCCCCGACGACGTAGCCGACGAGGAACGGCCAGGCGACGCCGAGGACGCCGACGAGCGGGCTGCCCTCGCCGTGGCTCTGGCGGCCGACGATCGCGAACAGGATGATCCACGCGACATCGAGGAGGAGCCACGGCATACGATGATGATCGCATGAGCGAACGCCATGAACCCGCACTCGTCCTCGCCGTCGGCGGCGGGCTCGCCGCTGTGCGAACCGATGCGGGGGAGGAGCGGATCGCGAAGTTCGCCGGGCGGCTCGATCGTCGCCCCGTCGCCGGCGATCGCGTGCAGCTGCTGATCGAGGCGGAGGAGGGCGGGCGCATCGACGTGATCGAGCCTCGCGCCACCGAGCTGCGCCGTCAGCAGCGCATGCGCTCGGAGGGCGAGCGCGCGATGAAGGAGCAGGTCCTCGCCGTCAACGCGGCGTGTGTGCTGATCGTCGCCTCGATCACCGATCCGCCGCTGCGGCGTGGCCTGATCGATCGCATCCTCGTCGCCGCGTGGCGCGGCGGCATGGAGCCGCTGCTCGCGATCACGAAGCAGGACCTCGCCGAGCGCGGGGAGGAGGATCCCGAGGTCGTGCTCGCCGACTACCGCGCGATCGGCGTCGACGGCGTGGTGGTCGACGTGCGCACTCCCGATGGCGCGGAGGCCGTGCGCCGCCTGCTCGCCGGGCGCACCGCCGCCGTCGTCGGCCACTCCGGTGTGGGCAAGTCGACGCTCGTGAACGCGCTCACCGGCGGCGGGCAGGTGACGGGCGCGATCCACGAGCTTTCCGGTCGCGGCCGACACACGACGACGACGGCGACATGGCTCGATATGCCCGGTGGCGGCGCGCTGATCGATCTGCCGGGCATCCGCAGCTTCTCGCTCGCGGGCATCACGCCGGCCGACCTCGCGAGCGCCTTCGGCGACATCGCGGAGGCCTCGGCCGAGTGCCGCTTCACCGACTGTCGCCACCTGGGCGACGACGGCTGCGCCGTCGAGCGCATGGTGGAGCCGGCGCGCCTCGCGTCGTACCGCAAGCTGCTGAACGAGCTGGAGACGTCGTAGGTGACGCAAAGGGGCCAGACCCCTATGCGTCACCAGCGAGCCACTGGGATGCAAAGCCCCTTGATGTGACGCATAGGGGTCTGGCCCCTTTGCGTCACCCGCGAATCAGATGCGCCCGAGCGCCTTCTTGATGCGCTCCAGCTCCTGCGACTGGCGGGCCAGCTCGTCGAGCTGGGCCTCGAGCGCCGCGACGTGCTGGTGGAGCGCGTCGATGGCGGTGCGGGCATCGGCCGCGAGGCGATCGGCCTGGCCGCCGACGGCCTTGCGCGTCGAGGCCTTCGCCGCCTTGGCGGAGGTGCGCACGCCGCCGCCGCCCGGCTGGCGCTTGGCGATGCGGTAGTAGGTCGTGGTGACGGTCGCGGCCGAGCGGCCCGTCTCCTTCGCGACCTGCGCGAAGGCCTCCGTCTTGTTCATGCCGGCATCGATCAGCTTCTTGACGGCATCGTAGGTCTCGGGGCCGATCGAGCCGCGGGCGCCCTTGGAAGTGGAATCAGACATGCGCGCAGATTGTCATATCTCACATGAAAATGCGCTGATGCAAATACAGAGGCCTTTGCATACCGCGTTGGTGAAATCGCTTGCAGCGTCCGGTTTCTTCCACAAGCGTCGCCCGCCGCGCGCGGAAGTCGGGCAGAATGGGGCCATGCAGCGCCTCCTCCGTCTCGCACCCCTCCTCGTCCTGCTCGCCATCGGCGCGCTCCTCGCCGCGTGCGGCGGTTCGGATCTCAGCTCGGATCCCGCCAAGGTCCTGGCCGATGCCAAGCTCCCAGCAGCCGGCCCGGCCAAGTCGACCCTGCAGCTGCAGTTCACGCCGTCGTCGAGCGGCGGGGGATCGTCCGACAGCGGCGTGCTCGGCGCGCTCGCCGGTGCCGGCATCGCGCTCGACGCGACCGCCCAGGGCGACGCCGCGACCGGCATGACGGCCGATGGCAAGCTGACGCTCGGCCCGGTGGACACCCCGATCTCGGTGCGCACGACCAAGGACAACGCCTATCTCCAGCTCGGCGGCCAGTGGTACGAGATGGGCTCGCCGCTCGGCCTCGACATCGGCTCGCTGACCGGCATCGTCGGCGACGTGTCGAAGCTCGTGCGGGATCCGAAGGCCACGGCGGTCGAGGATGTCGATGGCATCCAGTGCGATCGCATCACCGGCACGATCAATCCGTCGGCGTCGCTCGCCGATACGCTCGGCAACGTGATCGAGAACCTGCCCATCGACCTGTCCGCGATGGCGAACGGCAAGGCGACGGTCAGTATCTGGGTCGGTCGGGACGACCACACGATCCACCGCGTCCAGGTCGACACCGCCGGCGGCGACACCTCGAACGGCGGCCTGCTGCTCGACATCTCGACGGTGCCGTCCGACCCGGTCACGGTGCAGGCCCCGGCCGACGCCAAGCCGCTGTCGGACCTGCTCTCCGGCACCGCCGGCAAGGGCCTCGGCAGCCTGCTCGGCGGTCTGGACCTCGGCAAGCTGCTCGGCGGTGGCGGCAGCGGCGGTCTCGACCTGGGCAAGATCCTCGGCGGAGCCACGACGGGGGGCAGCGCGTGAGCGAGACGATCGTCGCATGCGTGCAGATGAACGCCGACCGTCCGGTCGCCGACAACATCGAGGTCGCAGAGCGCCTCGTCGCCCGTGCCGCGGCGCGCGGCGCTGAGGTCATCTCGCTGCCCGAGCGCTGGAACGGCACCGGCACCGACGAGGTGATGGTGGCCGCGGCAGAGCCGCTCGACGGCGCGACCGCTGAGGCGATGGCGTCCTGGGCGCGGCAGCACGGCGTCTGGCTGCACGGGGGCTCGATCGGCGAGGACACCGAACCGGGCGTGCGCGCGAGCAACACCACGCTCGTCTTCGACCCCGAGGGCAACCGCGTCTCGACGTACCGCAAGATCCACATGTTCGACATCGACGTCGAGGGTGCCGAGGCGCGCGAGTCGGCCGCCAACAAGCCGGGTGACCGACTCGTCCTCAGCGAGATCGCGGGCTGGCCGGTGGGTCTCACCATCTGCTACGACCTGCGCTTCCCCGAGCAGTACCGCGGGCTCGCGCTCGCCGGCGCCGAGGCGTTCATGGTCCCGGCCGGCTTCACCATGGCGACGGGCCGCGATCACTGGGAGGTGCTGCTCCGCGCGCGGGCGATCGAGAACGCGGCGTACGTGATCGCCGCCAACCAGCACGGCGTCTGGGCCGGCAGTCCCCGCTTCGCGCGATCGATGATCATCGACCCGTGGGGCGTGGTGCTCGCCAACGCCGGCGATGGCGAGGGCATCTGCGTCGCGGCGATCGACCGTGCGCGCGTCGCCGAGATCCGAAGGCTGATCCCCGTCTTCAGCGCGCGGCGCCCCGAGGCGTACCGCGTCGACGGCGCCTGAGGCCGTGATGCAGCGGCCGGCCGGCATCGTCTTCGACATGGAGGGCGTGCTGCACGTCGGCTACGAGCCGCTGCCGGGCGCCTCGGCCGCGCTCGCGGCGCTCGACCGCGCCGGCATCCCGCACGTGATCCTCACCAACACGACGTCGAAGTCGCGTGCGATGATCTCGGCGCGCCTGGGTGAGATGGGCATGCCGTACCCGGCGGAGCGCATCGTCACGGCGGCGTCGGCGACGATCGCGTTCCTGAAGCGCCGGCACGCGGGCAAGCGGGTGCTGCTGCTCGCCGAGCCGGGCGCATTCGACGAGGTGGCGGCGGCGGGCGGGGTGGAGCTGGTCGAGGATTGGCGCGAGGCCGAGGTCGTGTGCCTCGGCGGCCCCGACGAGTCGTTCTCCTATGCGCACCTGCAGGAGGCGTTCCGCGCGCTGATGGATGGAGCGGCCTTCGTGGCGATGCAGCGCAATCGCTGGTGGCCGACGCCGACGGGGCCGGGGCTCGACGCGGGCGTGTTCGTGCGCGGGCTCGAGTTCTCGAGCGGCCGGCGCGCGACCGTCATCGGCAAGCCGGCGGCCGGCGCCTACCGCGCGGCGCTGACCGTGCTCGGCGTGCGGGCGGCGGAGGCGATGATGGTCGGCGACGATCCCGTCGCGGACCTCGCCACCGCGGCGCGCATCGGCATGGCGACGTGCATCGTGCGCACGGGCAAGGGCTCGACGTTCCCGTCGCCGTGGCCCGGCGTCACGCTCGACCTCCCGGGCGTCGTCGATCTGCCAGCCGCGCTGGGGGTGTGAGAGGCGCGAAGCCATGACGCAAAGGGGCCAGACCCCTATGCGTCACCAGGCGGTCTCGGGGACGCCAGAGCGCTCGATGTGACGCAGAGGGGTCTGGCCCCTTTGCGTCAGAGCTGGCCGAACGCCGTCAGGATCGCGCGGCCCATCGCGACGCCGAGCGCGTACTGGTCGATGCGCAGGTGCTCGTCGGGGGCGTGGATGCGGTCGTTCGGCAGGGCGCAGCCCGACAGCACGGTGGGCACGCCCTGCTTGGCGAGCGCTGTGACGAGCGGGATCGCGCCGCCGGAACGCGTGACCGCGCACGGCATGCCGGTCGCCGACTCGATCGCCTCGCGCGCGAGGCGGATGGCGGGCAGCTCGGGATCGAACGCCGCGCCCTCGGCCATGCCGCGCACGGCGAACTCGAGCTCGGCGCCCTCCGGCGCGCGCTCGCGCAGCAGATTCTGCACGGCCTGCCAGAACGCCTGCGCGTCCTGGCCGCCGACGAGGCGGAACGACACGGCGGCGGTCGCCTCGCACGGGACGATGGTGCGGTTCTGGCCCGCATCGCGGCAGGTGATCGCGTTGACGTCGAAGGTCGGCATCGCGGTCGTGCGGCGGTAGTAGTCGGCCAGCGCCTCGGGGCCGGCGCTGCGGATGCCCGCGATCGCCAATTCGCCGGCCGGGTCGGGCAGCGTCGCCCACGCGGCCTCCTCGACGGGCGAGGCGGGCGCCACGCCGACCATCAGCGACTCGTGCAGGCGACCGTCGGGCCCGGCCGAGAGGTCGGCGATGAGGCGGCTGAGGACGTGCGCGGCATTGAGCGCGCCACCGCCGTACAGGCCCGAGTGGGCATCGCGCTCGCCGGTGCGGACGGTGATCGTGCCGGTGATGACGCCGCGCACGCCCGCCTCGATGGCGGCATGGCCGGGCTCGACGAAGCCGGCGTCGAAGACGAGCGCCGCGTCGTAGGCGCCGGCGGGCTGCTGCTCGATCCAGTCGATCACGGAGTGGCCGCCGATCTCCTCCTCGCCGTCGAGCACGATCGTCAGCTGCACGGGCAGCGCGCCGTCGGCGGCGAGGCCCGCAGCGGCCGATAGGAGCGCGTGGAAGTTGCCCTTGTCGTCGCTCGCGCCGCGCGCGTAGAGCGCGCCGTCGCGGATCGTCGGCTCGAACGGCGGCGTCGTCCAGTCCTCCAGCGGAGCGACCGTCTGCACGTCGTAGTGGCCGTACAGCAGGACGCGCGGCCCCGAGCCCGTCGACGATGGCAGCTGCCCGACCACGAGCGGGTTCACCTGCGTGGGCACGAGCTCGGCGGTGCCGCCGGCGGCGATGATGCGGTCGCGCACCCAGCCCGCCGCGGCGGCGAGATCCTCGTCCGTGCCGTCGCCCGACGAGATGGACGGAATGCGGAGGAACTCGCAGAGCTCCTCTATCAGCTCGTCGGTGGTGCGGGACATGGGCTGGCTCCGATGCGTGGGGCGTGGACGTAGGCTTCGGCTCGCCGGTGATGGACGAACGCGAAGACCACGAGCAGGATAGTGCGCCGCCGCCCGCGGCAGTGGCCGGGCTCGAATCGGTCACGGCCGCGTTCGCCGCCGCCGATGACGTCGGCCAGGTCGCGATGCGCCTCGGCTCGACGGCGATTGTCGCCGCGCGGTGCGCCGAGGCGGTGCTGCCGCTCGTCGTCGCGGCGCTGCACGCGCGGCGTGCGGAGACCGACCGGCCGGCGCTGTCGGTCGTCGTCGCCGACGACGATCGTGCGCGCGAGCTCGCCGATGCCGTCCAGGCGTTCCTGCCCGATGCGCCCGTCGCGTATCTCCCGCACCGCGGCGTCGACTGGGGCTCCGGCCTCGCGCCCGCGCCGCACCTCGTGGGCGAGCGGGCCCATGCCCTCGCCGTCCTCGCCGAGGGCGGCGTCGTGGCGGTCTCGGCCGATGCCCTGGTGGAGCGCCTGCCCGGCCGCGCGATGCGTCCCGAGGGCCTGCGCGTCGCGAAGGGCGACCGGCTCGACCGCGATCGACTCGTGGCGCGCCTGGTGGCGATGGGGTACGAGCGCGTCGAGGGCTCCGTCGACGAGCGCGGCCAGGTGTCGGTGCGCGGCGACCTCGTCGACGTCTTCCCGACGACCGGGCGCGAGCCGATCCGCATCGACCTGTTCGGCGACGACATCGAGCGCCTGTCGTCGTTCTCCACCTTGACGCAGCGCTCGCTGCGCGACATCGACGCGATCACGATCCATCCGGCGGGGGACGGGGATGACGGCGATGTCGCCGAGCGCCTCGGCGACGAGGGGCCGCACCTGCCGGAGGGGCTCGTCGCGCTCGCGCCCGAGCTGATCAGCGCCGGCCCGCTCGTGCTCTGGGACGCGCCCGAGGTGCTCGCCGCCGGCCGCGAGCGCATCGACGAGATCGCCTCTGGCGCGCGCCGCGGCTACCTGACGCACGAGCAGCTCGTCGACACGCTGGACGGTGCCCATCGCCTCGACGTGCTGCCGAGCGGCCAGGCCGTCGTCTTCGAGGGGCATCCGCCGGCGCTGGCCGCGCGCGGGCTCGCGGAGATCGAGCGCGCGCTCAAGGGCCTCGCCGGCCGCGATCTGCGCGTCGTGCTCTCGTTCCCGCACCTCGGCGATGCGGATCGCGCGATCCGGCAGCTGAAGCGCCTCGACGTCGAGTGGCTGGAGGAGGGACAGGCGCTGCCCGACGCGGCCGGCGTGTACGCGGTCGTCGGCCCGCTGCGGCGCGGCCTGGTCGCGCCGACCGCGCGCATCGCGGTCATCACCGGCTCGTCGCTGTTCCGGTCGCGTCGCACGGCGCCAGCGCGCGGCGGCCGCGCGATCGCGTCCTTCGGCGATCTGCGGCCCGGCGACGTCGTCGTGCACGAGGACCACGGCGTCGGCCGCTTCGAGCGGTTCGAGACGCGCACCGTCGGCGGCGTCACGCGCGACTACCTCGACCTCGCCTTCCGCGGCGAGGACCGGCTCTACCTGCCGCACGAGCAGATCTCGAAGCTGACGCGCTACGTCGGCGCCGACGGCAAGGAGCCGCAGCTCTCGAAGCTCGGCGGCAAGACGTGGCTGCAGATGAAGGCCCGCGCGCGCGTCGCGGTGCGCGAGATGGCGGGCGAGCTGCTCGCGCTCTACGCGCAGCGGCAGGCCGTGCCGGGCGTCGTGCACGACGAGCCCGGCGAGCTGCTGCGCCGCGTCGAGGAGGGCTTCGCCTACAGCGAGACCGACGACCAGGCGCGCGCCATCGAGGAGGTGATGGACGACCTCTCCCAGGATCGCCCGATGGACCGCCTGATCTGCGGCGACGTCGGCTTCGGCAAGACCGAGGTCGCCCTGCGCGCCGCCGTCCGCGTGATCGAGTCGGGCAAGCAGGTGCTGCTGCTCGCGCCGACGACGATCCTCGCGCAGCAGCACGGCGCGACGTTCCGCAATCGCCTGATGGATCTCCCGGTGCGCATCGAGGTCGTCTCGCGCATGCGCTCGGCGAAGGAGTCGAAGGAGGTCGTCGCCGACTTCCGCGATGGCAAGGTCGACCTGCTGATCGGCACGCACCGCGTCCTGTCGCGCGATGTCGTCCCGAACGACCTCGGGCTCGTGATCGTCGACGAGGAGCAGCGCTTCGGCGTGGCGCAGAAGGAGCTGCTGCGGCAGATGCGCACCGAGGTCGACGTGCTGGCGCTGTCGGCCACGCCGATTCCGCGCACCCTCCACATGTCGCTGGCCGGCCTGCGCGACATCTCCGTCATCGCGACGCCGCCGCGCGGGCGCCGGCCGATCCACACGCACGTCGGCGAGTACGACGACGAGCAGGTCGCGGGCGCGCTGCGGCGCGAGATCGAGCGCGGGGGGCAGGCGTTCTACCTCCACAACCGCGTCGAGACGATCGACGAGGCCGCGCAGCACCTCAACCAGCTGTGCCCGGAGCTCCGCATCGGCATCGGGCACGGGCAGATGACGGAGCGCCAGCTCGAGGACGTGATGGCCGCGTTCCTGCGCGGCGACCACGACGTGCTCGTGGCGACGACGATCATCGAGAGCGGCCTCGACATCCCGACCGCGAACACGCTGATCGTCGATCGCGCCGACCTGCTCGGCCTGTCGCAGCTGTACCAGATCCGCGGGCGCGTCGGCCGCTCGGACGTGACCGCCCACGCGTATCTGCTCTACCCCGACGCGACGGAGCTGTCGGAGGAGGCGCGCGCCCGGCTCGCGGCGCTGGCGGACTACACCGAACTCGGCTCGGGCTTCCGCGTTGCGATGCGCGACCTCGAGCTGCGCGGTGCCGGCAACCTGCTCGGCGATGAGCAGTCCGGGCACGTCGCCGCGATCGGCTTCGAGCTGTACTGCGACCTGCTCGCCGAGGCCGTCGCCGACCTGCAGGGCGTGGCGCCCGAGGCGCTCGCGACTGGGCCGCGAATCGACCTCGCGCTCGACGCCTACGTGCCGGCCGAGTACGTCGGCCTCGAGGCGGTCAAGATGGATGTGCACCGCCGCATCGCCCTGGCGGTCGAGATCGATCAGCTGCGCGACCTCGAGCTCGAGCTCGCCGATCGCTTCGGGCCCGTGCCGGATCCCGTGCAGAACCTGATCGGCATGCAGGAGCTGCGGCTCGCGATCGCGCCGCTCGGCAACGTCGTCGTCCAGGTCGGCAAGGACGGGGCGCGCATCACCGGCACGCGGCTGTCGCTCGACGAGGCCCGGGCGCTGCGCGAGCGCCTCGTCGGCGTCATCGCGACGCCGACGAAGGACGAGCTCCGCCTGCCCGTCGGGGAGTCCGGCTCACCCATCGACCGGGCGCGAGAACTGGCCGATGCTATTATCGGCCTGCGGTCGGAAGCGCGCTGAACGGCGTTTCGTCACGATCCGCGACTGATCTCACCATCATCTTCGGAGCCCCTTCTCCCATGCGCAAAGCCCTCTCGCTCGTCGTCCTGCTCGCCGCCATCGCCGCTCTCATGACGGCCTGCGGCGGCTCGGATGGCGGCAGCAGCACGCCCACCGTCCCGTCGGGTGATGTCGCCGTCGTCGGCAATCAGAAGATCACGCAGGAGCAGTTCGACCAGCTCTACGCGTCGGCCGTCGCCCAGGGCACGGCCAACGGGCAGAAGGCGCCCAAGAAGGGCTCCGCCGAGGAGAAGACGCTCAAGCAGCAGGTGCTGCAGAGCCTCGTCCAGAACGCCGAGATCCAGCAGGAGGCCGATGCCAAGGGCATCAAGGTCGACCAGAAGAAGGTCCAGGACGACCTCAAGGCGTTCAAGCTCCAGTGCTGCCAGGCCAAGCAGGCCAAGTACGAGAAGTACCTCAAGGCGCAGGGTCTGACCGAGCAGCAGCTGACCGAGCAGTTCACCCTCCGCCAGCAGGCGCAGGCGCTCTACGACAAGCTGACCAAGGACGTCAAGGTCACCGACGAAGAGGCGCAGAAGCAGTACGACAAGGACAAGACGTCGAAGTACACGACGGCCGAGTCGCGCAAGGTCGCGCACATCCTGCTCGACGTCGCGCCGAAGGGGAAGTCCACCGCCGCCGACTGCGCCAAGGCCGCCGAGGTCCTCAAGGAGGTCCAGGCGAATCCGAACCAGTGGAACGCGCTCGTCAAGAAGTACTCGGCCGACCCGGGCTCCAAGAACACGGGCGGCGTGTACACGATCACGAACGACCAGAACTGGGACGCCGACTTCCGCAAGGCCGCGTTCGCCCTCAAGAACACGGGTGACATCACGGATCCGCCGGTGAAGTCGCAGTTCGGCTGCCACATCATCAAGGCGCTCGGCCCGGTCATGCCGGCCAAGGTCCAGGACTTCAAGGACGTCAAGCAGCAGATCATCGACGCCCTGTCGCAGGCCAAGAAGAACGAGGTGGCGACCAAGTGGTTCGACGGCGTCCAGAAGGAGTACGCCTCCAAGTCGGCCTACGCCAAGGGCTACTCGCTGCCGCCGCAGCAGACGACCTCGACGCAGACCACGACGTAGCGTGAGCGGGCGACGCGTCGTCGCGCTCGGCGGGGGCGACCCCGCCGGCGTGCCCGCGCTCGCCCTCGAGGAGCTCGCCGAGGCCGGCGTGGCGGACATCCGCTGCGCCGGCCTCGTCGCGTTCCTGACGGAGCGCGGCGTGCGGCACGACGCCGCCGCGCCGCTGATCGCCGCCGATGACCTCGCCGCGTGGCGGCTCGTGCGCGACGACGATGCGCTCGCGTCGGCGCTGGATCGGGAGGCGCTCGCCGCCCGGGCCACCGCGCAGGCGCTCGGACGCCTCTGGGAGATCACGGTCCGCCTGCGCAGCGACTGCCCGTGGGATCGCGAGCAGACGCCGGCCACGATCGTGCAGCACACCATCGAGGAGGCCTACGAGCTGGCCGACGTCGCGCTCGCCGGCCCGCCCGACGCCAAGCTCGTCGATGAGCTCGGTGACGTGCTGTTCCAGTCGTTCATCCTCAGCGTGATGACGCGCGAGGTCGGCGCCGGCGACCTGTCCGATGTGGCAAGCGGCATTGCCGACAAGCTCGTCCGTCGCCATCCCCACGTGTACGGCGAGATCGAGGTCGAGACCACGGCCGACGTGCTGCGCAACTGGGAGGGCATCAAGCGCGAGCAGGAGGGGCGCGAGGGCATCTTCCACGACATCCCCGCTTCGCTGCCGACGCTCCTGCAGGCGCTCAAGACGCAGAAGCGCGCCGCCGCGGTCGGCTTCGACTGGCCGGAGTGGAGCGGGGCGGAGGCCGCCACGCGCGAGGAGCTCGCCGAGCTCGTCGAGGCGCTCGGTGCCCACCCCGTCAGCGGTCCCGAGCCCGCACCGGAGGTGCGTGACGAAGCCGGTGACGTGCTGTTCGCCGTCGTCAACCTCCTGCGGCTCGTCCGCGTCGACCCCGAGACGGCGCTGCGCGGCGCGGCCGGGCGCTTCCGCGCGCGCGTGGAGGAGGCCGAGCGCATCGCCGACGAGAAGGGCTTCGCCTTCACCGACCTCTCGCTCGAGGAGCAGGAGCGGTACTATCGCGCCGCGAAGGAGCGGCTCGCCCGCACACCACCCGAAGGAGCACGATGAGCGTCATCACCTCGATCCACGGCCGCCAGATCCTCG
>CAWUMZ010000022.1:0-19371 GCA_963923625.1 uncultured bacterium | reverse complement strand
CGCGCGCGGTGCGCGACCGGCTGATGAACCGCGTGCACGTCTTCACGATCCTCGCGTGGTCGACGCCGCTGACAATGGGCCTGCTGATCTCGATCCGCCTGCAGTCGGCGCTCGGCTACGGCCCGATCACGACCGGCTTCCTGCTGCTGCCGATGAGCCTGATGATCATGCTCACCTCACGGCGCCTGACGGCATTCGCGGCAGGCGACCACATGCGCCTGATGCTCCGCCTCGGCCCGCTGCTGACCGCGCTCAGCGTCGTGCCCGCCTACTTCCTCGCCGACGGGCGCGTGTGGGTCGCGGTCCCGACCGAGATGCTGCTCGGCCTCGGCATGGCCTGCATGGCCGGGCCGGTCACCCACGCCGTCCTGCAGCTGGCGCCCGCCGGCGATGAGGGCATGCAGTCCGCGATCAACCTCGCCGCGGCGCGCTTCGGGACGCTGATGTCGATCGCGCTGCTCGGCATCGCCGCGGCGATCGGGTGGTCGCTGGCGGGCGGCGGCGCGGACCCCGGCAACCCGCTGGCCGGCGCCAGCCACTTCGCCGACGGCGCGTACGTCGCCGGCCTCGCGCTGTCGGCGCTGCTCGCGCTCGCCGCGATCCCGTTCGCGTCGGCCGCTAGGCGGACGCCGGCGCCCGACGCCTGAGCGACACGATCAGGTAGACCAGGGCGCAGACCATGACGATCCCGAAGACCCAGTCGTTGAGCCGCACACCGGCGATCACGTGGGCGGGATCGATGCGCAGGCGCTCGACCCAGATGCGGCCGATGCCGTAGAGCACGAGGTAGGCGGCGAAGATCGTGCCCGGCCGCACGCGGTTCCACAGGCGCGGGATGATCACCGCGAGCAGCAGCGCGAAGACGCCGAAGTTCCACAGCGACTCGTAGAGGAACGTCGGCTGGAAGGTGCTGTACGCGGCGTACGCGGCCGGGCGGAAGGCCGGATCGATCGTGACGCCCCACGGCAGCGTCGTCGGTCCGCCGAACAGCTCCTGGTTGAAGTAGTTGCCCCAGCGGCCCAGCGCCTGCGCGAGGATCAGTCCGGGCGCGATGCAGTCGGCGACCGTGCCGAAGCCGATGCCGCACCGGCGGGCCCCGATGTACGCGCCGAGGGCGCCGCCGGCGATCACGCCCGGGAGCCCGAGCCCGCCCTGCTGGATCAGGATGATCTTCTCCGGATGCCCGGCGAACAGGTGCCAGTCGGTGATGACGTGGTAGAGCCGTGCGCCGATGATGCCGGCGGGCACCGTCCACATCGCGATCGAGTAGACGTGCTCGGGATCGAGGCCTCGACGGCGGAACTCGCGGCGCGCCAGCCAGATCGCCACCGCGATGCCGACGGCGATCAGGAAGCCGTACCAGCGGAGCCCAAAGGTGCCGACCTGGAAGACGTACGGGCCGGGCGAGGCGGGGATCGACGCGAGGGGCATTGCGCGCAGGGTACCCGCACGCGGCTGCGGCGGGTGCGCGACTTCCGCGCGCTTCCGCATCAGGTTCGGTTTGGGGTCTGACCCCAAACCGAACCTGATGGCAGTCGAATCAGCTGCTGGCGTCCGGGTTGCCCATCGCGGCCATCGCCTCCTGCGACTTGGCGGGTCCGCGCAGGACCTTGGCCACGAGCACGGCGATCGCCGCGCCGGCGATCGGCCCGACGAGGTAGACCCACCACGTGGACAGGTCGCCGAGGGCGACATCCGGACCGAGCGCACGGGCGGGATTCATCGCCGCACCCTCGAACGGCCCGCCCATCGAGCCCCACGCCATGATGTACGCGGCGACGGCGAATGGCACGAACGGCCCGCTCAGCTTGGGGCCGTTGGCCATGCCGAGGACCATCAGCACGAGGCCGAACGTGAGCAGCGCCTCGAACGCGACGGCCTGGAGGTCCATGCCCGCCGGCGGCCGCGTGGCGGCGAGGTTGCCGAGCGGCCCGAAGAACCAGCGCGCCACCAGCGAGCCGGCGATCGCGGCAACGCACTGCACGACCCAGTACGCGACGGCCATCACCCACCCCATGTCGCCGCGCAGTGCGAACGCGAACGTCATGGCCGGGTTGAAGTGCGCCGAGATGTCGCCGAGGAAGAGGATCGCGACCATCAGCCACAGCGCCGAGAACGCGGACAGGATCAGCGCCACCGCGTACGGCGACGGGTGGCCGCCGCCGTACTTGACGAGCATCGCCGCGCCGCCCGACAGGATGAACGTCAAGCCGAACATTCCGATGAACTCGGCCAGCAGCCGCAGTTTGCGGTGCTCGTTCGACGTCCACGACGCGTAGTAGCGCTGCGCGCCGATCTCGCTGATCAGCGCCTGCTTGCCGGTCGGGGTGGCGCTCACGACTGCTTCTTCGCCCGCTTGGCCGGCGCCTTGCGCTTCGGCTTCGCCTTCGGCGCGGCTCCGTCCGGATGGGTCATGTTGAGCGGCACGACGACGCGGTCGTACAGCTCCTCGCTGACGCCGTTCTTGAGCGCCGCCTCGCGCAGGGTGAGGTTGTTGTCGATCGCGTAGTGCGAGATGACCGACGCCTGGTCGTAGCCGATGATCGGCGACAGCGCCGTGACCATCATCACGGACTTGTCGATGTTCTCCTTGATCTTCGGCTTGTTCAGCTGAGCGCCCTCGATCATGAACTCGCGGAAGTGGTCGCACATGTCCGCGAGGATCAGCGCCGAGTGCAGGTAGTTGTTGATCAGGATCGGCCGGAAGGCGTTGAGCTCGAAGTTGCCCTCGGCGCCGCCCATCTGCACGGCGACGTCGGACGACATCACCTGGATGCAGACCATCAGCATCGCCTCGGCCTGCGTCGGGTTGACCTTGCCCGGCATGATCGACGAGCCCGGCTCGTTCGAGGGCAGGATCAGCTCCATCAGGCCGGTGCGCGGACCGGACCCGAGCCAGCGCATGTCGTTGGCGATCTTGAACAGCGTCACCGAGGCGGTCTTCAGACCCGCATGCGCGCGGACCATGCGGTCGAGCGTGCCCTGCGCCGCGAACTTGTTGTCGGCGGTCTTGAACGGGTAGCCGGTCAGCTTCGCGATCGTCGCGGCGACCTCATCGCCGAAGCCGACCGGGGAGTTGAGGCCGGTGCCGACCGCCGTGCCGCCCATGGCGAGGCGCAGGAGCCCGTTGGTCGCGTGTTCGACCTCGTGGATCGCGTCCTCGAGCGCGGCCGCGTAGCCCGACCACTCCTGGCCGACCGTCAGCGGCGTGGCGTCCTCGAGGTGCGTGCGCCCGATCTTCACGACCGAGTTCCACTGCCGGGACTTGCGTTCGAGCGCCTTCTGCAGGCGCTTCATCGCGGGGATCGTCTTCTCCGTCGCCATCGTGTACGCCGCGATGTGCATGGCGGTCGGGAACGTGTCGTTGGACGACTGGCCCATGTTGACGTGGTCGTTCGGATGGACCGGCTCCTGCGAGCCGAGCTTGCCGCCGACCAGCTGGATGCAGCGGTTCGAGACGACCTCGTTGACGTTCATGTTCGACTGCGTGCCCGAGCCGGTCTGCCACACGTAGAGCGGGAAGTCCTCGTCGAGCTGGCCGGAGATGACCTCATCGCAGACGCGCTCGATCAGCTTGCCCTTCCACGCCGGCAGCCGTCCGTGGCGCGTGTTGACGATGGCGGCGGCCTTCTTGACGTAGCCGTACGCGTGGTAGACCTCGTGCGGCATGCGGTCGTTGCCGATGTTGAAGTGGATCAGGCTGCGCTGCGTCTGCGCACCCCAGTAGCGGTCGGCGGGCACCATCACGGTGCCGAGGCTGTCGAACTCGCGGCGCATGCCGCGGGCCTTCAGGCCGATGGGGAGATTGAGGATCTTCGGGGCGCGTTCGGCCATGGCGGGGACACTCCGTCGTGCGTGGGGTGGGGATCAGGGAGATTTCGGTCAGCATAGTTTTCGCGCCGACGCCTGCAAAGGCCGACCCTGCTGCCCGCACCGGGCGAGACGCGCGGTGCGGGACGGGGACCCGGAACCCCAGCGGCTAGCCTGCTCCTCGATGGCGAAGGATCGCTACAGCGCTGCCGATATCCGCGTGCTCGAGGGCCTCGAGCCCGTCCGCGTGCGCCCCGGCATGTACATCGGCGGCACCAACAGCCGCGCGCTGCACCACCTGATCTGGGAGGTCGTCGACAACGCCGTCGACGAGGCGCTGGCCGGCCGCTGCTCGAACATCGTCGTGCAGATCGACGACGGCGAGGTCATCACGATCACCGACGACGGGCGCGGCATCCCCGTCGACATCCACCCCGAGCAGGGCGTCTCGGCGCTCGAGCTCGTCTTCACGAAGCTCCACGCCGGCGGCAAGTTCGGGGACGGCGGCTACAAGGTGTCGGGCGGCTTGCACGGCGTCGGCGCGAGCGTCACCAACGCGCTGTCCGACTGGCTCGAGGTCGAGGTGCGGCGCGATAAGCGCCTGTGGAGCCAGCGCTACCAGCGCGGCGTGCCCGACGGCCCGGTCAAGGACGTGCGCGCGCTCGAGAAGGGCGAGGGCACCGGCACGACCGTGCGGTTCACGCCCGACCGCACGATCTTCGACAAGAACGCGCACCTCTCGAATACGACGGTGCAGCAGCGGCTGCGCGAGAAGTCGTTCCTGGTGCGCGGCCTGTCCTTCACGCTGCGCACGCCCGACGGCGCCGAGCACCGCTACAAGAGCGACAACGGCCTCGCCGACTACGTCCACGAGCTCAACGAGAGCCGCGACGTCGCCCACCCCACGATCATCTCGCTGAGCGGCGAGTCGGGCGGGATCCCGATCGAGATCGCGCTGCAGTGGACGATGGGCGCCGACGACCGCGTCTACTCGTTCTGCAATGTCGTCAACACCGTCGACGGCGGCGCGCACGTGTCGGGCCTGCGCCGCGCGCTCACGCGCGTGCTCAACCAGGCCGCCTACGACGCGGGCCGGCTGAAGAAGGACAAGGGCGAGTCGCTCGACGCCAAGGATGTCGCCGATGGCCTCACCGGCGCGATCTCGGTGATGCTCGAGGATCCGCAGTTCGAGGGCCAGACGAAGGGTCGACTCAACAACCAGGAGGCGCAGACCGCCGTCGCGGCCTTCACCGGCCAGGCGCTCGCCGACTGGCTGGCCGACAAGGCGAACGCCGACGACGCCAAGAAGATCCTCGACCGCGTCGTGCTGGCGCGCGACGTGCGCCTGGCGAAGGCGAAGATCTCGAAGAAGCTCCGCAACGCGGCGACGTCGATCATGAGCGACTCGAACCTGCCGGGCAAGCTCGCCGACACGATCGACAACCCGTCGATCCCGAACGTCGACCGCGAGATCTTCATCGTCGAGGGCGACTCGGCCGGCGGCAGCGCCAAGCAGGCACGCGATAACGCGACGCAGGCGATCCTGCCGATCCGCGGCAAGATCCTCAACGTGCTCGGCGCCAAGAACGGCAAGGCGTTCGACAACGCCGAGGTCGACTCGATCCTCGTGGCGCTCGGCGGCCGCAAGGACGTGATCGGCTCCACGCTCGTCGCCACGCTCGAGGAGGAGCAGCTGCGCTACGGCAAGGTCGTCATCACCGCCGACGCCGACGCGGACGGCGCGCACATCACGAACCTGCTGATCACGCTGTTCCACGAGCTCTTCCCCGACCTGCTCGCCGGCGGCCGCGTGTTCCTCGCCCGCCCGCCGCTGTTCCGCGTCTCGCTCAAGGACGGAGCGGCGATCTACGTGCATACCGAGGACGAGCTGCGCGACACGCTCGCCAAGACGAAGCGCACCGGCGACCACGTCACGCGCTTCAAGGGCCTCGGCGAGATGAACCCCGACCAGCTGCGCGAGACGGTGTTCGATCCGGCCACGCGCCGGCTGCAGCAGATCTCGATCGAGGACGCGGCCGAGGCCGCGAAGACCGTCGAGCTCGTGATGGGCTCGAACCCGGCGCCGCGCCGCGCGTGGCTCGAGGAGTCGGCGGCCGATTCCGAGGTGCTGGTGTGAGCCGGAAGAAGGCGAGCGCGGATGACGCGCAGCTCGACCTCGCGGTCGAGGAGGTCGATGAGCCGACAGCCGAGCATGAGGCGGTCGCCGACGACGCGCCGGTGATCGACGCCGCCGCGACCGAGGTGCTGGTCGACGTCGCCGAGACCGACCCCGACGCGGATGACGAGCAGAGCGAGGCGTCGAACGGCGATGGCGGCGAGGACGACGGCAGCGGCATCGCGCGCCTCGACTGGGAGGGCGACGCGATCGACGCCTCCGACGCGCTGCTCGAGCGCGCGCTCTCGTACGGCATGTACGTCAACCTCGGGCGCGCCCTGCCCGATGTGCGCGACGGCCTCAAGCCGGTGCAGCGACGCATCATCCACGCGATGGACGAGCTCGGCGGCCGCGCCGGGCGCCCGTACCAGAAGTCCGCGCTGACGGTCGGCCACGTGATCGGCAACTACCACCCGCACGGCGACTCCGCGGTCTACGACGCGATGGTGCGCATGGCGCAGGGCTTCGTGCTCAACGTCCCGCTCGTCGACGGCCAGGGCAACTGGGGCAGCGTCGGTCCGAAGGAGTTCTCGGACCCGCCGGCTGCCTACCGCTACACGGAGGCCCGCCTCTCCCCCGCCGCCACCGCGTGGCTGAGCGACCTGCGCCCCGAGATCGTCCGCGAATACCAGCCGAACTTCACGGAGAAGAAGCAGGAGCCGTGGGTCCTGCCCGTCACGTTCCCGAACCTGCTCGTCAACGGCTCGCGCGGCATCGGCTGGTCGATGGCGTGCGAGGTACCGCCTCACAACCTCGCCGAGGCGTGCGCGGCCGCGATCATGCTCGCCGAGAACCCCGACGCATCGCTCGACGACCTGATGGGCGTCCTGCCCGGCCCCGACTTCCCGACCGGCGGCATCCTCGTCGACCCCGAGGGACTGGCCGAGGCGTACGCCAAGGGCCAGGGCACCGTGCGCCTCCAGGCGCGCTTCCACACGGAGCAGCTGTCGGGCGGCGTGCAGGCCCTCGTCATCACCGAGCTCCCGTACGGCGTCTCACCCGACCAGATCGTCGCCGAGGTCGTCAAGGCGGCCCGCGCCGAGAAGATCCGCGACGTCACCGAGATGCCGAAGAACCTGACGGACCGCACGGGCACGCGCGTCCAGATCCGCTGCAAGCGCGGCGGCTCGCTCGACCGGCTGATCGCCGACCTCTTCCGCACCACGAGCCTGCGCGTGACGGTCGGCATCAACATGACCGTCCTCGTCGAGGGCACGCCGCGCCAGATCGGCCTGCGCGAGGCGCTCGACCGCTTCGTCGACTTCCGCTTCACGATCGTCACCAACCGCCTCGAGTTCGAGCGCGACGAGCTGCTGCGCGAGCTGCACCGGCTGATCGCCCTGCTCGCGGCGCTCGACGCGATCGACGCGGTGATCAAGATCGTGCGCGGCTCCGAGGACGATGACGACGCCAAGGCGAAGCTGATCGCCAAGCTCAAGGTGACGCCGCATGGTGCCGCCAAGCCCGTGCCGATCGACGACGAGCAGGCGCAGTGGATCATCGACATGCCGATCAAGCGCCTGGCGCGCCTCAACCGGCTGAAGCTCGAGGAGGAGCGCAAGCAGAAGGGCGACCGCGTCGACGAGATCGGCCGCATCCTCGACTCGCACGCCGCGCTCAAGAAGATCGTGGTCGGCGAGCTGAAGGAGGCGATGGCGCTGTCCGGCCCGCGCCGCACGGTGCTCGGCGGCGAGGGCTCGACGATCGCCGCCGCGCCGGTGCAGGGTAAGGGCGCCGCGGCGAAGTCGGTCGCCGTGCTGAGCGGCCCGAGCACGGAGATCTGGCTCGGCGCGACGAAGAGCGGCCTGTTCGTCGCGCAGTCGCGCGCCTCGGCGCCGACCGCCTACCCCGTCGACGTCCAGCCTGGGGATCGCCCGCTCCAGCTGATCCACTCGGACACGGATCAGGAGCTCCTGTGCTTCACGACCGATGCCGAGGTGGCGCGCGTGCGCCTCAACGAGCTGCCGCTGTCGTCGCGCGCCGTACGCGGCCAGAAGCCGATTCAGATGTCGCGCGGCCAGGAGCTGGTCGCGCTCGCCACCGCCGATGCCCCGTTCCTCCTGCTCGTCACCGAGCAGGGCGAGGTCAAGCGCTGCACCCCCGACTCCCTGCCGGGCATGCATGCCACGCTCGGCGCCGCGATGGCGCTGCCCGACGGCGATCGCCTCGTCGCGGTCGTGCCGCACGACGAGGGCGACGAGATCCTGCTCGCCACCGCCGACGGCAAGGTGCTCCGCACGGCGGCGAAGCCGCTGCGCGTCGTCAAGAGCGCGTCGGCAGGCGGCGTGGCGGGCATGAAGCTCGCGCCGGGCGACCGCATCGTCTCGGCCTGCGCCGTTGCGCCAGGCGACCTCCACGTCGCCCACGAGAGCGGCTTCGGCAAGCGGGTCGCGATCGCCGACGTCCCGGCGAAGGGCCGCGGCGGCGGTGGTGTGGCCCTCGCCTCGCCTGACAAGCCGACCAAGGAGCCCGCCGGGCAGGTCGCTGCGATCCGCTGCGCCGAGGGAGAGCCGCAGGCGATCCTGCTGTCCGGTCAGATCAGCAAGATGCCGGCCACCGACGCCGTCAACCGCGCCGCGGTGTCACGCCCGCTCGTCGACGTCGTCGTCGGCGACGAGGTCGTCGGGCTGGCCTAGACGGGCAGCCAGAGCGCGTCGTGCCCGAGCGGCACGCGACGCGCCTTACCCGCCGCGGCCAGCGAGATCAGGTCCCACTCCGTGGCAGCGAGATCCGGATCGTCGTTGCGTGCGCACTTGAGCAGCGCGACCTCGTACGTCGTCAGGCCGCGCGGGAACGCCGGCAGCGTCTCCTCCGGCCCGGCCGGTCCGCGCTGCGGCAGCGTCGGGTCGAGGTTCGCGATGCAGACGTCGTAGGCGGCGAGCGGCTGCCAGCCGGCGGCGACGAGCATCTCGCCGTCGCGGGTGAAGGTGAGGCTCGGCGCCGTGTAGCGCTCCTCGCCGTCCGTGTCAGCCGTCTTGCCCTGCGCGGTCGCGGGCGGCAGGATCGTGCGCGACTCGCGCTTGTCGGCGAGGTACGCCTCCTCGACGGCGGGATCCTCGAGACCGGCGATGACGGCGTCGGCGTCGATGCCCGGTACGGAGCGCACGATCGGCTCGAGCACCTCGAGCGAGTCGTGGGGCTGCGTCGTCGTGAACCACGAGAAGCGCATGGCGCGCATGACCGCGTCGGCGGCCTCGTGGCCCTGGCGACGCGCGCTGACGATCAGGCGACAGGCGAGCCCGGTCGCGGCCGGACGCTCGCGCGGCGCCGTCGCGAAGGGCATGCCGAAGCGATCGCGGAACTCGATGTGCCACTGCGTCATCTTCTCGCCCGTGTAGCCGGCGTCGATGTAGCGCTGCGGATCCTCGGCGAGGCCGATCAGGCAGGTGCGCCAGGTGAGCCCATCGCCGTAGCGCCACTCGAGCGCGCGGATGAAGGGCTCAGCCGAATACGCCCACGGGCAGCCCGGATCGGTGTAGTGGACGACGTCGATGCTCATGCGCGGAGCGTACCTGCACGTAGGCTTCCCCCGTGACGCGCGTACCCGACCGCCGCATCTTCGCGCTCGCGCTGCCCGCGCTCGGCTCGCTCGCCGCCGAGCCGCTCTACCTGCTCGTCGACACCGCGGTCGTCGGACATCTCGGGAAGGAGTCGCTGGCCGGCCTGGCCGTCGGCGCCGCGCTGCTCGGCAACGCCGTGTGGCTGATGAACTTCCTGGCGTACGGCACGACGAGCCGCGCCTCGCGCCTGTTCGGCGCAGGCCGGCGCAAGGAGGCGGTTGAGCGAGGCGTGCAGGCGACGTGGCTGGGCGCGATCGTCGGCGTCCTGCTGCTGATCGTCCTGCAGCTCCTGGCTGATCCGCTGACGCACCTGATCGCGGGCGACCATCCGGGCACGCAGGCCGCGGCGCTCGGCTGGCTGCGCATCGCGCTGTTCGGGATCCCCTTCGTAACGGTCGTGCTGGCCGGCTGCGGCTGGCTGCGCGGTGTGCAGGACCTGCGCAAGCCGCTGGTCTACCTGATCACCTCGAACATCGTCAGCGCGGCGCTCGCCCCCATCCTCGTCTACGGGCTCGACATCGGACTCGACGGCTCGGCGTACGCCAATGTCACGGGCCAGATCGTCGCGGCGACGCTGTTCCTGCAGGCGCTCGTCCGCGAGCACGTCTCGCTGCGCCCGTATCGCCAGGGCCTGATCGAGCAGCTCGGCGCCGCTCGCGACCTCGGCATCCGCACCATCGCACTGGAGGGAACGTTCCTGAGCGCCACCGCCGTTGCCTCGCGCCTCGGGCCCGAGCAGGTCGCCGCGCACCTGATCGCGATCCAGCTGTGGTACTTCCTCGCGCTCACGCTCGACGCGTTCGCCATCGCCGCGCAGGCGCTGATCGGTGAGCTGCTCGGTGCGGGCGACGTCGCGGCGGCTCGAGCCACGGCCCGCCGGCTGTGCGAGCTGGGTGCCATCGTCGGAGCGGTGTTCGGCGCGATCATCCTCGCCGGCTGGCGCATCATCCCGCGGCTGTTCACGAACGACGACGACGTCGTGCAGGCGACTGGCGCCGCGTGGATCTGGTTCGGCGGCATGCAGCCCTTCGCCGGTGTGGTGTTCGCGATCGACGGCATCCTCGTCGGCGCGGGCGATACCGCCTTTATGCGGAACTTCACCCTCGTGGCCGTCCTGGGCGGGTACGTTCCCTGCATGCTCGGGACGATCTACCTCGGCTGGGGCCTGACCGGACTCTGGCTCGGCATCACGCTGTTCATCCTGATCCGCTTCGCGCTCGGCGGTGCGCGGACCCTGCGCGGCGCATGGGCGGTCGGCGGCGCCACGACGTGATCCCGTCGTTCGGGACCGCCTTGCGGGTGTGGCTGCGGCTCGGCTGCATCTCCTTCGGCGGACCGATCGCGCAGATCGACCTGATGCACCGCGAGGTCGTCGAGCGACGGCGGTGGATCGACGAGCGCTCCTTCCTGCATGCCCTGCGGCTCTGCACCGCGCTGCCCGGACCCGAGGCGCAGCAGCTGGCGTGCTACCTCGGCTACCGCCTGCACGGGGTGCGCGGTGCACTCGCGAGCGGCGGCCTCTTCATCCTCCCCAGCCTCGTGCTGATCATCGCCCTGTCGTGGATCTACATGGCGTTCGGCGAGACGGGCATCGTGACCGGCATCGTGCGCGCGCTCGGCGGCGCCGTCATCGCCCTCGTTGTCGCGGCGGGCATCCGCATGGCGCGCAAGGTCGTGCGGACGCGCTGGACGCTCGGCATTGCGATCATCGCCGGCGGCGCCATGCTGCTCGGCGCGCCGTTCCCGCTTCTGGTCGTGCTCGGCGCGCTCGCCGGCTTCCTGATCGGCCGCGCGCGACCGCAGGCGCTCGTGCCGCTTGAGGACCAGGAGGACCCGGGCGAGCCGCCGCATGCCGTGGACCGGCCGGCGCTGGTGCGCCGCGCCATCATCGGTGCCGCAGTGTGGCTCGGCGCGATCGCCGTCCTCCTCGCCGTCGGCGGCGTGATCGCCGAGCTGACCGGCTTCTTCACGATCGTCGCGCTCGTGACGTTCGGCGGCGCGTATGCGGTGCTGCCGTTCGTGGCCGCCGCCGCCGTGGGGCGCTTCGGCTGGCTCACGCCCGAGCAGATGATCGCCGGCCTCGCGCTCGGTGAGACCACGCCCGGGCCGCTGATCATGGTCAACTCGTTCGTCGGGTTCGTCGCCGGCTGGACCGTCCTCGGCGGCGCGGCCGGCGGCATCGCCGGCGCGCTCGTGGCGACGTTCGCCACCTTCGCGCCGTCGTTCCTGATGATCAGCGTCGGCGCGCCGCTGATCGAGCACGTGCCGCGACGCGGCCCCATCGCCGATGCGCTGGCCGCGCTCCAAGGTGTCGTGGCGGGCGCGATCGCGGTCCTCGTCGTCTATCTCGCCGACCACGCGATCCTGCGCGACGGCGGCCTCGACGTACTGGCGGCGCTGATCGCCGTCGTGGTGTTCGCTCTGCAGCGACGCGGCGTGCCGGTGCCGATTCTCGTCCTCGCCGCGGCGGCGATCGGCGCGGTCGTGGGCCTGATCGGGCCCTCGGTCGGCCTCCTCGCCTGACCTCCGCCCCGTGGCATGATGCCGGGATGACGCGCACCGATCCCCTCAACGCGCGCCGTCCGCTTCCGGGCGTCGACGGCGTCGACTACTTCGCCATCTCCGCCTGCGACGAGGCCGGCATCGACACCTCGCACCTGCCGTACACGGTGCGCGTGCTGCTCGAGATGCAGCTGCGCCACTCGACCGGCCCGCACGTGTCCGAGGCCGACATCCGCGCACTCGCCGCGTGGCCGGCGCCTGCGCCCGAGGGCACGTCCGTGCCGTTCATCCCGTCGCGCGTCATCCTCCAGGACTTCACCGGCATCCCGACGATCGCCGACCTCGCCGCCATGCGCGACGCGCACGCGAAGCTCGGCGGCGACCCGGGCGCGATCGACCCGCTCGTGCCCGTCGACCTCGTGATCGACCATTCGGTGCAGGTCGACACCTTCGGCACCCGCTACGCCTTCGAGAAGAACGTCGAGCGCGAGTACGAGCGCAACGGCGAGCGGTACCGCTTCTTCCGCTGGGGCCAGGGCGCCTTCGGCCGCCTGCGCGTCGTGCCGCCGGGCATGGGCATCGTCCACCAGGTCAACGTCGAGCACCTCGCCAGCGTCGTCGACGTGCGCGACGTCGATGGCGCCCCCGCGGCGCTGCCCGACACGCTCGTCGGCACCGACTCGCACACCACGATGGTCAACGCCCTCGGCGTGCTCGGCTGGGGCGTCGGCGGCATCGAGGCCGAGGCGGCCATGCTCGGCCAGCCGCTCGCCATGAGCGAGCCCGTCGTGATCGGCTTCGAGTTCCGCGGCACGCTCAACCCGGGTGTCACCGCGACCGACCTCGTCCTGACCGTCACCGAGCGCCTGCGCCAGTACGGCGTCGTCGGCCGCTACGTCGAGTTCTGCGGCGATGGCCTCAGCGCGCTGTCGATCCCCGACCGCTCGACGCTCTCGAACATGGCGCCAGAGTTCGGCGCCACGGCCGCGACCTTCCCGGTCGACGCCGAGACCATCCGCTTCCTCCGCTCGACCGGGCGCGAGGAGCAGGCCGCCGTGGCCGAGGCGTACTGCCGCGCGCAGGGCATGTTCCGCGAGGACGGCCAGCCGCTCGCCACGTACTCCGACGTGCTCGTGCTCGACCTCGCCGAGGTCGTCCCCAGCCTCGCCGGCCCCAGCCGTCCGCAGGATCGCGTCGAGCTCGGCGGCGTGCGCGAGAGCTTCAAGCAGGCCTTCCCGCGCGAGTCGTCGCCCGTTCGCATCCCCGTCGAGGCGCTCATCCCGGCCGGCGCCGCGGGTGCCACGACGACCGCCGAGGACTGCACCGTGGACCACGGCAGCGTCGTGATCGCCGCGATCACCTCGTGCACCAACACGTCGAACCCGTCCGTGATGGTCGCCGCCGGCCTGCTCGCGCGCAACGCGCGCGCCAAGGGCTTGGAGACGAAGCCGTGGGTCAAGACCAGCCTCGCGCCGGGCTCCCGCGTCGTCACCGACTACCTCGACAAGGCGGGGCTGACCGGCCCGCTCGACGAGCTGCGCTTCAACCTCGTTGGCTACGGCTGCACGACGTGCATCGGCAACTCGGGTCCGCTCCCCGAGGCGCTCGACGCCGCGATCTCCGAGCACGAGCTCGCGGTCGGCGCCGTGCTGTCGGGCAACCGCAACTTCGAGGGCCGCGTGCACCCGAAGGTGCGCGCCGCGTACCTCGCCTCACCGCCGCTCGTCGTGGCCTACGCGATCGCCGGCACGCTCGACATCGACCTCACGTCGGAGCCGATCGGGACGGACAGCGACGGCAACGACGTCATGCTGGCCGACATCTGGCCGTCGATGGAGGAGATCCGCGAGGTCATCGCCACGTCGCTGACCGAGGACCTGTACGCCAAGGAGTACGGCGCGATCTGGGACGGCGATGCGCACTGGCGCGCACTGTCCGCCCCCACCGGCCAGACGATGGACTGGGACGCCGACTCGACGTACGTCCGCCAGCCGCCGTTCTTCTCCGGCATGGCCGCAGAGCCGCGCGACCTCACCGACATCAGCGGCATGCGCGCGCTGGCCGTCCTCGGCGACTCGATCACGACCGACCACATCTCGCCCGCCGGCGTGATCCAGCCCGACGGCCCGGCCGGCCGCTGGCTCCTGGAGCACGGCGTCGAGCAGCGCGAGTTCAACTCGTACGGCGCCCGCCGCGGCAATCACGAGGTGATGGTGCGCGGCACGTTCGCGAACATCCGCCTGCGCAACGAGCTCGTGCCCGGCACGGAGGGAGGCCTCACCGCGTACCAGCCGTCCGGCGAGGTCATGTCGATCTACGACGCGTCCGAGCGCTACCAAGCCGAGGGCGTGCCGCTGGTCATCGTCGCCGGCCGCGAGTACGGGTCTGGCTCGTCGCGCGACTGGGCCGCCAAGGGCACGCTGCTGCTGGGCGTCAAGGTCGTCATCGCCGAGTCGTACGAGCGCATCCACCGCTCGAACCTCGTCGGCATGGGCGTCCTGCCGCTGCAGTTCCCCGACGGCATCAACCGCGGCACGCTCAAGCTCGACGGGACCGAGACGATCAGCGTCTCCGGTCTGCCGACGCTCGAGGCGCGCGGGACGATCACCGTCACGATCACGCGTGCCGACGGCTCGTCGGAGTCGTTCGACGCGCTCGCCCGCGTCGATACGCCCGTCGAGATCGAGTACCTGCGCCACGGGGGCATCCTCCCCATGGTGCTGCGGCAGATGGCGTAGCGCAGCCGAGCTCAGAGCCCGAGCAGCCGCTCGAGCACCTGCGCGACGCCATCGTCGGCGTTCGACGCGGTGATCTCGTCTGCCGCCGCGAGCACCTCGGCGTGCGCGTTGGCGACGGCGACCCCGTGGCCGGCGCTGCGGATCATCGGCAAGTCGTTGGGCATGTCGCCGAAGGCGATGACGTCCATCAGGTCGATGCCGTGGCGCTCGCACGCCACGCGCAGGCCGCGCGCCTTGTCGACGCCGGCGGCGGAGAGCTCGACGATGCCGTACCCGGAGTGCGTCACGTTCGCCCGCTCGCCGACGATCCGCTGGACGACCTCCACCAGCGCGTCGTGCTCGAGGTCGTCGTCGCGGACGATCAGCTTCGTCGTCTCGTTGTCGCGCACCATCTCGAGGACGTCGCCGAGGAGCGTGTCCTCGGGGATCGGCCAGCGCGACGGGTAGTCCGTGTCGCGGCCGAACTGGAACGTCATCTCGCAGGCGAAGCGGCAGCCCGGCGCGTCCTGCCGCAGGTGCTCGACGATCTCGGCCGCGAGCGGGCCGGGCAGCGGCGCGTGGTCGATCACCGCGTGGGCGTCGACGTCGTAGAGCAGCGCGCCGTTGGCGCACACGACGATCGAGTGCGCGCCGGTCGCGTCGGGCAGATCCCGCACCCAGCGCGGCGGCCGGCCGGTGACGAGCACGACGTCGATGCCGCGGGCGATCGCCGCGTCGAGCGCACGTCGCGTGCGCGCGCTCACCTCGCCGTCGGGATCGAGCAGCGTGCCGTCGAGGTCGGAGGCGATGAGGCGCGGCAGGCCGTTCACCCGGCAACCCCTGCTAACGGGAATCCGTCATGCAGCCGCGTAGTCATCCGCAGCGTCAGCGCGCCGCGAAGGGTTCGATGCACGACCTGAACCGCTCCCTCCGCTGCGGCTCCGCCGCAGATACCATCCCCTCCTCCCGTACGACGCCGAGACCCGCGCAAGCGGGTCTCGCGCGCTTTCGGGCTCACGAGAGGATGAAGCCGAGGAAGATCGTGTTCGCCACGAGGAGCACGGCGACAACGACGGTGAAGCGCGTGAGGTTGCGCTCCATCACCTGCGTCGCGCCGAACTGGCCCTGGCCGATGCCGAAGGCGCCCGACAGCCCCGAGTCCTTTCCGGAATGCGCGAGCACGAGCACGATCACGAGGATCCCGAGGATCACCTGCAGTGCGACGAAGACGCCTTCGATCATGCGCGGAGTGTACCCCGGCCGGCTAGATCAGCGCGACGGTGCCGGGCGCGCCCTCGGTGAGCCGCCCGATCACGGGACCGGGCAGCAGCGCCGGGTCGGTGTCGGCGGCGACGGCCGCGAGCAGGCCTCCCGAGGTCTGCGCGTCGCACGCAATCGACACGAGCGCGTCCTCGGCACCCGCGGCGGCGGTCATGTACGCGGCCGCGGCGGCGCGGTTGCGACGCGAACCGCCGGGGATGACGTCCGCCTCGACGAGCGCCCGGACACCGGGGATCAACGGCAGCGCAGCGAGGTCGAGCTCTGCGGCGCAGCCCGACTCCCGCACCAGATTGTGCAGGTGCCCGACGAGGCCGAACCCGGTGACGTCGACGACGGCAGTGGGACCGACCTCCCGCAGCTTGGCGGCAGCCGCGGCGTTCGTCGCCGCCATCACCTCGACGCCCGCGGCGAGCACGGTGGCGTCGGCCGCGTCCTTGCGCATCGCGTTGGCGACGATGCCGCTGCCGAGCGGCTTCGACAGGCACAGGAGGTCGCCCGGACGACCGCCGCTGTTCACCCAGAACGCGCCGTCGGGAGCGATCCCCGTGACGGCGAGGCCGTAGAGCGGTTCGGGCGCGGTGACCGTATGGCCGCCGACGATCGACACGCCCGCGGCGTGCGCTGTGGCGGCGCCGCCGCGCAGGATCTCCGTTGTGACGGCCGCCTCGACGCCGGTCGGGATCGCGAGAATCGCGAGCGCGAAGCGCGGGATACCTCCCATCGCGTACACATCGGAGATCGCGTTGGCCGCGGCGATGCGCCCGTAGTCGTACGGGTCGTCGACGACGGGCCCGAAGGCATCGATCGTCTGGATCAGCGTGCTGCCGTCATCAAGGCGGAGCACGGCGGCGTCGTCGAACGTCGCACCCGACACGAGGACGTTCGGATCGTCGCGGTGCGGGACGCCGCGCAGCACCTCGGCCAGCGCCGCGGCGGGCAGTTTCGAGGCGCAGCCACCGCCGCTGGAGAGCTGCGTCATGCGAATCGGAACGGCCATGTCCGACACGCTACCCGAGGCCCGCGGATCGGCGTCGGACTCGCGCTACGCTCCGGGTATGAAGACGCGCACGCTCGGCAGCAGTGGCGTCGAGGTCTCGGAAGTGGGCTTCGGCGTGTGGACCCTCGCGACCGGCTGGTGGGGTGAGTACACGGACGACGAGGCCGTCGCCCTCCTCCGCCACGCCAAGGACCGCGGCATCACGTTCTACGACACCGCCGACACGTACGGCGAGGGGCGCGGCGAGCTGCTGCTGAACAAGGCGTTCGGCAACGATCCCGACGTCGTCGTCGGCACGAAGTTCGGCTACGACATCTACTCCCCGTGGGAGCGCAAGGGCCACGTCGAGCGCCCGCATGACTGGTCGCCCGCGTTCGTCCGCTACGCGCTCGAGCAGAGCCTCAGGCGGCTCGGTCGCGACCAGATCGACTTCTACCAGCTGCACAACCCGCGCATGGATGCGCTGCAGGATGACGCGCTCTGGGAGTACCTCGACGAGCTGCTGCAGGCCGGTACCGTGCGCTCGATCGGCGTCGCGCTCGGGCCCGCGATCGGGTGGCGCGATGAGGGCGTCTGGGTGGCGAACAACCGCCCGCTGCACGCGATGCAGGTGATCCACAACCTGCTCGAGCAGCAGCCGGGCCGCGAGTTCATCGAGAACGCGACGGCGAACGGTGTCAGCGTCGTCGCGCGCGTCCCCCACTCCTCGGGGATGCTCGAAGGTCGCTACACCACTGAGACGACGTTCGGCGAGAACGATCACCGTCGCCACCGCCCCAAGTCGTGGCTGATGGAGGGCGTGCAGAAGGTCGAGGCCGTGCGCTTCCTCGAGCGCGACGACCGCACGATGGGCCAGGCCGCGATGCAGTGGCTGCTCCACGAGCCCGCCGTGTCGGCGGTGCTGCCGAACATCTACAACGCGGATCAGATCGACGAGTTCGCCGCCACGTCCGCCACCCCGCCCGTCACCGACGAGGAGTTCACCCGCGTCGAGGAGCTATGGGAGGAGGGCTTCGGCGTAGAGCCGTACACCGGTGATGACGCCGGCGTCCTGCTCGGCGAGCTCGCGACGAGCTAGGCGCCGCGACCGGCGACGGCCGTCAGGAGGTCGAGCATGCGACGCGCCTGCACCACGTCGGCCTGCGCGTCGGCCTTGGCCTGGCCGGCGGGGTCCTCGCGTGGCAGGTCGAGGGCGGCGCGCAGCCCATCGAGGATCGCGTCCTCGCTGGTCGGATCGACGCGGATCGCCGACGTCTCCGGCAGATCGCGCGCCACCGGGGCGGTCGTCGAGACGACGAGCGGCACCCCGCACGCCACGGCCTCGAGCGCGCCCAGGCCGTAGCCCTCGCTGAGCGCCACGAGCGCGGCGACATCGGCGCCGCGCAGCAGCACGGGCACCTGCTCCGGCGGGACGGCGCCGAGCAGACGCACGCCGCTCATCCCGCGCAGGCGCTCCTCGAGGGGCCCCGACCCCGCGATCCAGAGCTCTCCCCCGCCCCGCTCGGCAAACAGGCGCTGGGCCGCGCGCGCGAGGCGCTCCGGGTTCTTGCGCTCGATCAGGTTGCCGATCTGCACGATCAGGGGGCGCTCGGGCGCGCTGCCGTACGGCGTCAGATCGGCGGCGCCGGGTCGGAACAGGACGCGATCGACGCCCGTGTTGATGACGTCGATGGCGAGCCCGGGATAGACGGCAGCGAGGCGCTCGGCGAGCGCCGGCGACACGGCGACGACGCGATCGGCACCCCGGATCGCGCGCTGCATGCCCGCGCGGAGGGCCTTCGACCGCTCGAGGTGCGTGACGTCGCCGCCGTGCGCGACCAGGACGTACGGCACGCCGGCCGCCTTCGCCGCGCGGCGCGCCATCAGCGCGGTCGGCACGAGGTAGTGCGCGAGCACGACGTCGGGCTGCATCCGGTTGGCCGCGTGCGCACCGCGGGAGCGCAGGCCGCGGTACTTGCGCGCGGTGCCGAGCCGCCCCGTCGCCTCCTTCTGGAGGCCGACGATCTCGACCGTGCAGCCGTTCTGCTCGAGTGCGCGCGTCTGGCGCGCCACGAAGACGCCGTACTGCGGCACCTCGGGCGAGGGGATCATGTTGGAGACCACGAGGACGCGAAGCGAGTGACGCACCTACTGAGGATGCCTCACGTTCCGGTCGCTAGGCTGCAGCGCACGCCGGCGTAGCTCAGTTGGTAGAGCGCCACTCTTGTAAAGTGGATGTCCTCGGTTCGATCCCGGGCGCCGGCTCTCCGGCCGTCCGCTCGCCGTCGCAGCGGTGCGGTTACGCGATGTTCACGATCCGGTGAATTCCGCTCGTGGCCGACCGCACGG
>CAWUMZ010000021.1:0-19372 GCA_963923625.1 uncultured bacterium | reverse complement strand
ACCCCGACGCGCTGGCGCACGAGGCCGCACGGTGCGCCGAGACGATCATCGTCGACGGCATCGACACCGCCTTGCAGCGCTGGCCATGACAGAGCCGCAGATGGTGAATTAGCATTCACAGCATGAACGCTCTGCTTGTGCGGCTGGCGATGCTGATCGCAGTGCTGGGCGCCACGTCGGCGATCGCCGCCCCGGCCACGGCTGCCGTCGCCGGCGATCTCGCCTACACCGATCTCGGGGCCACCATCCGCATCGACGGCTGCGCATCCGGCACGTGTCCCGCCAGCATCACTATTCCCGCGACGCTGACCGGAAAGCCGGTGACGAGTTTCCAATCAGCGGCGTTCTACAACCAGACCACGTTGACGTCCGTCTCCTTCGCGACGCCATCGAACCTGACGTCGATCAGTGACACGGCCTTTCGCAACACGCACCTCACGAGCATCACCATTCCCCAGGGCGTGACCAGCGTCGGCGATGATGCGTTCCTCAACGTCTCGACGCTCGCCTCCGTGACCCTACCTGCCTCGCTCGCAGCGATCGGCTCGTGGGCGTTCTCCGCAACGGGAGTGACCACGGTGACCCTACCTGCCTCGCTGGCGGCGATGGGCACTGGTGCGTTCTCGGGCACCACGGCGCTCGAAACCCTCACGTTCACCGCACCGAGTTCGCTGACGGCGATTCCGTCGAGTGCCTTCCAGCAGGCCGGAATCACCACGGTCTCGATCCCGGATGGCGTGACGACGATCGGCGTCGACGCTTTTCGCAGCTGTCCGCGCCTCACGCAGGTGAGCATCGGTCTCGGCACCACGACGATCGGGGCCCAGGCGTTCTACAACACACCGAGTCTGACATCCGTGGCGTTCCCGCAGGATGGCAACCTGACGACGCTTGGCACCTACGCGTTCGCATCATCGGGTCTGCTGTCGGTCGACATTCCGGACTCGGTGACCTCGATGGGAACCAACGCGTTTGCTGGGACCAGCTCGCTCAACAACGTGGCGATCGGTCGCGGCCTCACGGAGATCCCGCAGCTCGCGTTCTTCGCATCCGGGATCCGCTCGATCAGCTTCGCATCGCCGAGCGCGGTCGCGACCATCAACAATCAGGCCTTCTACGGCGTGGCCAACCTCGGGACGATCACGATTCCCTCATCCGTGGCCGTGATCGGACCTGACGCATTCAAGTCGGCGACCGGTCTGCGCTCGGTGACCTTCGCCTGGCCGAGTGCCGTCACCTCGCTCGGGTCCCTGACCTTCAGAGACGCGAGCAATCTGGCCACGATCGACTTCTTCGGCAATGCCCCGACCGTCGCCGCCGGCGCGCTCTCGGGCACGCCCTCATCGCTCGTCATCCGCTACCTCTCGGCCTCGACCGGCTGGACAGCCGCGCTCGACGGGCGCACCACTGCACTCGCTGTGCCGTGGACCCCCGCGACGCCCACGGCGACGGCTGGAGACGCGAGTGCGGCTGTCACCACGTCGGTCGCCTATCCCTCCAACGCCCCCTCCGAGATCACCGTCACTGCCGCGCCCGGCGGCCAGTCGTGCCGCATCAGCGGCGCCTCAGGCACCTGCACGATCACCGGACTGACCAACGACACGGCGTACACGTTCACCGCGGTCGCGACGAGCGCGGCAGGGGCGTCCAGCGCATCCAGCGCCTCTGCACCCGTCACACCGAGTGCGACGGCAGCCGCACCGAGCGCGACGGCAGTCGCCCCGGAACGCGCTGCGGCCACGTTGCGCGTTGCGGAGCCGAGGGTCTCGGGGCAGTCCCTGACGACAGACGTGACCGTCACCGGTCCCGGGGTGATCCGACAGACGGCAACGCGCATCGCCGCGGGGAAGCGGTCGTCGACGACGATCTGCAGTGCGCAGCGGCGCACGAAGAAGGCAGGGAAGGTCACGATCACGTGCGTCTTCGACGCCCGGATCCGCGCCGCACTCCGCCGAAACGCGATTCGCGTGCGGGTCACGACGCGCTTCACCCCGACGAACGGCAAGGCCACGGTGATGACGAGCACGCTGACGATTCCGCGCGCGCGATAGCGCCCGTAGGCAGCCCCGGGTAGGATTCTGCCCATTCACGGTTCGCAAGCGAGGGAGGGGCCGCATGGCCGCGATCGAGGACAGGACGTTCAAGCGCCAGGACGGCAAGGACAAGGTCACCGGGGCCGGTCGCTACACCGGCGATCTCCAGCTGACCGGTCTGACGGCCTGCAAGTTCCGCTACGCCGGCGTCACGAGCGGCCGCATCACGCGCATCGACACGTCCAAGGCCGAGGCCCTGCCCGGCGTCTTCGCGGTCGTGACGCACGCCGACGTCCCCGACGTGCGCTTCGGCGAGTACATCCACGATCGTCGCCTGTTCGCGAAGGAGTACGTCCACTTCGAGGGTGACGTCATCGCCGGAGTCGCCGCGGTCTCGGAGGAGATCGCGCAGCGCGCCTGCGACCTGATCGAGGTCGACATCGAGCCGATGCCCGTCGTCAACGACGTCGAGGCCGCGCTCGAGCCCGGCGCCCCGCTGGTGCACCCCGACTGGCAGTCCTACGCCGACAACTACGACATCGTCCGGGACGGCAACGACGCGTGCCACTCCTCCGTGGTGCACGGCGACGTCGAGGCCGGCTTCGCCGCCGCCGACCACATCGTCCGCGAGCGCTACGTCGCCGACATGTCGCACGCCGCGCCGATCGAGCCGCGCGCCGTCGTCGCCGAGTGGCATGGGGATCAGGTCACGATCTGGTCGTCCACGCAGGTGCCGTTCGCGGCGCGCGCCGGCGTCGCCGAGACGCTCGAGCTCGCGCAGAACCAGGTCCGCGTCATCGTCACGCACCTGGGCGGCGGCTTCGGCGGCAAGTGCGGCTTCCACTTCGAGGCGCACGTCGCCGCGGTCGCCCGCAAGGCGCAGCGCCCGACGAAGCTCGTGTTCTCGCGCCGCGAGGAGTTCCTCGCACCGGACCATCGCCGTGAGGGCATGGTCATCGAGCTCGAGTCGGGCGTGAAGAACGACGGCACCATCACCGCCAAGCGCGGACGCCTGATCATCGACAACGGCGCGTACACCGCCGACGCCGGGTTCTTCCCCGAGCTCGCGTGCATGCACGCGATCGGCCCGTACGCGATCCCGGCCGTCGACATCCACGCGCACCTCGCGTACACGAACCACCAGCCGTCCGGCTCGGTGCGCGCCCCCACCGCGCCACAGGCCAACTGGGCCTCCGAGAGCCACATGGACGAGCTGGCGCGCACGATCGGCATGGATCCGGTCGAGTTCCGCCTCAAGAACGTCGTGCAGAGCGGCGGGCAGACGGCCACCGGCCAGACGCTCGACCCGCACGGCGCGCCGGAGTGCATCACCACCGCCGCCGAGATGATCGGCTGGGGCAAGGAGCTGCCGGCGGGCGAGGCGATGGGCATCGCGATCGGCTGGTGGCCGTCGTTCGGCGTGTCGTCGGGCGCGTACATCAAGTTCAACGCCGACGGCTCGGCGACGATCATCACGGGCGCGCAGGAGTGCGGCTCGGGTGCCGTCATGGCCCTCCCCCGCCTCGCGGCCGATCAGCTCGGCATGAAGGCCGATGACTTCTCGATCGTCTACCAGGACACCGAGTCGGGCCCGTACGACATGGGCTCGTCCGGCTCGCAGACGACCTTCAACAACGGCCGCGCGGTCGTCGCCGCGGCGAAGGAACTGCGCGAGCGGCTGCTCGACCTCGCCGCCGACAAGCTCGAGGCCGCCCGGGGCGACATCGAGCTCGCCGACGGCGTGGCCAGCGTCAAGGGCTCGCCCGACAAGAACGTGCCGATCGCGGAGCTCGCGAGCGTCGCGACGGGCAGCGCGCAGCTGATCGCGAGCGGGTCCACCCCGCCGCCGTCTGCGCCCGAGGTCGATGGCTCCAACTGCATCGGCCGCATGGGCATGGACTCCTGGCTCGCGCCGGGCTTCTTCTGCCATGCCGTGCACGTCAAGGTCGACCAGGAGACGGGCGTCACACGCGTCCTCAAGGTTGCCGCGGCGCACGACTCCGGCACGATCCTCAACCCGATCGGCGCTGAGGGCCAGATCGAGGGCGGCGTCGTGATGGGCATCGGCCAGGCGCTCCTCGAGGGCAACCAGATCGCCGACGACGGCAGGATGCTCGGTGCCGGTCTGCTGGAGTACAAGCTGCAGACGATGTCCGACATCCCGCCGATCGACATCTCGTTCGTCGGTCCGCCGGCGGAGAACGCCGGTCCGCAGGGTGCCAAGACGATCGCCGAGCCGCCGAGCGTCCCGACGCTCGGCGCCATCGGCAACGCCATCCGCACCTCCACCGACGCCCGCGTCCACCAGCTGCCCATGACGCCGAACCGCGTCTGGGAGGCGATGAACGCCTAGCAATCGTGGAAAGGGCCGTGCCGTCCCGTCGGGCGGCACGGCCCTTTCGCGTTTCCGACCATGCGACTCCCCGGCGATCCCCGCGATGAGGCCCGTCGCCTGCTCGACGAGGCGCGGCGACAGCTGCCGCCGCGCCCACCGGTGCGCGAGGGACTGGCCGCGTTCGACGATGTGCCGTGCGCGCGGATTCCCGTGTGGCACGCGCCACGGACGGATACCTCCGGCGAGTAGACGGGGCGATGCCCGCCGGCGACGCTACTCCTCGCCGGTGACCTTCTTGATGCGCTCGCGGTTGCGCTTCGACTTCTCGCGGCGCTTCTTCAGCATCGCCTTCTTGTTGGCGTCCTCGTTGGGCGCGGCGTTGATCACCAGGCGCCCGGTGACGTCGCCGTAGAGGTTGCGGAAGACGAGCGCGGAGATCGGCCACACGAGGTACGTCGTGACGGCGAAGGCGATCTGCTTCTGCAGGCTGTCCTGCAGGGGCGAGAGGAAGATCGTGAAGCCGAACCAGACGGCGGCGGTGACGATGAAGATTCCCAGCAGACACGCGTACGAGCGCTTGAACCACTTCAGGGCCAGCCGCCACCCGAAGGGCAGGGCGCGCAGACCGTCGGCATCGCCGGAGGCGACGGCAATCGGCGGGAACGCGATCAGCGGGTAGAGGACGATCGCGAAGATCGGATGCAGCGTCGCGAGCAACGCGCCGAGCACGCCGGTCGCGATGCAGGCGGTGGCGATCGAGCCGAGGCGCTCGCGCCCGCCGCCCGACACGAGCGACGTCGTCAGCGCGATCAGAAGCACGTTGCCGAGCGTGAACCCGAGGAAGAACACGAACAGGCCGAGCGACTCGGGCAGCGCCGAGGCGCTGACGACCAGCGCGGCGCCGACCGGCAGCAGACCGCAGATGATCGTGTAGACGGAGTAGCCGAGGATGTTGATGCCGAAGCGGCGGAAGGCCGCCTCGAAGTACGCGCCGACGGGGTGCAGGGGCCGGCCGGTCGGGCCGACCGGCACCTGCGCCTCGTCGGACGTGCCGCTCGCGTCGTCGGATTCGACGCCGATCTCGTCGCCCGACTCGGGGTCGGGCTCGGAGGCACCGGAGGAGCGGCGGAGGATCCCCACGGTCAGGCGACCGCCGTCAGCTGCTCGACGCGGAACACAATGCCCTCGCCGGACTCGTCGACGTCCGCGACGATGCGCGAGCCGTCGGCGATGTCGCCCTCCAGCAGGCGCAGCGCCAGCGGGTTCTCGAGCAGGCGCTGGATCGAGCGCTTGAGCGGGCGGGCGCCGTACGTCGGGTCGTAGCCGTCACGGCCGAGCAGGTCCTTGGCGGCGTCGGTCACGTCGAACACGATACGGCGATCCTCCACGCGACGCACCAGTCGCGCGACCTGGAGGTCGACGATCTGACGGATCTCCGCCTCGTTGAGTCGCTGGAAGATGACGGTCTCGTCGATGCGGTTGAGGAACTCGGGGCGGAACTGCTGGCGCAGCGCACCGTCGACCCGCTGCCGGATCTCGTCGAGCGAGAGGTCGCCCGTGATGTACTCGGCACCGGCGTTCGAGGTCATGATCAGCACCGTGTTCGTGAAGTCCACGGTGCGACCCTGGCCGTCCGTCAGCCGACCGTCGTCGAGGACCTGCAGCAGCAGGTTGAAGACGTCGCCGTGGGCCTTCTCGACCTCGTCGAGGAGCACCACGGAGTACGGGCGGCGACGGATCGCCTCGGTCAGCTGGCCGCCCTCGTCGTAGCCGACGTAGCCGGGAGGCGCACCGACGAGGCGCGACACGCTGTGCCGCTCCATGTACTCGCTCATGTCGATGCGGATCATCGACCGCTCGTCGTCGAACAGCAGCTCGGCGAGCGTCTTGGCGAGCTCGGTCTTGCCGACACCCGTCGGGCCGAGGAACAGGAACGAGCCGATCGGACGATCGGGGTCGCCGAGCCCGGCGCGCGAACGGCGGATCGCGTCGGAGACGGCGGAGATCGCCTCCTCCTGACCGACCAGGCGCTCGTGCAGGCGCTCCTCGAGGTGGACGAGCTTCTGCATCTCGCCCTCCATCAGGCGGCTGACCGGGATGCCCGTCCAGGCGCCGACGACCTCGGCGATGTCCTCCTCGTCGACCTCCTCCTTCAGCACGGAGCCCTGCTTCTGCACCTCGTCGAGGGCCGCGGTCTCGGCCGCGAGCTCGGCCTCGTAGGCCGGCAGGTCGCCGTACGTCAGCTTGGCGGCGCGCTGGAGGTCGGCCTCGCGCTCGGCGCGCTCGGCCTCGGTCTTGACGTCCTCGATCATGCCCTTGAGGCGGCGGATCGCGTCGATGTGGCGCTTCTCCACCTCCCACTTCTCGCGGATCACGCCGGCATCGGCGGTCAGGGTCTCGAGCTCGTTGGCGAGGGCCTCGCGGCGCTCGGCCGACAGCGCGTCGGTCTCCTTGGCGAGGGCGGCGTCCTCGATCTCGATGCGCATGATGCGACGCTCGATCTCGTCGAGCTCGGTCGGGCGCGAGTCGATCTCGATGCGCAGGCGGCTGGCCGCCTCGTCGATCAGGTCGATTGCCTTGTCCGGCAGGAAGCGGTCCGCGATGTAGCGGTCCGACAGCATCGCGGCCGCGATGATGGCGCTGTCCTGGATGCGCACGCCGTGGTGCACCTCGTAGCGCTCCTTGAGCCCGCGGAGGATGCCGATCGCGTCCTCGACGTTCGGCTCGCCGACGAACACGGGCTGGAAGCGGCGCGCGAGCGCGGCGTCCTTCTCCACGTGCTTGCGGTACTCGTCGAGCGTGGTCGCGCCGATCGCGCGGAGCTCGCCGCGCGCCAGCATCGGCTTGAGCAGGTTCGCGGCGTCGACCGCGCCCTCCGCGGCGCCGGCGCCGATGATCGTGTGGAGCTCGTCGATGAACAGGACGACCTGGCCCTCCGACGCGGTGACCTCGCCGAGCAGCGCCTTGAGGCGCTCCTCGAACTCGCCGCGAAACTTGGCGCCGGCGAGCAGCGCGCCCATGTCGAGCGCGTAGATGCGGCGTCCGCGGAGGCTCTCCGGGACGTCGCCGGCGACGATGCGCTGGGCGAGGCCCTCGGCGATCGCGGTCTTGCCGACGCCCGGGTCGCCGATCAGGACGGGGTTGTTCTTGGTGCGGCGCGACAGCACCTGGACGACGCGGCGGATCTCGTCGTCGCGGCCGATGACGGGGTCGATCTTGCCGGCCTCGGCGGCGGCGGTGAGGTCGCGCGCGTACTTCTCGAGCGCGCCGTAGAGATCCTCGGCGTTGGGGTCGGTGACGCGCTGGCCGCCGCGGACGCTCTTGAGCGCCTCGACGAGGGCCTTCTTGGTGACGTTCTCGCGGCGCAGCACGTCCTTGGCGGGGCCGGAGTGCTCGGCGAGCGCGATCAGGACGTGCTCGGACGCGACGTAGTCGTCGCCCATCTCCTGCGACTCGGCGAGCGCGCGGTCGAGGGTCTCGCGCAGCGCGAGCGACGCCTGCGGCGCGGTGGCCGCGCCCTGCATGCTGGGCAGCTTGGCGAGGGCGTCGTCGGTATCGCGGCGGAGCGCCTCGATGTCGGCGCCGACACCGCGCAGCAGCGTCTCGGCGACGGAGCCCTGCTCGGCCAGCAGGCCGGCGAGCAGGTGGAGCGGGGTCAGTTCGGGGTTGCCCGTGACGCGGGCGCGTTCGGCGGCGGTGGCGAGCGCCTCCTGCGCCTTCACGGTGAGCTTGGTGGGATCCATGGGGGTTCTCTTCTTGGTGGGGTGATGGGGATGACGGCAAGCGGTCAGTGGAGCCGACGGCGGCGGACGACGATCTCCGCGCCGGGCGGCGCCTGGTACGGCACGAGCTCGTGCTTGTACGAGCGGTGGACGCTCTCGACCTCGGCCTGCAGCACGCGGGCCGCCTCGTCGAGGGCGGCGCCGAGGTCCTCGATCTGGCGCTCGAGCTGGGCGACGCGATCCTCGAGGCGCAGGACGTGCTCGACGCCCTGCAGCGAGAGGCCGAGGCCGGACGCGAGCTCGGTGATGCGGCGCAGCCGCGCGAGCTCGGCGTCCGAGTAGAGGCGCGTGCCGCCCGAGGTGCGGCGGGGCCGCACGAGCCCGCGGGTCTCGTACAGCCGCAGCGTCTGCGGGTGCATCCCGACGAGCTCGGCGGCGACGCCGATCATGTACTTGGGGGTGTCCTCGTTCATGCGAACAGCTCCGCACGGGGATCGCGGCCGCCGTCGAGCGCGGCGAACTTCTCGAGCGCCTCGGTCTGCTGCGTGGACAGCTCGGCCGGGACGATCAGCTTGAGACGCACGAGCAGCGAGCCGGCCTCGCCCTTGTCGGACGGCGAGCCGAGTCCGCGCACGCGCAGCATCTTGCCGTCGGCCGAGCCGGCCGGCACCTTGACGCGCACCTTCTCGCCGAGCGGCGTCGGCACGTCGATCTCGGCGCCGAGCGCGGCCTCGGGGAACGTGACGGGCACGTCGATGATGACGTCCTTGCCGCGACGGGCGAAGCGCTCCGACGGCAGCACCTGGACGACGACCCAGAGGTCGCCGGCGGGGCCGCCGTGCTCCCCGTCGAGGCCCTTGCCGCGAACGCGGATCCGGGCGCCGTCGCTGATACCGGCGGGGATCTTGACGGTGTAGCGCTTCGTGCGGCGCGTCTTGCCCGTGCCGCGGCACGTGGCGCACGGCGTCTCGACGACGGTGCCCTGGCCGCCGCAGCGGAGGCACGGCTCGGCGATCGCGAAGAAGCCCTGGTTGACCTGGCGCTCGCCCGTGCCGCCGCAGTCGGGGCAGGTCGAGCGCGAGGTGCCGGGTGCCGCACCGGTGCCGGCGCAGTCCGAGCAGTTGACGTCCTTGTCGACGGGCACGGTGACGCGCGCGCCACGCAGCGCATCGTCGAACGACAGCGTCACGCGCGTCTCGAGATCGACGCCGCGTCGCGGCTGCGGACGACCGCGACCGCCGCCACCCCCGCCGCCGCGGCGACGCCCGAAGATGTCGCCGAACAGGTCGGAGATGTCGAAGCCGCGCTCCTGCGCGAAGTCGCTGAAGGCGCTGGGGTCGAAGCCGCCGGATGCGCCCATGCCGCCGGACGCGCCGAACTGGTCGTAGGCCTTGCGCTTGTCGGCATCGGACAGCGTGTCGTACGCCGCCGAGATCTCCTTGAAGCGCTCCTCGGCCTTCGGATCGTCGGGGTTCGCGTCGGGATGATGCTTGCGGGCGAGCTTGCGGTACGCCTTCTTGATCTCATCGTCGGTGGCGGTGCGGCTGACGCCGAGCACCTCGTAGAGGTCACGCATGGGTGACCACCTCCTGAACCAGTGCAGCCGGATCGACCGGCGAGACGACGACGCTGCGCCCACCGACCGTGATCAGCGAGGCGCGCTTGACGTCGGTGACGAAGGCGCGCGCCCAGCCGCCGGCGGCGATGCGGAAGCGGCCGCGATAGCCGTACAGGCCGCCCGAGCCGAGGCGCAGGCCGAGCGTGGCCTTGCCGACGTGGCGCTCGATGCCGCCCGCGACGCGGGTGGTGCCGATGCGCCGCTCGATCACGAGACCGTCGCGCTCGAGGCGGTAGCGCAGCGGCTGCGTGTAGCGCAGCCACAGGGCGAGGCCGCCGAGGACGAGCGCGACCACGAGCATCACGACGGCCTGCAGGCCGTTGCCGCGCGAGGCGCCGACGCCGCTGCCGATCCAGGCCAGCACGACGATGCCCCAGAACACGACGGTGACGAACGTCTCGGAACCGCCCAGCGGGGCGGCCTCGAAGGTTGCGGGCGACTCGCTCAGGATGCACCTCCGGCGACGACCACGCGGGCCGGTCGCAGGACGCGCTCGCCGAGCAGGAAGCCCTTCTGGATCACCTCGAGGACAGTGCCCTCGGGTGCGTCGGACGGCTGCGACAGCAGCGCCTCATGGCGATGGGGATCGAACAGGTCGCCCGTGGGATCGAGCTCTGCCACGCCCTCGCGCTCGAGCAGCGTCCAGAGCGCGCGGTGGACGAGCGCGACGCCGTCGGCGATCGCCTCCTTCTCCGCGGTCTCGAACGCGGCCAGGGCCCGCTCGAGGTCGTCGAAGACGGGCAGCAGGTCGCTCAGCAGGCGCTCGGCCGCGCGAACGCGCAGCTCCTCGTGCTCGCGCGCCACGCGCTTCTTGTAGTTGTCGAACTCGGCGGCCATGCGCCGGAGCTGGTCGAGGTGCTCATCCCGCTCGCGCTCGGCGCGGGCGATGGGATCGAGCTCCTCCTCCACCTCGGGCGCATCGCCGTCGAGGGAGGTCGGCTCCTCCCCGCCGTCGGCGGGGAGGGCCTCCTCGATGGGGTCGTGCTGGCTCACGAGCGCGCCGTCGCGTCCGGATCGACGACCTCGGCGTCCTCGATGATCTCCTCATCGGGCTCGTCCTCGCCGGCCGCAGAGGCGCCGTCGCCCGTCGGGGCGGACTGCTGGGCCTCCTTGTAGACCTGCTCGGCGAGCGTGTACGACGCCTCCTGGAGGGCGGTCGCCTTCTGGCGGATCGCCTCCGGATCGGTGCCCTCGAGCGCCGTGCGCAGCTCGGCCGCGGCGGCCTCGATCTGCTCCTTGACGGCGCCGTCGACCTTGTCGCCGTGCTCCGCGACGGTCTTCTCCGTCTGGTGCAGCAGCTGCTCAGCCGTGTTCTTGGCCTCGACGAGATCCTTGGCGGACTTGTCCGCGTCGGCGTTCGCCTCGGCGTCCTTGACCATCTGCTGGATCTCCTCCTCGCTCAGACCGGAGCCGCCCTCGATGCGGACCTGCTGGGTCTGACCGGTGCCCTTGTCGGTCGCGGACACGTTGAGGATGCCGTTCGCGTCGATGTCGAAGGTGACCTCGATCTGCGGCATGCCGCGCGGCGCCGTCGGGATGCCGACGAGCTGGAACTTGCCGAGCGTCTTGTTGTAGGCGGCCATCTCGCGCTCGCCCTGGAGCACGTGGATCTCGACGGACGTCTGGCCGTCCTCCGCGGTCGAGAAGACCTCGGACTTGCGAGTCGGGATCGTGGTGTTGCGCTCGATCAGCTTCGTCATCACGCCGCCCTTGGTCTCGATGCCGAGGCTGAGCGGGGTGACGTCGAGCAGGAGGACGTCCTTGACGTCGCCGCGCAGGACGCCGCCCTGGATGGCCGCGCCGATGGCGACGACCTCGTCCGGGTTGACGCCGCGGTGCGGCTCCTTGCCGGTGATCTCCTTGACCTTGTCCTGCACGGCCGGCATGCGGGTCATGCCGCCGACGAGGATCACGTCGTCGATGTCGCCGGCCGTCAGGCCCGCATCGGCGAGCGCCTGCTTCGTCGGGCCGACGGTGCGCTCGACGAGGTCGCCGACGAGCTCCGTCAGCTTGGCGCGGCTCATCGCCATGTCGAGGTGCTTCGGCCCGGAGGCGTCGGCGGTGACGAACGGCAGGTTGATCTGCGTGGACTGCGTGGAGCTGAGCTCGATCTTGGCCTTCTCCGCGGCCTCGTAGAGGCGCTGCAGGGCGAGCTTGTCCTGCGCGAGGTCGATGCCCTGCTCCTTCTTGAACTCCGCGACCATCCAGTCGACGATCGCCTTGTCGAAGTTGTCGCCGCCGAGGTGGTTGTCGCCGGCGGTGGCCTTCACCTCGAACACGCCGTCGGCGAGCTCGAGGACGGACACGTCGAACGTGCCGCCGCCGAGGTCGAAGACGAGCACCTTCTGCTCGCCCTCCTTCTCGATGCCGTAGGCGAGCGCGGCCGCGGTGGGCTCGTTGATGATGCGCAGGATGTTGAGGCCGGCGATGCGGCCGGCGTCCTTCGTCGCCTGGCGCTGCGCGTCGTTGAAGTACGCGGGCACCGTGACGACGGCGTCGGTGACGGGCTCGCCGAGCTTGGCCTCGGCGTCGGCCTTGAGCTTGCCGAGGATCATCGCGGAGATCTCCTCGGGGGAGAACTCGCCGCCGCCGGCGCTGACGCGGGCGTCGCCGTTGTCGCCGGCGATGACCGTGTACGGGATCATCGTCATCTCCTCGGAGACCTCACCGGACTTGCGTCCCATGAAGCGCTTGATCGAGAAGATGGTGTTCTCCGGGTTGGTGACGGCCTGGCGCTTCGCGGGCGTGCCGACGAGACGCTGGTCGTCCTTGCTGAACGCGACGACGGACGGCGTGGTGCGCCCGCCCTCCGTGTTCTCGACGACGCCGGGCTCGCCGCCCTCGAGGACTGCCATGCAGGAATTGGTGGTACCGAGATCGATGCCGATGACGCGACCCATGTGGGATATGCCTCCGTGTGTGTGGTGATGGGGGATGAAACGGAACTGCAGGCGCCGTCAGCTGCGGCGCGTACCGGCATCGTACAATCTCAGTGCCTCAATATCAAGTTTTCTTTTTGTAAGGATTGACATCCTTCTGCCCGAGCGGAAACCACGCCCGCCGCGGGAGGGAGTAGCATCTCGGCATGCGCCGCATTCCCCTGCTCTTCGCCGTCGCCCTGCTCGCCATCCTGGTCGCAGCGGGCTCCGCGCAGGCCGCCGGCAGGCTCAGCGCCGCGCAGGTCTCCGCGAAGCTGAAGGCGCGGCACGCGTTCGTCCAGCCCGGCTCCAGCCCCAAGCCCGACGTCGCCGCCCTCAACGCGGTCGCCGCCGCCAACCCGTCGTTCTACCTCGTCGTGCTGAAGAAGCCGCTGGCCGGCGCGACCAACGCCAAGGGCTCCGCACGGCTGCTGACGCTGGCGCTGCAGCCGACCGCGCCGAAGGCGACCGTCGGCGTCGTCGTCGGCGGGAAGCTCGGCGGTGCCTCGCTGTCCTACCCGCAGGAGCGCATCGAGAAGGCGGTCTCCGACTCCGGCAAGGTGGCCGCGACCGATCCGACCGGCGCCCTCACCAGCTACGTGCAGGCCGTCAGCAAGCCGAACATCAACCCGTCGGATGGCGGCTCGAGCGGCGGCGGCGGCACGCCGTTCTGGCAGTGGCTCGTGCTGATCCTCCTCGTCATCGGCATCGTGCTCGTCGTGCTGCGCATCCGCGCGCGCTCCAACGAGCAGCGTCGGCGCCGCCGCGGCGGCTCGATCTGGACCGCGCGGGAGTTCCACCTCGACCGCCTGGAGAGCCTCGCCGCGCGCCACGCAGCGCTGACGGGCGAGACGCAGGGCGGTTCCGAGGACCCCGAGGCCGCCGACCACATGCAGACGGCCGGCGCGCGCCTGCTCGCGCTGCGCCGCACCCTCCCCGCGCTCACCTCGCCGCGCGAGCTCCGCACCGTGGCGGGCGAGCTCGATGCCGTCGAGTGGGAGATCCTCTGGGTCGAGTACCGCCTGTCGGACCACGCGCCGCCCGCGCCGATCATGCGCGGCTTCCCCGGCCTCTGCTTCTTCTCGCACGAGCACGGTCTCGGCACGGAGCCGATCGAGCTGCGCAAGCCCGATGGCACCGTCGCGACGGTGTACGTCAGCCCGGAGAACCGCCTGGCGCTCGAGCGCGGCGACGCACCCGCCGTCTCGCTCGTCCACGTCGGCGCGCGCATGATCCCGTGGCCGACCGCGCCGTCGTGGTACGGCGCGTACGGCTGGAGCGCCGACGACCTGCCCGGCCTCGAGTATGCGGGCCAGCAGATCTGGGGCATCGACGGGCCGGAGCACGAGCAGGCCAATGAGGATCCGCTCGGTGATGAGCCGCTCGTGCAGTACCCCGAGGATGGCGTCGACGCGACGAGCGCGGCCACGGCCGCGGAGACGCGCGACGGCGAGCTCGCCATGCCCGGCGAGGAGGCCACCCGCAACGAGGAGGCGACCCGCGCCTGGGATCCCGAGGACGATGCGGCCTTCGAGGGCGCCGACGATCCCTTCATGCCGCCCGTCGAGGCGCCGCCGGCGCAGCCCGTCGCGCCGGCCGACCACGAGGATCACGACCACTCCGCCGATGACCCGATTGGCGACGAGCCCTCGTACGAGGCGCCGCCCGCCGTGCCCGTCGCTCCCGTGACGTCGGAGTCCGAGGCGATTCCGATGCCGCCCGTCGCCGACGCGAACACCGGCTTCGAGGAGCTCGACCTGCCCGCGCCGAGCGGGCTCGTCGATGAGCCGCTCGACGAGCCGGAGGCCTCGGAGGAGCTCTTCCCGGCACCGCCCGAGCGGCCGGACATCGCCGACGACGAGGACACGCTCGACGGCCTCCGTCCCCCGGCGAAGCCCGAGTCAACGCTCGAGTGGGATCCCTTCGCCGACGGCTCCGGCGAGACCCGCCACTGACGGTGCCCGAGTCGCGCTGGTACTGGGGCGTCGTCCTGCGCGTCGATGAGGCCGGCGAGCTGCTCCGGACGATCGGCGACCGCGTCGACGGCGATGCGGTGCGCGCACAGAACCCCGCGACCGGCCACGTGACGCTGTTCTACGCGCCGCTGCGCGCCTCCGAGGATGCGCCTGCGCTCGCGGAGCGCGTCCGGACGGCCGTCGGGCGGATCGCGCCGTTCGACCTCCGCTGCGCGGGCTTCGGCGAGTTCCCCTCGGCCACCCGTCCCGTGGCATGGCTCGCGATCGCCGAGGGACAGGCCTCGATCAGCGCGCTGCGCGACCTCCTCTGCGACTGCGATGAGGACTGCCACCGCCACGACTTCGTCCCCCACCTCACGCTCGCCTACGGCGAGGATGCCGCCGCCTACGCGGAGGTCCGCGAGGCCATCCGCGACGCGGCGGAGCACACCGCGACGACGACCCGCATCGATGCGATCTGGATCGCGGGATTCCCCGACGACGGCCATCCGGCCAGGGATCTCCGCTACGTCGAGCGCGTCCCGCTCGCGGGCGACTGATCCCGACCGCCCCTACACTTCCCGCATGACCGCCCGCCCGCCGCTCGTCGACTCGTTCGATCGCCGCATCGAGAGCGTTCGCGTGTCCGTGACGGATCGCTGCAACTTCCGCTGCAAGTACTGCATGCCGGCCGAGGGACTCGCATGGCTGCAGCGCACGGAGGTCCTCACGTTCGAGGAGATCGAGCGCCTCGCGACGATCCTCGCCGCGATGGGCGTCTTCCATGTCCGCCTGACGGGCGGCGAGCCGCTCGTGCGCCGCGACCTCCCCGACCTCGTCGAGCGCCTCGTCAATGTGCCGGGTCTGACGGATCTCGCGCTGACGACGAACGGCATCGCCCTTCGCACCCTCGCGGGCCCGCTCGTCGACGCCGGCCTGCGCCGCATCAACGTCTCACTCGACAGCCTCGACCACTCGCGCTTCGCGGAGATCACGCGGCGCGACATGCTCGATCGCGTGCTCGAGGGCCTCGAGGAGGCCGAGCGCTATCCGGAGCTGCGGCCGATCAAGGTCAACGCGGTCGCCATGCGCGGGTTCACCGAGCAGGAGGTGATCGCCTTCGCCGAGCTCGCCCGCCGCAAGCCGTACACCGTGCGCTTCATCGAGTTCATGCCGCTCGACGCCGACCGCACGTGGACGAAGGACGACGTCCTGACCGGCGACGAGATCCGAGCGATGATCGAGACGGTCTACCCCCTCGTCCGGCTCGACGCCCCCGCCTCATCGACCGCCGAACGCTGGGCCTTCGCCGACGGCCAGGGCGAGATGGGCTTCATCAATCCCGTGTCGCAGCCGTTCTGCTCGTCGTGCGATCGCATCCGCATCACCGCGGAGGGCGCACTGCGCACGTGCCTCTTCGCGAACGAGGAGACCGATCTGCGAACGCCGCTGCGCGCCGGCGCCAGCGACCTGGAGCTCGAGGAGATCATCCGCGGCGCCGTGCTGAGCAAGCGGATGAAGCACCAGATCGGCGAGCCCGGCTTCGTGCACAGCGCGAAGTCGATGAGCCAGATCGGCGGCTGAGCCGGCACACCGCCGCGGATCTGCCGTACGGCGCTATGGCCGGACGCGCAGTACGATGACCCGTGTGGGAGCCGATCACGTGAGCCTGTTCCGCCGCACCGCCGATCGCATCGGCCGGCACCTGCCGCGCGGCTGGCGCGATTTCTGGCTCCAGTTCGCGATCTTCTGGTCGTTCTACGTCGCCTACGAGGCGTGTCGCACGCTCGCGCAGCCCGACCGCTATGTCGCGATGCGCAACGCGCTCGACGTGGTCCGAGCGCAGCAGGTCCTCGGCATCGATCTCGAGCCCGCCGTCCAGCACTGGGCGATCAACGGGCCCGGGATCGTGATGTCGGTCGCCAACTGGACGTACTTCAACTGCCAGTTCACGATCACCTATGCGCTGCTCCTGTTCATCTACTTCCGCCGCAACCACGCCTTCTACTTCATCCGCAACGCGCTGCTGTCGACCAGTTTCGCCGCGCTGCTCGGCTACATCCTGCTGCCGACGGCACCACCGCGCATGCTCGGCGGGCTCGGCTTCGTCGACACCCTCAACCAGACGGCGGTCAACCACAAGTCGGGCATCGTCGCCTGGTTCGCGAACCCCTACGCGGCCATGCCGTCGCTGCATACCGCCTACGCCGTGATCATCGGCTGCGCCGGTGTGCTCGTGTTCTCGCACGTGCTGCTGAAGATCGTCTGGGCCCTCTACCCCGGGCTCGTCGTCTTCTCGATCATCGCCACCGCCAACCACTGGTTCCTCGATGCCACCGTCGGCGCGTTCGTCGCGCTGTTCGCGCTCCTCTTCGCCTTCGCCGTCAGCCGCGGCACCATCCCGACGCTCGGCGCGTTGGGCAAGGCCAAGGACGCTCGACCGCCCGCGTACCCGCCGCGGGTGTCCGACGCCGTGCCGCAGCGCGCCTGACCGACCGCTCGTCGGTCGCAACCGACCGCTCGTCGGCCATCCGCACGCGCGCTCGCGCGCGCGGCCTACCGTTGGCTCCGATGGGCGTCGAACGACTGCAGCAGGAGTACACCGACGGGACGCGCCGCGTGATCGCGGGTCTGATGTCCAAGGTCTCGCGCATTCCCGTCACCGCCAACCAGGTGACGATGATCGGCTTCGTCATCAACGTCATCGCCGCGGTGCTTGTGTACCGCGAGAGCTTCATCGCCGGCGGCGTCGTCTTCCTGATCGGCTCGATCCTCGACGTCTTCGACGGCGCCGTCGCGCGCGCCCGCGGCGAGGATGGCCCGAAGGGCGCCATCTTCGACTCCGTGCTCGACCGCACCTCCGAGGCGATCATGTTCGGCGCGATCGCCCTCGTCTTCGCGCACGACGGCAACGAGATCGCGCTATTCGGCGTGATCGTCGCGCTGACCGGCTCCTTCATGACCTCCTACCTGCGCGCCAAGGCCGAGGCCATGGGCCTCGACGGCACGCACGGCATGATGGCCCGCGCCGAGCGCGTGGTGCTGATCGCCGCCGCGCTCCTCTTCGCCCCGCTCGGCGCCCTGCCGTGGGGGATCATCCTGCTCGCCGTCCTGTCCGCCATCACCGTTGCGCAGCGTGCCCGGCACGTCATGCGTCAGCTCTAGACCACCACCACCGGAGGTACCCGACCGTGTCCACCCCTCAGAATCGCGCGCGCCGCTCCGACGGCAAGGTCCGCGTCGCCATCGTCGGCGTCGGCAACTGCGCCTCGTCCCTCGTCCAGGGCGTCGAGTACTACAAGAACGCCTCGGCCGATGAGGTGATCCCCGGTCTGATGCACGTCAACCTCGGCGGCTACCACATCAAGGACATCGAGTTCGTCGCCGCGATCGACATCGACAGCAAGAAGGTCGGCAAGGACCTCTCCGACGCGATCTTCTCGGGGCAGAACAACACGGTCAAGTTCGCGCGCGTGCCCAAGAAGGGCGTCATCGTGCAGCGCGGCATGACGCACGACGGCCTCGGCAAGTACCTCTCGCAGGTCATCACGAAGGCGCCGGGCGAGACGTGCGACGTCGTCAAGCTGCTCAAGGATTCCAAGGCCGACGTCCTCGTGTCCTACCTGCCGGTCGGCTCGGAGGAGGCGACGAAGTGGTACGTCGAGCAGGCGCTGGCCGCCGGCGTCGCGTTCGTCAACAACATCCCGGTCTTCATCGCCCGCGAGGCCTACTGGGCCAAGCGCTTCAAGCAGGCCGGTCTGCCGATCATCGGCGACGACATCAAGAGCCAGGTCGGCGCGACGATCATGCATCGCGCCCTCGCGACCCTGTACGAAGATCGCGGCGTGCACCTCGAGCGCACGTACCAGCTGAACGTCGGCGGCAACACCGACTTCCTGAACATGCTCGAGCGCGAGCGCCTCGAGTCGAAGAAGATCTCGAAGACGAACGCCGTCACGTCGCAGATCCCGCACGAGATGGGCGCCGAGAACGTGCACATCGGCCCGTCGGACCATGTGCCGTGGCTGACCGACCGCAAGTGGGCGTACATCCGCCTCGAGGGGCGCGCCTTCGGCGACGTGCCGCTGACCGCCGAGGTCAAGCTCGAGGTGTGGGACTCCCCCAACTCGGCCGGCATCGTGATCGACGCCGTGCGCCTGATCAAGCTGGCGCTCGACAACGGCATCTCGGGTCCGCTCGAGTGGCCTTCCGCGTACCTGATGAAGTCCCCGCCGGTCCAGCATCGCGACGAGCTGGCCCGCGAGGAGGTCGAGGCGTTCATCAAGAAGTACGGCAAGAAGCGCACGACGCGCTCCGCTGCCGCGAAGAAGCCGGCGACTCGCGCCGCGGCCAAGAAGCCCGCTGCGAAGAAGCCCGCTGCCAAGAAGCCGGCGACCCGCGCGGCGGCGGCCAAGCCCGCCACGCGTGCTGCCGCCAAGCCGGCGGCCAAGAAGCCGGCCGCGCGCAAGCCGGCCGCCAAGAAGCGCTAGTTCCACCGCGCACCTTCCCCCGGTACGACGACGGCGGGCGCCTCCGGGCGCCCGCCGTTCTCGTTTCCTGACACGAGAGGCCCGGGCCCATGGTGTCAGGCTCGTCCGCGCGTCCGCCGTGCGCTTCGACGCGCCGGCCGACCGACGTTCGTACCGTCATCCGCACCGATCGTGCCCGACGCGTGACCGAACGCCGGCGCAGCGTGCCGACATTCGCACGCCGGCGCGACGCGATTCGGCAAAGGTCCTGACACGAGGGGCCCGGGCCCCTCGTGTCAGGGGCGCTAGGGTGCGGGTGTGC
>CAWUMZ010000020.1:0-19604 GCA_963923625.1 uncultured bacterium | reverse complement strand
GGTGCACAGGAGGACTGCTTCCTCGCCTACCGCGTTGTGGCGAACGTCGCGCTCGTCGCCGGCAGCGCGATCGGCCCCGAGGTCTCGTGCGCCGAGCTGATCCGCGATTTCCACGAGGAGCAGATTCGCGTCGGGAGGCGCATCGCGGTGATGGGCCTCCCCGGCTCGGCTCGCAGGCTGTGGGAGCAGGCGGGCCTCACGACCGCGTACCTCGGCGACGAGGCGATCGTCAACCCGCAGGAGTTCTCGCTGGAGGGACGGCCGATGCGCAAGGTGCGCCAGTCGGTCAATCGCCTCGAACGGGATGGCTATGCCATCAAGGTGCTGCGCCGTCGCGAAATCGACGCGGGCCTGCTCGCTCAGCTGCAGGAGGTGTCGGAGCTGTGGCTCGGCGGCCAGGGCGAGCGCGGCTTCTCGATGGCACTCGACGACCCGTGGTCGCCCGAACACGGCGAGTGCGTCTTCGCGATCGCTCTCGATCCCGCCGGCGTCCCGGCCGGCTACATCCACTTCGTACCGGTGCTCGCGACCGGCGACCTCTCGCTGTCGACGATGCGGCGGCGCGAGGACACGCCGAATGGCCTCAATGAGGCGATCCTCAGCGGCGCCTTCACCTGGGCGCGTGCCCAGGGCATCACACGGGTCGGCCTCAACTTCAGCGCATTCGGGCGGATCCTGCGCGCACCGGAGCTGCAGGGCTGGGAGCGTCTCGCCGCGCAGGCGCTCCTGCAGGGCGATCGCTGGTTCCAGCTCGAGCGCCTCGACGCGTTCAACCGCAAGTTCCTGCCGACGTGGGAGCCGCGCTTTGCGGCATACGAGCGCACGGTCGATCTGCCGCAGGCGGCGCTCGCCGTGCTCGCCGCCGAGGGGCTGCTGCCGGTGCCGAAACTGCCCACGCCCTCCTGATCACACGTGTGATCAGGACCACGCACCGGTCTCACTGAAACCGACGCGTTGGCTACGATCAGCGCCATGTCGCGCCGCATCGCACGCCCCGCCCTCACCCGTCCCCTGATCGCCCTGCTCGCCGCCGCCGGATTCGCGGTCGCGTGCGGCTCGGCACAGGCAACGCAACCGACACCGACCCCCGTCTGCGGCGCGTCGACCTGCACGATCACCTTCCCCGCCGCCGGCGATGCGTACACGTGGACGGTTCCCGCGAACATCCTCGGCCCGCTCTCGCTCGACGTGCAGGGCGCAGCCGGCGGCGATGTGGACGGCACGACGACAGGTGGCAATGGCGCGCGCGTCGTCGGCCAGCTCACGGCGACCGCAGGCCAGGTGCTGACGATCTCCCCCGGTGGCAGCGGCACGCAAGGCGCCGGCGGCTGGAACGGCGGTGGCGCGGGCACCGCCGGCGAGTTCAACTACGGCAACAGCACCGCCAGCATCTGGCTCCAGCGCTACGGCCAGGGCGGCGGCGGCGCGTCTGACATCCGGATGGGCGGAACGGCCCTGACGAACCGGATCATCGTGGCGGGCGGCGGCGGCGGCGCGAGCCGACACAGCGGCGAGGCCTCCAAGTCGACCTGCGGCAGCTGCGACTTCGGCACCTATTCGGCGAACGGCGGCAACGCCGGGGAAACCGGGGCGAACGGGGCCGGGCCGACGTCGACGAGCGCCGGGTCGCTCTTCGCCTACGGCAAGGGCGCCACGGCGACTGCCGGCGGTGCCGGCGGCTACTGGCATCCGTACGGCGGCAACGGCTACTCCGGCGCAGCGGGCGCGAGCGGCCTCGGCGGCAACGCCAACGGGGTCGGCGGTGGCGGTGGTGGCGGCGGCTGGTTCGGCGGCGGCGGCGGCACGTGGGCCAACTGCACCTGCCGCGCCGCCGGTGGTGGCGGCGGCGGCTCCTCGTACGCGGCACCGAGCATCGCGAATGCCGCGACAACCGCGGGCTTCCGCAACGGCGACGGGCAGATCGCGATCACCTACCCGTACGGCGCAGCGCCGATGCTGGTGGCCGCGGCGCCCACGGCGTTCGCAACGCCGGGCACGGCGTACTCCTACACCTTCACCGCGACGGGCTCGCCGGCGCCGACCTTCACCGTCTCCTCCGGTGCCCTGCCGGCCGGCCTCTCACTATCCGCTGGCGGCGTCCTCACCGGAACGCCGATGATCGCGGGAGTCAGCACGTTCGCGGTGACCGCGACGAATTCTCAGGGGATGGCGACGAGCGCGACGCTCACCATCGCCGTCGATACGAAGCCGGTGTTCACGGCCTATTCGGCGCCTGACGCGACCGTCGACATGCCCTACGGCTACACGTTCGCCGCAGGCAGCGCGACGCCCTCCGCGATCGCGGTCACGGCCGGCACCCTGCCGCCCGGGCTCGAACTCGTCGCCGGCACCGCGGCCGGCACGGCGAAGCTGAGCGGCACGCCAACCACCGCCGGCACCTTCGCGTTCACGCTGACGGCGACGAATGCGGCCGGGTCCACGAGCCAGCAGGTCACCATCACGACGATGGCGGCCGCGCCGATGCTCGGCACTGCGCAGATGACGGTCGGCGCCGGACGCAGCGGCACCACCCGGCTGCCGATGACCGCCGGCGTCGAGGTGATGGCGCCACGCGGCTCGATGCTCGCATCGGCCACCTCCACGATGTACGCCGACCTCGGCGCCGTCGGCGACAGCCAGCAGGGGCTGTCGGTCCGCGCCGGCGGGTTGATCCTGATCGGACGCGCGACCACGACCGGGGGTGCCGTCGGAGCCGCGACGCTGCAGCAGATGATCCCCCTCAACGCCCGCGGCAATCGCCTGGCGCATCGGTACTTCGATCTCCCCGTGGTGATCGTCACGGTGTCGACGAACGCAGCCGGCCAGACGATGACCACGCGCACGATGAGCACGATCATGCTCAACCGCCAGACCATCGCGCCGGCCGGGGGAACCTACGACACCCTCGCCACCGGTCTCAACAACGCCGGCGATCAGTACGTCGCAACGGTCGCCAGGCTCGTCACCGGCCGCGTGAAGAGCATCACGTGCATCGGGTACGCCGATGAGCGCGGGTCGCGTGCGCTCAACTTCCAGCTGGGCGCCGGCCGTGCCGCGTCGCTGTGCACCGCGCTGCGCGCAGCAGGCGTACGGGCCGGTCGCTGGAAGACCGTCAGCCGAGGGCCGAACTTCCCGCGCGCCAAGGGGATGAATGCGGCGGCATGGGCCAAGAACCGACGGGCCGAGATCCTGATCATCCGGTAGCCCGGACGGTAGGCTGCACGCATGAGCCAGACCACCATGCGGATCTTCGCGATCGTCCTGCTGATCGCGATCGGCGTGTTCCTGCTGTCGGTCCTGTGGGATCCGATCAACAGCCTCTGGCGTTGATGCCGCGGTACGGCGCGCGCGCCGTACACTGCCATCTCAGTGATTCTGAATCGAGGTTCCGCCATGTCCACACGCCTCCCCGTCACCGTGCTCGCGATCATGGTCGCGCTCTGCGCGCAGACCGCCGTCGCCGCCGCGCGCCCGAAGCCGAATGACTTCACCGTCTACAAGCACCGCACCTCAATGCAGATGCTCGACGCCAGCACCGGCACGATGACGACCGACGTCTCGGGCGCGACGACCGGCGACACCGAGCTGATCTACGGCACGGTCGCCCGCACCCCCGGTGGCAAGGTGATCGGCCACTACCGCGGCATCGCGACGATGTTCAGCCAGGATCCGCAGACAGGGCAGCTGACGCGCTGGTTCCGCGCCAAGATCTCGCTGCCCGGCGGGGCGATTTTCATCGAGGACGCACAGGCGAATCCGACCGTCGCCGCGGCCGCAGCCGGCATGCGCTGGACGTACGCCGTGGTCGGCGGCACCGGGCTCTACGACGGCGTCACCGGGGAGTGCCTGTCCGTCCTCATCCGCGAGGGCGTGTACTTCAAGGACACGTTCCACCTCTACTACCCGCGCTGAGGCGCGGGTCAGCTGGGGACGATGACATCCCCGAGACGGATCGCACCAGGCTCGACGACGTCGCAGTAGACGCCGAGGTTCGGCTCACCCTTCGCGGCGATCATCGCGCGCAGCGCGTCGACGTCGCGCTCGCCCGTGTCGGGGTCGACGGTGGTGACGGCGCAGCGGATGCACTCCTCGACGACGCGCACGACCGCGTTGCCGACGCGCACGTCACGACCGACCCAGGCATCCTCCTCGAACGGCGCGCCGCCGGCGGTCTGGATCATCATCCGGAAGCGGCGCGCATCGATCGGTCCGAGACCGAGGGCATCGATCGACGGCGTGCCGATGATGGACGCGGCGAAGCCCGACCAGCCGCCGCGGCCATCAGCGGCTCGCGCAAGGCGCACGGGCTCGCCCGCCCAGTCCGACAGCGCATCGCGCCACGGCCCGGGCACGAGCGTGGCCTCGATCGTCGACTTCATGTCGAAGCCGGCGATGAACCGCTCGCCGGTCGGCGTCTCGCCCACGACGAGGGAGCCGTCGGGCAGCACGATCGAGAGGATCTCGCCGTCGAACGCCGCGGTCGCCTGGCAGAGCGGCAGCCGCCGCGCCTGGTTGAGCGACTGGTTCGCGTCGTCGACGAGGAAGAACACGCGGTCGTCGACGATGCCGTTCGGGCCGAGCTGCACGGCGTCGACGTCGGCCATCCTCAGGCTCTTGACGGGCGAGTGGAGCAGGCGCGCGACGGTCGTCATGCGCACAGTGTGCCGCGCCCGCCCGGTCGCGCCTAATCGACCAGAGGGGTCGGCCCCTTTGGTCGATCACGCGGCGTCAGCGTTCGCAGACGGTGCCGTCGCCGTCGCCGTCGCGGTACCACGCGTACTCGGGGTCGATGCCCTTCACGTACGGCCCGTAGCCCGCCGCGATGGCGTTGGTGCAGTACGGGAAGCGCGGGTCGAGCTTGCCGGTCGAGGATGCTCCGCCCGCGGCCGCGTTCGATGCCGCCGCCTGCGCGGGGCCGTTGGCGATCGCCGCTCTCGTCGGCTTGGGCACGAGACCGGCCGCACCGCACCCGGTCAGCCCCACACGCAATGCGGCCTTCTCGGCCGGGTCGACGGCAAGCCGCCAGCGCCACTTGATCGCGATCCACGTGGACACGTAGGTGCAGCGGTACCCGTTGAACGGCGGCATCCACTCGGCCGGATCCATGTCGCTCTTCTGCCGGTTGGTCGTGGCCGTCACGGCGATCAGCGACAGCGGGTAGCCGAGGTCGTTGGCGTACGCCTCGCGCGTCGAGGAGCTCCAGCGCCAGGCACCCGACTGCCAGGCCTCGCTGAGCGGCACGAAGTGATCGATATCGAGGATGCCGGAGTCCGTGATGAACAGGTTGTCGTACGCCGACCACCAGCGTCCGCCGGATAGACGACACCCCGCGAGGAGCGCCGGCTTGACGCGCGCCTCGCTGATCAGCACCTCCTTGCGCGTGTCGCAGCCGTTGCCGTCGGCGTCGATCCAGAGATGGAACAGATCACGCGAGTAGCCCGTCAGCTGCGGTGCGGCGACCTGGAGCTTGGGCAGCAGCGAGCCGGCCTCCACCGACGCGGCGTGCGCCGCCGTTGCGAAGCCGGCGAGCAGCACGGCCGCGATCAGCGCTGCGGTCGACATCGCGCGCATCCTCAGCGTGCTTCCGTGCGGATTTCGTGCGACATGGACACATGGAAGCACGGCAGTGACCGAACGGCGATGACCGCTTGTACGGGATTGCCACAGACATCACACGGTCCTGAGAGCCTCTCAGGAACCGGCGTCTCGAAGGTGGCACGATGGGGAGGCACCTCTGCGATCTCCCGCCTCGAGGTGAAGCACCCCCACCTGAGCGAGGTCCGCATGTCCCTGCCCCACCGTCTCACCGCGTTCGCCGCCCTCGGCGCGATCGCGCTCGTCGCCGCCGGCTGCGGCTCCGTCGGCACCATGCCGGAGAAGCAGCCCGCCGACGCGAGCGGCAATGGCGGCGCGATCGCCGCGGCCTCGACCATGGCCGACGGCTCCACGATGGCCGACGGCTCGACGATGGCCGCCGACGGCTCCACCGCCGCGGAGGCCATCCAGACGAACCCGGATCTCAACGCGACGCAGACCGCGGGCGCCGCGACCGTCGACGTCGCCCTCGCCAAGACCGGCACGTTCTCGCTCGAGCCGTCCGTCACGTCGGTGCCGGCCGGTCAGGTCACCTTCAACGTCACGAACGACGGCACGATGGTGCACGAGATGGTCGTCGTGAAGACCGACAAGACGCCGCAGCAGCTGATGCAGAAGGACGGCACGGCCGACGAGTCGACCAGCGTCGGCGAGGCCGCCGACATCCCGGCCGGCGGCTCGAAGAGCGTCACGCTCAACCTGCCCCCGGGCAAGTACGTCCTGCTGTGCAACCTGCCGGGCCACTACAAGGGCGGCATGTACGCGACGTTCACGGCCACCGAGACGGCCAAGCCGCCCGCGCCGATCGACGGCACCACCGACGTCTCCGTCGCGCTCGCCTCGGCCACGCCGTTCTCGCTGATCCCCGCGGCGGGCAGCGTCAAGGCCGGACCGACGCGCTTCATCGTCGCCAACTACGGGACGATGACGCACGAGATGGTCGTCGTGAAGACGAACAAGACGCCGAAGCAGCTGACCGAGCCCAACGGCACGGCCAACGAGTCGACCAGCGTCGGCGAGGCCGCCGACCTCGCACCGGGCGAGACCAAGGAGGTCACGATCGACCTCAAGCCCGGCAAGTACATCCTGCTGTGCAACCTGCCGGGCCACTACGCGGCCGGCATGTACCACACGTTCGTCGTCACGCCGTAGCGCCGACCGTCCGTGCCGACCTGCGCGTCAGGTCGGCACGGACGCGGTCAGCCGCGCACCGCCGTCGGCGTTCGCCTCGAGCGCCCACGTGCCGTCGAAGGTGCCGACCCAGGCGTCGATGATCGCGGTACCGGTGCCCGGGCTCCGCTCGGGCGACGGGCCGCGTCCGTCGTCGTCGACCGTCACGACCAGGCGGTCGCCGTGGTCCGCGATGTCGATCGAGACCCGCGAGGCACGCCCGTGCATGGCGGCGTTGAGGAGCGCCTGCTCGACGATGCGGTACACCGCTGGCGATCGATCGCCAGCGTCGAGCCCCGCGGAATAGTCGATCGAGACCTCTACCGAGCCGCGGTACGACTGCGCCAGGTCATCGAGCGCCGTGGCGAGCCCGACCACCTCGATCGGCGGCGCGATGCGCCGGCCGACCGAGCGAATGCCGTCGCCGCGCAGGCGCTCGAGGTCCGCGACGACGGCGCGAATGCCGTCCGCGTCATCGGCCTCCACGCTCTCGGCGATGGCGCTGAGACGGAGGTTCGCTCGTAGGAGGACGCCCTGTACCTCATCGTGAAGCGCGGTCGCCACCTCGTTGCGCACGCGCTCGTCGGCCTCGACGATGAGCGTGCGCTGCCGCCCGAGCTGGTCGACCTGCTCCTGCAGGCGCTGCGTCTGCTCGCCGATGCGGAAGCGCGTGTAGCCGACGCCGTTCGAGATCGCGAACAGCAGGACGACGATGGGCACGGATGTGAGCACAAGCGCCACCCACACGTTCGCGTACATGCCCTTGCCGGTGACCGCGTCGTTGTTGACGAGGCGCAGCGACACCAGCCCCACGGTCGCGACCGCCGAACCCGCGACGCAGGCAAGGAGGTAGCGCGGCCGGGACGGCACCGCCAGGACGCCGCGCTGCCAGCCGCCGACGAGCACCATCGCGCCGATCACGAGGACCATGATCCCGACCCCCTCGAGGATCAGGACGCCTGTGTAGCGGAGGACGTCGAGGTTGCCGTTGGCGGAGATGCCGGCGACGACGATGCCGCGCCCGATGAAGGAGATCAGGCCGAACAGGAACAGCGGCACCGGCGCGATCGGCCAGGGGCCGAAGACCAGCCGCCAGCGGGAGAAGCCCATGTCGTTCGTCACCCGCGGAGCGTAGCGTCCGGTGCCGGGCCACGAATGTGCCGCGCCCCACAGCCCCGCCCATGACGCGGAAGGCCTGCGCCACAATGCGTCCATGCAACTGACTCGCGAGATCACCGTGCTCTACGTCGAGGACGACCCGGTCCTGCGGTCGCTCTTCGCCGACCTCATCGACGGCCGCGACGGCATCCGCGTCGTCGGCACCGCCGCCGACGCCGACACGGCGATTGCGTTCGCTCGCTCGAACAGGGTCGACGTGGCGCTGCTCGACCTCGCGCTCGGGCCGCGCTCGATCAACGGCGCCGAGCTCGGACTGCGTCTGCGCCAGCACGCGCCCGACATGGGCATCGTCCTCATCTCGCAGCACCTGATGCCGAAGTTCCTGACGACGCTGCCCGAGGACGAGCGCCATGGCTGGGCCTACGTCCAGAAGCGCGGCGACCTCTCCCCGACCGAGCTCGCGCAGGTGATCCAGGCAACCGTCGAGGGCAAGACGATCCTCGATCCGACGACCCTCGACGGGCAGACCGTCGACGGCGAGGCACTCGACCGCCTCACACCGCGTCAGCGCGACGTCATCGCCCTGCTCGCAACCGGCCGCGACGCCATCGGCATCGCCGACGAGCTGCACCTCGCGCACACCACCGTCCGCCGCGACATCTCGAACGCGTATCGCGTGCTCGTGCCCGATGTCGCCCCCGGCTACGACCCGCGCACCGCCGCGGTCCTCGAGTACCTGCGCGTCACGCGTCCGTACGACTTCGGCGACGAGGACTAGGCCGCTTCGAGCCCGTCGAGCGGCGCTCCGCCGCAGCACGGGTCGATGTTGATCTTGCACGTCGCGCACTGGCTGTGCCCGTGGACGTGGATCGGCTGTTCGGTGCTGCCGCACATGGGGCACGGCACGGCGCAGGCAGCTTCCTGACGACCATCGACGGCCGGCGGCAACTCGGGTTCCATGCGCCGAGAGTACCGGGCGGGGAGGCGACCGACCGGCACCGAATCCACGCGTATCATGCGACGCGTGAGCACCCCTCCACGAGCGCCCCGTCCACGTCCGCGCGGGCGCCATCGGCGACGTCGGCCGTGGGGCTGGATCCTCCTGCTGATCGCGATCGTGTTCGTCCTGCTGGGCGCCGGCGGGTGGTGGGCGTGGGGGCAGCGCAATCCGTCCGAGGTATCCGGGAACTCGACCGAGGAGTTCATCACCGGCGATGCCACAGCCGCGACAACCGCAGTTGCGCCCGATGTCGCGCAGAACTGGCCGACGTACGGCTTCGACAACGCGCGCACGCGCTGGAACCCGAATCTCCACCACAAGCCGCCGTTCACGACAGACTGGACGTTCCACGCCGGCAGCCTGCTCGAGTTCCCGCCGATCGTCGCCGACGGGATGATGTACGTCGGCCAGCTGCACGGACGCTTCTTCGCCGTGGACACCAGCAACGGCGCCATCACGTGGCGCAAGAACATCCACCACTGCTCCGCCGCCTCGCCTGCCTATGACAACGGCGTGGTGTTCGCCTCGTTCCTCGCCGAATACCCCTGCCCGAAGGGCGAGTTCGGCAGCGGCGGCTACGTCTACGCGTGGGACGCCAAGACCGGCGAGCGCAAGTGGGTCGCGGAGCTGCCGCCGGTCGAGTCGTCGCCGCTCGTGCAGGACGGCACCGTGTACGTCGGCGCCTGGGACAACAAGGTCTACGCCCTCGACGAGGCGACAGGCGCCGTCAAGTGGGCGACGCCGACCGACGCGCAGATCGTGTCGTCGGCCAGCTGGGTCGATGCAGAGACCGCCGGCGGCTCGCCCGCGATCGTGATCGGCACGAACGGCGGCAGCCTCTACGAGCTCGACGCCGCCACCGGCGCCGTCCGCTGGAAGGCGCAGAGCAACGATCGCCTCGGCAGCGGCCGCGAGTACTTCTACTCGACGCCGACCGTCGCCTACGGCCGCGTCTTCATCGGCAACACGGATGGTTGGATGTACGCCTACGGCGCGCAGAGCGGCAAGCTGATCTGGGCGAAGCAGGCCGGGTCGTACGTCTACACCGCCGCGGTCGCCGCCGGCGAGGTGATCTACATCGGCACGTACGACGGCAACATCATCGCCTTCGACGCAGCAACGGGAGGCCGACTCTGGACCGCACCCGCGCCGGGTGCCGTGCACGGCGCCCCGGTGCTGATGGACGGCCTGCTGTACTTCTCGACCTGCTCGGGCTGCGGCCAGAACGGCGTCCGCGGCGCGAAGTCCGGTCCCGACGGCATGTACGCGATGGACATCGAGACGCACGAGATCGTCTGGAGCGACAAGGACGGCAAGTACTCGCCGCTCGTCGCCGATGCCGACCACGTGTACCTGGTCGGCGCGGGCTCGATCCGCGGCACGACCTCCAACTAGACGTCCGACGGTCGCCGGAGTCGCGCGCCGGGTCGCGAACGACCATACTCCCGCCATGGACCGCCCCACGCTCGACAACTGGATGCGCCCGCCGCACCCCTTCTGGTCGTTCCGCCACGTGCGCGAACTGATCCCCACCGCGCGCATCCGCCACGGCCACCATCCGCGGCCGCTGCCGTTCGAGGCGGTCGGCAACCTGCTCGACGTGCGCTTCGAGAGCACGAGCGGCGAGCGCGTGCTCGGCGAGTACCTCGCGAATTCGCAGACTGATGCCTTCGTGGTGGTCAAGGACGGGAAGCTCGTCCTCGAGTGGCTTGCCGCGGGTATCCGCGACGACGAGCCGCACCTGATGTTCAGCGTCACGAAGTCGATCACCGCGCTGCTCTGCGGCGCGCTCGTCGGCGCAGGCAAGATCGATCCCGACGCGCCCGTCGTGCAGTACGTGCCCGCGGTCGCCGGCGGCGGCTTCGGCGATGCCACCGTCCGGCACCTGCTCGACATGGAGGCGTCGTACTCGTTCGTCGAGGACTACTCGCCCGGCCCCGACATCGTCCTGTACCGCAACTCGGCCGGCTGGTACCCGTCGCCGCCCGACCACATCGGCCTGCACGAGTTCCTCGCCACGCGACAGAAGGAGGGCGAGCACGGCCAGCGCTTCCGCTATATGTCACCCACCACGGACATGCTCGGCTGGGTGTGCGAGGCGGCCAGCGGCCTGCCGTACGCGCTCGCCGTCTCGCAGTACCTGTGGGTGCCGATGGGCGCCGAGGCCGATGGCGACATGACGCTTGACCGCTTCGGCGTGCCGCGCGCGGCCGGCGGCCTGAGCGGCACGCCGCGCGACATCGCGCGCCTCGGCATGATCGTCGCCGAGGGCGGTGCCGGGATCGTGCCGGAGGACTTCATCGACGACCTCACGTACAACGGCGACCCCGAGCACTGGGCGATCGGCGACTACGCCCACTGGCTGCCCGGTGGCTGCTACCGCTCGTGCTGGTACCAGCCGCGCGTCGACCCGGGCTGCGTGATGGCCGTCGGCATCCACGGCCAGATGATCTACGTCGATCGGCCGCGCAACGTCGTCATCGCCAAGCAGTCGTCGTGGGACTCCCCGGACAACGACGACATGCACTCCGACGCCGAGTACGCGTGCCGGGCGATCGCCCGCGCGCTGACGGCGGAGGACCCGGGCGCGCTGCTGTCGCCGGCCTAGAGCTCACCGAGAAGGTCGGAGCAAGCGGTCAGCGAAGCGGATCGCCGAGCACCGAGGCGGCATCCGCGAGATATACCGGTACCGGTATGCAAGCCGTGCGCCGGCGGCCGTCGAAATGCACTGCGTGGCCACCATCGCTCCTCCCCGCTCGACCGCGCTGACCGCCGCCAAGGTCACCCTCGCAGTCGCCGCGGTCTACAACATCGTCTTCGGCGCCTGGGCCGTCCTGCTGCCCGCGAGCGCCTTCGAGCTGGCTGGTCTCGATCAGCCGAACTACCCCGAGCTGTGGCAGTGCATCGGCATGATCGTCGGCGTCTACGGCATCGGCTACGCGATCGCGGCGCGCGATCCGATCCGGCATTGGCCGATCGTGCTCGTCGGCCTGCTGGGCAAGATCCTCGGGCCGATCGGCTTCCTCGGCGCAGTGCTGCAGGACCGCGTGCCGCTGTCGGCGAGCCTGATCATTGTCACCAACGACCTGATCTGGTGGCCCGGGTTCGGCATCGCCTTATGGCTCGCCTGGCACGCCCACCGCGACGGTACCGCGTAGGCGGGACCTCGTCGACGAGAGGGCGATGGCGGATCACTCCGCCATCGCCCTCAGCGACGAGCTAGTCCTTCAGCAGGTGCGGGTCGAGCGGCGTCTCGATGTCCGAGACGGGACCCGTGAACCAGTTCTTGGCGCTGAGCACCCACCAGATCATCGCGCCGCCGATGACGACGGCCATCGCGATCGGCGCGTACTGCACGAGCGTCCAGTCGAAGCGCGGATCCCACGGCACGCCGCCGGGATTCGTCGGCATGATGAACGCGATCGACACGAGCGCGATCTCGAGCACCGCGACCGGGCACATCCACTTCCAGTGGTTGCCGAGGTTCCACGGGCCCTGGACGAAATGCTCGCCCTGGCGCCAGCGGAGCCAGATCGGGATCGCGAAGGAGACGAACAGCCCGATCACCGTCACCGACGTCACCGCGAAGAACGCGACGGGGACGACGGTGCCGGCCGGCGCGTAGAGCGCCGGCAGCGTCAGGATGATCGCCGCGACCGCGACGCCGATCGCCGCGTTCGTCGGATTGTGGTTCTTGTCGATCTTCGACCACAGGCTGTGACCCGGGACGGCGCGGTCACGCGAGAACGCGAACAGCATGCGCGAAGCGGCCGTCACGCACGACATGCCGCAGAAGTACTGGCCGACGCAGGAGATCACGAGGATCGCCTTGGCCCAACCGAGTGGCAGCGCCGTCAGGAAGATCACCGGCGAGAAGCCGAACGCGTCGTTGATGTCCTGCACGTGCGTGGCCGCGAACAGGAACGAGAGCAGCAGGATCCAGCCGCCGATCCCCGAGAAGAAGATCGAGCGCCAGAGGCCCTGAGCCGCCGCCTTCGAGGCACCGCCTGTCTCCTCCGACACGTGCGCGGAGGCGTCGAAGCCGGTGATCGTGTACTGCGTCAGCAGGAAGCCGAGCGGCAGCACGAGGAACCAGTACCAACCCTCGCCGAAGCCCGAGTTGTTGATGCGCTCGGTGAACACGAACGACGCCGACTGGTGCTCGGACGGGATGAACACGAGGATCAGCACGATCGCCGCGACGCCGACCACGTGCCAGTAGACGTTGATCGACTGGAGGTGGTGGATGATGCGCGCGCCGAACACGTTGAGCAGGATGTGCGTGATCACGCAGACCACGAAGACCTCGAACACGAGCGTGAGGTTCGTGGGGTCCCACCAGGTGTTCCAGAGGTTCATCGTCGTGACGAAGAACGTCGCGAAGCCGTAGTCGACGCCCGCGATGACCGCCACGAGACCGGCCAGGTTGAGCCAGCCCGTGAGCCAGCCGTGCACCGGCTTGCCGAGCTTGAACGACCAGTAGTAGATGCCGCCCGACGTCGGCATCGCGGAGACGAGCTCCGACATGCAGAGACCGATCACGAGGATCAGCGCGGCGATGATCGGCCAGCCGATCGAGATGGCGATCGGGCCGCCGTTGTTCCACGCCTGACCGAAGGTCGTGAAACAGCCCGACAGGATCGAGATGATCGAGAACGAGATGGCGAAGTTCGAGAAGCCGGTCCAACGGCGCTCGAACTGCTGCTTGTAGCCGAGCTCCGCGAGACGCTGGGCGTCTGCGTCGTGGTACTCGACGTCCGGTTCATTTCCCGGCATGGTTCCTCTCCTCTCCGGCGCCCAATCCGACGCCCCCTCGTCGCATCCCGCGCACCTTCGCGGAATAGACGCAGGATCCTCCCTGATGCGGACGCGTCGCGCAAGGGCGGCGGCAAACGGCGAACGAGTGGTGATCGCTAGGCGCGAAGCGGAATCGCGACCGGGCGGATCGGCGTCCCTGTGGCGCCGCGGAGCTTGAGCGGGAAGCCCATGAAGGCGAACTCGTACAGCTCCTCACGACAGACCGCCTCGAGATCGATCACCTCCATCAGCGGCATGCCCGCCGTGGCGAACAGGTAGGAGTGCACCGGCAGGAACGTCTCGGGATCCGGATTCGGCACCACCTCGAAACTGAGGCTGTCGGAGCCGACCAGCATGGCGCCCGCCTCCTCGGCGAGCCAGCGCGCACCCTCCATTCCGACACCCGGCTGATCGGTGATGTATCCCTGCACGTCGGGCCAGACGGTCATGCGGCCGGTGCGGATCAGGATGATGTCGCCCATCCGCACCTCGGTGCCCTGGCGCTTGGCGGCATCGCGCAGCTCCTGCGCCGTGATCTCGTGCACCGGCTCGAGGCAGTCGACGCCGTGCATCCCGGCGATGTCCAGGACGATCGCGCGCCCGATGATCGGCGGGAAGTGCTCCGCCCCTCCCGCCAGCCAGTGGCGACTGCCGAGGTCCTTCTTCTGGGTCCAGCCGTTCCAGAACATGCCGTCATGCCCGAAGTGGTTGAGCATGTCGAGGTGCGTGCCGCAGTGCGTGTACATCTGGAATGCATCCCCGGCGTACGAGTACTTCTCGAGCAGCGCCGGGTCCACGCCCGCAAGACCGTCGATGACCGCACCCTCGGGCGTGTGGGTCATCCAGATGTCGTAGACGGGATCGCCGGCGGCGACCCATGACGGCATGCCCTTGAAGAAGTCGACGGACAGATCGATGACGGTCGTGCCGTCGAGCCGCCCGAGCACCTCGGCCTGGCGCTCCGCGGTCATCCAGTTGAGACGCCCGATGTGATCGTCGTCGCCCCAAGGGCTCTTCGAGACGAGCCGGCCTCCCGTGTCCTGGAGGCTCTCGAACACCTGACGCAGATCTCCGCACATCACCGCACTCCTTCACCGGGGTCGACCCGAAGCGTCGGCGCACGGGCGTCGCGCGTCAAGAGTGCGAAAACGGGCGCCCTCGTCAGCTCGGCCAGCGAGCGAAGCCCGTCACGGCCGGCAGCCCGCCGGCGGGCACGACGCCCGCGTCGATCAGCCAGGCAGCGCGATGATCGGCGCGATCCCACAGCGCACCGTGGCCCCACGTCCCCACGCGAACGAGCAGCTGGCCGCGCGGAAGCTGCTCCCGCTCGGCCGCCACGAACGTGGGCACCTGCTGCGGCGCGCCGGACACCGGGTCGGCGGTCGAGTACCAGACGTCGAGCACCGCGGATCCCGCCGGCCGCGAGCCGACGTACGTCATCGGCGAGCGCTCGGCGTAGCAGTCGGACTGATCCTGCGGCGTCCCGTCGCACTCGGCGGCCAGCAGATAGCGACGGGTGTACGGGAGCGACGCGAAGCGGAAGCCGAGGTCGCTGATCGGGTCGAGCGCGATCACGCGGCGGTATGCACTCGGGTAGCGCATCCCGACGAGCAGCGCCTCCGTGCCGCCCATCGACGAACCGACGATCGTCATGCGCCGTCCGTCGATCTTCATCCCCGGCAGGCGACTCGCGATCAGGTCCGGCGCCGCGGCGAGATCGGCGATCTGCCCGGGCGAGCCGTACGAGAAGGAGCGCGTGAAGTCGCCCTGTCCGTCGAGGCACGCCAGGACGAACCCGAAGCGACCGGGCAGGTCCGCCATCTGGTCGACGCAGGTGCTCGCGCCGCCGGCCGGATGCGCGGCCACGACCAGCGGCAGCGGCGTGCCCGTGCCGGTGAAGCGCCTCGGGTAGAGGATCGTCAGCGAGCGCCGGTGCCCGTTCCAGGTGTCGTACCAGCTGCGCAGGATCACCGTGCCATTGCCGAGGTCCTGGCTGACGGTCACGGCCGGCACGTCGGGGCGCGCCGACGGATCCTCGATCGCGCGCCAGTCCGCGCGCGCGACGGCCGGCGCGAGCAGGCAGACGAGGGTGGTCAGCAGAGCCAGACGGCGCACTCGCCAATCGTGCCCTACCGCGAAGACGTATGGGTGAGCAGACGGTGAAGCCGCCTGCGGCTCACGCTGCCACGATCCCCCCATGCGCAGCGTCCGCCACTTCGCGCGCCTGATCGCGCTTGACGACATCCCGCGGCCGCTCGTCCCGCTGCTCGTCGTCGACATGCTCGGCTCGGTCGCGTTCATGACGTTCTTCGTGTACACCGCGGTCTGGGGCAAGGAGCGACTCCACGCATCCGATACCCAGCTCGGCATTGCGTTCGTGCTCGCCGCCGCCGCCGCGGCCGTCGCCGGGACGTTCGGCGGCTCGCTATCCGATCGCATCGGGCGCAAGCCCGTGATCATCATGGGCTGGTCCGTCTCCGCCGTCGCCGCGCTCGCCGCTCTCAGCGCCGGCCAACACACCCTGCTCGGCCTCGGCATCTTCGTCGCCGTCAGCGGCCTGGCCGCGATCGGGCACGGTGCCGACACCGCGCTGGTCGCCGACCTCGTCCCGCCGGAGGCGCGTGAGCGCTCGTTCGCCGCCGTCCGCATGTCCGGCAACCTCGGCGGCATCCTCGGGCCGCCCGTCGGCGCCGTCGTCCTCGCGCTCGCCGGCTGGAACGCGCTGTTCGTCTTCGCCGGGATCCTCGGCTGCATCGCCACGCTGATCGCGGTCCGCTTCCTCCCGTCCGGCGGTGCGTTCACACCGGAGCCGCATCACCACGAGCACGGCGCGCTGCGGGTGCTGCTGACCGACGGGCGCTTCGCGGCCTTCTGGGTGACCGGCGTCCTGCAGTACGTCGTCTACTCCATGTACGAGACGCTGCTGCCCGTCTCACTGACGCAGTCGTACGGCTACAGCGCCGCGGCCTGGGGCATCCTGTCGACGCTGAATCCGATCCTCGTCGTGCTCTTCCAGCTGCGCATCACGCGCTGGTCGTCGGGCAGCGCCGGCATCGCCATGCGCCTGGCCGTCGCCACGCTGCTGATGGGCCTGCCGTTCCTGCTCCTCGACGTGTCGTCGGCGATCCCGATCGTCATCGTCGTGATCGTCGTCTTCGTCATCGGCGAGATGCTCTGGGTCCCCGCCGGGCAGACCGTCGCCGAGCGGATGTCGCCCGCGTCGATGCGCGGCGCGTACCTCGGCGCGTACGGTGCGACCGGCGCCGTCGGCATGGGGCTCGGCCCGTTCGCGGGGCTCCAGGTGCGCGAGCGCGCGGGCGATCAGGCCGTCTGGCTGTGCGTCGCCGTGCTCGCCGTCATCGTCGCCGCGGCCGTGCTGCTGATCGTCCGCCGACTCCCCGGCGGCGATGGACCGGCGTTGCCGAACCCCGAGCCGACGTAGACTGCGCCCCCAGTGGAACGCCGCGACTCGATCCGGAACATCGCGATCGTCGCGCACGTCGATCACGGCAAGACGACGCTCGTCGACGCCATGCTGTGGCAGTCGGGCGCCTTCCGCGCCAACCAGGACGTCGCCGAGCGCGTCATGGACTCGAATGACCTCGAGCGCGAGAAGGGCATCACCATCCTCGCCAAGAACACTGCGGTCCGGTACGGCGACACGAAGATCAACATCATCGACACGCCGGGTCACGCCGACTTCGGCGGCGAGGTCGAGCGCGGTCTGACGATGGTCGACGCCGTCGTGCTGCTCGTCGACTCGAGCGAGGGTCCGCTGCCGCAGACGCGCTTCGTGCTGCGCAAGGCGCTCGAGGCGAAGCTGCCCGTGATCCTCGTGATCAACAAGGTCGACCGGCCCGACGCGCGCATCGCCGAGGTCCTCGACGAGACGTATGCGCTGTTCCTCGATCTCGACGCCACCGAGGAGCAGATCGACTTCCCGATCGTCTACACGAACGCGCGCGCTGGCCACGCCTCGACCGAGGGCCCGGATCAGCTGCAGGACAACCTCGAGCCGCTGTTCGAGACGATCCTCAAGCACGTCCCCGCGCCCGAGCACGACCCGGCGCATCCGCTGCAGGCGCTCGTCACCAACCTCGACGCCTCGCCGTACATGGGACGCCTCGCGCTCTGCCGCATTCACCACGGAACGATGCGCAAGGGCGAGACCGTCGCCTGGTGCCGCGCCGACGGCACGGTCGAGAACGTCAAGCTGACCGAGCTCTACATCACCGAGGAGCTCGAGCGCCTTCCCGCCGACGAGGCCGGACCGGGTGACATCGTCGCGATCGCCGGCATCCCAGAGGTGACGATCGGCGAGACGATCGCCGCCGTCGAGGATGCGCGTCCGCTGCCCGTGATCGCCGTCGACGAGCCGAGCCTCTCGATGACGATCGGCATCAACACCTCCCCGCTCGTCGGCAAGAGCGGCAAGAAGCTGACCGCGACGATGGTGAAGCAGCGCCTCGAACAGGAGCTGATCGGCAACGTGTCGCTGCGCGTCTCGGCGACCGACCGCCCCGACGCCTGGGAGGTGCAGGGCCGCGGCGAGCTGCAGCTCGCCGTCCTCGTCGAGACGATGCGGCGCGAGGGCTTCGAGCTGACCGTCGGCAAGCCGCAGGTCGTCACGCGCATGATCGACGGCAAGCGCCACGAGCCGATGGAGCGCCTCGCGATCGACGTGCCGGAGGAGTACTCCGGCGTCGTCATCCAGATGCTCGGCATCCGCAAGGGACGCATGGAGCAGATGGTCAATCACGGCGCGGGCTGGGTGCGCATCGAGGAGATCGTTCCCGCCCGCGGTCTGATCGGCTTCCGCACCGAGTTCCTGACCGAGACCCGCGGCACGGGCCAGCTGCATCACGTCCTCGAGGGCTTCGAGCCGTGGCACGGCGAGATCCGCGCGCGCCAGAACGGCTCGCTGATCGCCGATCGCCAGGGCGTCGCGACGGAGCACGCGCTGATGACGCTGCAGGAGCGCGGCGAGCTGTTCATCGAGCCGGGCATCGACGTCTACAACGGCATGATCATCGGCCTCAACGCGCGCAGCGAGGACATGGAGATCAATCCGACGCGCGAGAAGAAGCTGACGAACATGCGCGCCGCCTCCGCCGAGGAGCTCGTGCGCCTGACGCCGCCGCGCCACCTCTCGCTCGAGCAGGCGCTCGAGTTCATCGCCGAGGATGAGTGCGTCGAGGTCACCCCCGACGCCGTCCGCCTGCGCAAGGTCGAGCTCGACCCGAACCTCCGACGTCGGTTGGAGAAGGCGAAGAAGGGTCTGTAGACCCTTCCGCACCTTCTCGAGGCGGGTATGGTGCCGATCGTGAGTGAGTTCCCCCACTACTCCGCGCTGAGCCTCCGGCTTTCGGACGAGCCCGATCCCGCGTGGAAGGTCCACTCGATCGCCGCGAAGCGCAAGGCCGCGGGCGAGGACGTGATCATCCTCTCGATCGGCGAGCCCGACTCGCCGCCGCCGGCGGCCGTCCTGGCCGAGATCGAGGCGTCGATCGCCCGCGGACGCACGCGCTACTCGAACGCGCGCGGCGAGGACAACGTGATCGAGGCGATCTGCCGGTACACGTCGAAGCAGGCGGGGCGGACGATCGAGCCGGACATGGTCAACTTCTTCCCCGGCGCGCAGACCGCGCTGTTCGGGATGCTGATGACGATCGTCGGACCGGGCGATGGGCTGATCGTGCCCGAGCCGTTCTACGCGCCGTACACCCAGGTGCTCGGCGCGACCGGCGTCGAGGTAGGGCACATCGCGCTCAAGCCCGAGCACGGCTTCCACCCGTCGATCGACGAGCTGCGCGCCGCCATCACGCCACGGACGCGCGCGATGGTTATCACCAATCCGCACAACCCGACGGGCGCGGTGCTCACCCGTGACGAGCTCCTCGCCATCGCCGAGCTCTGCCGCGAG
>CAWUMZ010000019.1:0-20355 GCA_963923625.1 uncultured bacterium | reverse complement strand
TGCTCGACGGCCTCGTCCGCAGCGGCACGTGGTGGCCGTACCCGCAGCCGCCGCGGCTCGTCCGCGGTGCGCGCCTCGCCGTGATCGGCTTCGGTGCGATCGGTCGCCTCGTCGTGGAGAACGCGATCGGTGCCGGCATGGAGGTGCTCGTCGTCTCGCAGCACGCGTCGGCCGAGGAGATCGCCGCCGTGGGCGCAGCCAAGGCCGAGCTCGATGAGGCGCTCGCCACGAGCGACGTCGTCAGCCTGATCACCTCGGTGACGGACGCGACCCGCGGGATGATCGGCACGCGCGAGCTGGCGCTGATGCGCGAAGACGCCTACCTCGTCAACACCGCGCGAGCGGCGCTGATCGACCACGCCGCGCTCGGTCGCGCGCTGGAGGCGGGGGAGATCGCCGGCTGCGCCCTCGACGCGCTGCCGGTCGAGCCCGCCCCGGCCGACGAGCCCGCGCGCACCTGGCCGCATACGATCCTGCAGCCGCACGCCGCGTTCTACAGCCCGGCCTCGGAGCTGCGGTCCTTCGACAACCCGGTCGAGGACGTGGCGCGGGTGCTGGCGGGCGAGGTGCCCGTCGGACTGCTCCAGCAGCCGGCCTAGTCGCCGCTGACGGCGAGGGACTCCATCGACGGGAGCTCCTCGGCGATGTCGCCCTCGGTCTTGGCGTGCCGCATGAGGTACACGGCGTAGGCGACGAGCAGGACGACGGCCGCGCTCGTCGCGATCTGCGCGAGCACGCTCGGCAGCGACGTCAGGTGGAAGACACACCAGCCGATGATCGCCGCGGACGGTGCGGTGAGGACCCAGGCGATCAGCATGTCGCGCACCACGCGGTAGTGCACCTCGCGGCGGGAGCCGATGCCGGAGCCCACGATCGATCCCGACACGGTCTGCGTCGTCGAGACCGGGATGCCGAGCTGCGTCGCGCCGAGGATCGACGAGACGGCGCCGATGTTCGCGGCGAGACCGGTCGCGCGCGTGACGCGCGTGATCTTGAGGCCGAGGGTCTCGACGATCGACCAGCCGCCGTAGAACGTGCCGGCCGCGATCGCCGCGTATGCGCCGAACACGACCCAGATCGGCAGATGGATGTCGCCATTGGCGCTCACCTCCATGTAGCCGCCCGAGACGAGCACGGCGGCGACGACGCCCATCGTCTTCTGCGCGTCATTGGCGCCGTGCGCCCACGCGACCCACGCCGAGCTGGCGATCTGCCCGCCCTGGAACACCACGTGGTCCTCATCGAGCTTGAAGATGCGCTGGATGCCGCGGATCACGACCACCGCGATTGCGGCGAGCACGAGCGCCACAACGGGCGACGCGACCAGCGCGATCGCGATGTTGCGCACCGAGTCCCAGTTGACGATGCCGAAGCCGCCGGCCGCGATGCCCGCGCCCACGAGCCCGCCGATCAGGGCGTGCGACGAGGAGGAGGGGAGACCGCGGTGCCAGGTGAAGAAGTTCCAGAAGATCGCGCCGATCAGGGCCGCCAGCACGACCCGGATGCCGTACGGGACGGCGCCCTCCGAGATCTGCTGCATCTCGACGAGATCGACGACCTTCGCGACGGTGTTCGCCACTGCCGTGCCGACGATGAAGGCCGGCAGGAAGTTGAAGATCGTGGCAAGCGTGACCGCCTTGTACGGCGACAGCGACCGCGTCGCGATCGTCGTCGACGTGGCGTTCGCCGAGTCGTGGAACCCGTTCGTGAAGTCGAACAGGATCGCCAACCCGACGGTGACGATCGTGGCGGCGAGGATCAGGCTCACTGAAACGCGATCTTAGTGCGCGACGCGGCGTGCGTCGACGGCCTAGGAGTCGAGCACTTCCTGCCCGGCCGCGATGTACTCCTTGTACGGCTCCACCTGCTTCTGGATCCACGCCTTCGGCGCCGTCCACATGGTCGGGTCGTTGATCGCGAAGAGCTCGATCAGCGACTTGTCCGTGATCAGGTCGGCGACGCCCTGCTTCTGCGCCGAGGCGTACCCGAACGCGTTCGTCAGCGCCGCGCCGGCCTTGGCCGAGTCGACGGAGGCCATCGCGGTCATGGCGCGTCCGGGCTGCTGCGACTGCGCGTTGAGCACGGTGCCGCAGACCCAGACCATGCGCCCCTCGGCGGGCTGCATGTACTTGATGTTGCGGCCCTTCATCTTGGGGTGGTTCTTGATGTGCAGATAGCCGGCGTTCCACGTCTCGGCGATCACGAGATTGCCGTTGACGAAGTCGTTGACCGCGCCGTCCTCACTCGTCCAGTAGTTGCGGAGGTTGTCCTTCACCTTCAGCGCCGTCGCCTTGGCCTCGGCGATCTCGTCGGTCGTCAGAACCGTCGGATCCTTCGCGCCGCGGTTGATCAGCGCGCCGATCTCGATCACCTCGTCGGGACCGCGGAACAGCGACATCTTGCCCTTGTAGCGATCGTCGAGCAGGATCTTCCACGTCTCCTCGCCGCCCACCTGGGAGAAGTCGACCGCGTCGGCGTCATACGTCAGCGACGTGAATCCGGTGTCGAACGGCATGTGGTAATAGGCGCCGTCGATCTTCCCGGCCTCCTTGAGCGAGTCGGGAATCCCGTTCCAGTCGGGCAGGAGCGCGGTGTCCAGCGGCTGGATCAGCCCCGCCTCCTTCCACTTGGCGACGTAGCCGCCGCACGGGTGGATGATGTCGGGGTTGAAGCCCGAGGCGACCTTCGCGAGCGCCTGCGTGTCGTCGTCGAGCAGCGTGAACTGCAGCGGCGACTTCGAGCCGTACGGCCCGTCCTTGTACTGCTGCCACATGTCGGGCAGCCCGTCCTTCGGCGAATCGTCATAGCCGGCCCAGGTGAAGACCTTCAGCGGGCCATCGGGCTCGGAGGCCGGGTCGAATCCCTTGGCCGCGGTGCTCGAGCCACCGGCTGCGGACGAGGAACCACCGCTCGAGCCGCCGCACGCCGCGAACAGCGCGCCGAGGCTGGCGGCCCCGGTCATGGCGACGAAGCCCTTGCGATTCATCCGTGCGTCCATCTGCGCCTCCCGTGGGGTGTGCCGCGGCCTCGCGGCCGCTGTCGGTGTGCTGATCCTAGTTTCCGGACGACGTGGTGGTGGTGTCCTGGCTTGCCGCGCGATCCTTCGCCCGCGTCGGCGCCGTGCAGCCGCAGTCCTTGCCGCTCTCGTCCGCGAGGGCCTGGGCTGCGCGAGCGCGGAACGCGATCTCGTTCGCGATCGTCATGTCGACGTGCTGCGCGGCGTATACGGCGGAGCCGGCCAGCACCGCGATGCACACGAGCGCCGCGATCAGCGCGCGCACGACCTAGCGTCCTTCGAGCTTGCGATCGCCGCGGCGGCGGATGACCTCGGCCGCGATTGCGAGCAGGAAGCTGATGACGATCATGATCGTTGCGACGGGGATCAGCGTCTGCGTCTTCTCCGGGAACTTCAGGCCTGAGTAGAGGTACACCGGGTACGTCGGCTGGTCGCCCGCGATGAACGACGCGATCACGACCTCGTCGATAGAGAAGACGAACGAGATCAGGAACGCCGACAGGATCGACGGGACGATCAGCGGGAGCATCACGCGGCGGAACATCTGGATGCCGGAGGCGCCGAGGTCGTACGCGGCCTCCTCGAGGCGCTTGTCGATGCTCGAGATGCGCGGCAGCAGGATCAGCACGGCGAACGGCAGCGCGATCACGACATGGCCGATCATCACGCTGGTGAGGCCCAAGCCAATCGGGATCAGGCCCTTCTGGAACAGGATCAGCAGCGCGACGCCGAGCACCACGGTCGGCACGACGAGCGGCACGAGCATGAGCGCGGAGATGAACGCCTTGCCGCGGACGTGGCGGCGGGCGAGGGGATAGGAGGCCATCAGCGCGATCAGGGTGGCGATCGCCGCCGAGATCGTCGCGACGCGCACCGAGGCCCACAGCGCATTGCGGATCTCGACCGAGTGGATCGCCAGGCCGTACCACTTCGTCGTCAGGCCCTCAAGCGGGAACGCCGCGACGGTGCCGTCGTTGAACGAGAAGATGATCAGCAGCACCGTCGGCAGGTACAGCACGACCAGGAAGATCGCGAAGAACGCGGTCAGCAGCACCTTGCCGGTCGGCGAGATGACGACGAACGTCTCGGTGTTGCGACGACGGGCCATCAGAGGTTGCCTCCGGCGCCCGAGCGCAGGAAGCGCGCGGTCGCGAACGTCAGGAGCAGGACGACGCCGAGCAGGAACAGCGCCATCACGGAGCCGTACTGCCAGTTGAAGGCGCCGCCGACGAACTGGTTGGCGAGCGACTGGCCGTACATCGTCCCCTGCGTGCCGCCGACGAGCGTCGGCGTGATGTACTCGCCGATCGACGGGATGAAGACGAACAGGAACGCGGCGACGATGCCCGGCGCGATGATCGGCAGGCTGATCTTGCGGAACGCCTGCCAGCGCGACGCGCCGAGGTCCATCGCGGCCTCGAGCAGGCGGCGGTCGATCGTCTCGAAGGACAGGAAGATCGGCAGGCAGATGAACGGCACCCACGCGTACGTGAGCACGACGATGACGGTGAACTGGCTGTAGATCAGGAACGTCAGCGGCGCCTTCTCGTCGACGAGGCCGACGGCCATCAGGCCCGAGTTGATCAGGCCCTGATCGCCGAGGATCACCTTCCACGCGAACACGCGCAGCAGGTACGAGGTCAGGAACGGCGCGATCACGACCAGCAGCCACGTGTACTTCGACTTGCCGATGCAGAAGGCGAGGAAGTAGGCGACGGGGATCGCGATGATGACGGCGGTGACCGACGACGTCATCGCCATCGAGACCGACTTGAAGAAGAGGCGCAGCGAGTCGCCCTCGGACGACAGCGACATCACGCGGATCAGGTTGTTGCCCGCGGGGATCGTCAGGAAGGGCAGGAGCAGCAGGACGAACGCGATGCCGACGATCCAGCCGCCGTGGTCCTTGCTGATGCGGCCGCCGCTGACCGCGAGGACCAGCAGGATGATGAAGACGACGGCGATGACCATCGTCGGGACGGTGAAGTCGACGCCCGGCAGCTCGACGATGACGCCGACGTTGACGAGCTTGCCCCACAGCTCCGTCGTGAACGCGTTGAGCTCGCCGTTGAGCATGGCGAGCGCGTCGGTGGGCGAGAAGCGCCGCAGGGCGACGCTGAACAGGAAGATGTAGTACAGCGGGGCCAGGAAGAAGAGGCCCAGCACGACGAGCATGGGCAGCAGCAGGCCGTACGTGGACAGCGCGGAGCCGCCGTCGTTGCGGGACTCGCGTCGGCTCCGCTTGGCGGGGAGCTGGGGCTGGTCGGGGACTGCGGCCATGGTGCGTGCGGCGGAGCGGGGTGGAGGGAACCGGCGCGCGGCCGGCTCCCTCCGATACCGCTTAGGCGGCCTTGACCTCCTCGCCCGCCGAGACGAACTCCTTGTAGTTCGGGAGCGGCGCCTCGAACCACGCCTTCGGCGGGGCCCAGGCGGACGGATCGTCGATCGAGAAGGCCTTGATCAGGTCCTTGTTCGTGATCAGATCCATGACGCCCTGCTGCTGCGCCGACGAGTACTGGAAGTCGTCGGTCAGCGCCGCGCCGGCGGCCGGCGTGTTGGCCGAGGCCATCGCCAGCGAGGCGCGGCCCGGCTGCTTCGTCTGGGAGTTCAGCACCATGCCGCAGACCCAGGCCAGGCGGCCTTCCTTGGGCTGCATGTACTTGATGTTGCGGCCCTTCATCTTCGGATGGTTCTTGATCTTCCAGTAGCCGTCCGGCCACGTGTAGGTGGCGATCAGGTTGCCGTTGACGAAGTCGTTGACCGTGTCGGTCTGGCTCGTCCAGTAGTTGCGGAGGTTCGGCTTGATCTTGAGCGCCGTCTCCTTGGCCGCCGCGATGTCGTCCGACGTCTGCACGTTCGGATCCTTCGCGCCGTTGTTGATGAGGAAGCCGATCTTGATGATCGCCGCGTCATCGGAGAAGAGGGCCATCTTGCCCTTGTACTTCTCGTCGAGCAGGACCGACCAGGACTCCTCGCCGTCCTTGAACTCGATCTGATCGGCGTCGTACGTGAGGCACGAGAAGCCCACGTCGAACGGCATGTGGTACTGCTGGCCGTCGATCGTGCCGCCGGCGTAGATCGCCTGCGGGATGCCCTGGAAGTCGGGCAGGAGGCTCATGTCGAACGGCTGGATCAGCCCGGCCTCCTTCCACTGCACGGTGTACGCGATGCAGGGATGGATGATGTCCGGGTTGTAGCCCGAGGCGACCTTGGCGAGCGCCTGCTGGTCGTCCTCGAGGAACGTCCACTTGAGCGGCGACTTCGTGCCGTACGGGCCCTTCTCGTACTCGGCCCACATCGCCGGCAGACCCTCCTTCGGCGAGTCGTCGTAGCCGGCCCACGTGAAGATCTCGATCGTGCCGTCGGGATCCGACGCGGGATCGAACTTCGGACCGGACGCGGACTCGCCGGAAGCGTCGCCCGACGCCGCGGCGTCGCCCGACGCCGCGCTGGACGAGCTCGACGAGCTCGACGAACCGCCACAGGCCGCCAGGAAGGCGGCGAGACCGGCAGCGCCGGTCATGGCCACGAAGCCCTTGCGGGACATCGCGTCGTTGAGGAGCTTGTGCTCCTTCTCTTCCTCGCTCACAGGTTCCCTCCCGTTACTCGGACTCCGACGCGTCATGCGCCGGAGCGTCTCCTCCGTCCGCGCTCGAGGGCAGGCCCTCGATCACGAAGCTGTTCTCCGCTGCCCAGTGCAGCGAGATCGTGTCCCCGACCTTCGGGTCGGCAGCGGCCGCCTCGTCGTTCAGGCGGTGCACCGTCAGCGTGTCGCCGTTCGGCAGGTCGACCGTGATCTGGGTCATCGAGCCGAGGTACATGACGTCGCTGATGCGGCCGCCGACGCTCGAGGCGTCGGGTCCGAGGCCGTCGGCCTTCAGGTGGATCTTCTCGGGGCGCACCGTGATCTGCAGGGTGCCCGTCGTCTTCGCCGAGTCGGCCACGATGCGCTGGCCCTCGGAGAGGTCCATGATCGCCTTGCCGCCGTCGTTGCGGTCGATCCGCATGTTGACGAGGTTCGAGGTGCCGATGAAGCCGGCCACGAAGGCGGTCGTCGGATGCTCGTAGATCTCGCGCGGGCCCGCGCACTGCTCGACGATGCCGTTGTTCATGACCGCGATGCGGTCGGACATCGTGAGGGCCTCCTCCTGGTCGTGCGTCACGTACACGAAGGTCGTGCCGGTGCGGACCTGGATGGCCTTGAGCTCGTGCTGCATCTCGTGGCGGAGCTTGAGGTCGAGGGCGCCGAGCGGCTCGTCGAGCAGCAGGGCGGCGGGGCGGTTGACGAGCGCGCGGGCCAGGGCGACGCGCTGCTGCTGACCGCCGGAGAGCTGGGCGGGCTTGCGCTGCTCGAAGCCCTCGAGCTGCACGGAGGCGATCGCCTCGGCTGCGCGGGACTTGACCTCGTCCTTCTTGACCTTCTTGATCCTGAGGCCGAACTCGACGTTCTCCTGCACGGTCATGTGCGGGAACAGGGCGTAGGCCTGGAACACCATGTTGACGTTGCGCTTGGCCGGCGGCACCTCGGTGACGTCCTGGCCGGCGAGGGTGACGCTGCCGATCGTGGGGACCTCGAAGCCCGCGATCATGCGGAGCGTCGTCGTCTTGCCGCAGCCCGACGGGCCCAGCATCGAGAAGAACTCGCCCTCTCGGATGTTCAGGTCGATGTCATTGACCACGACGTTGTCGCCGAAGGCCTTGGTGACACCGCTGAGCACGATGTGTCCGTCCACGATCTCTCCCTCTCTCCCGTACGGTCGTATTGTTACCGCACTTTCCCGGATTGCAAGGGACCAATTCGAATCCGCATTACCTCCGATGGGCGATGCCTTTCGGCGGTGCGCTTGACATCGCGAGTGCCTGCCGCGACCCTCCGGGCGTGTCGTCCTCGCCGCTCACGACCGGGGTTCATCCCAGCGAGTCCGCCGCCGAGCGGCGGGCCGAGCTGCTGGCCGCGACCACCCGCGTGATCGCGCGGCGCGGCTACGCCGGCACGCGCTTCCAGGACGTCGCCGAGGAGGCCGGTGTCGCCGTCGGCACGCTGCAGCACCACTTCGGCACGCGCGCGCGCATGCTGGCGGAGGCTCTCGACCAGTGGATCGACGACATCGACCAGCAGCTGGTGATCCTGCAGGGCGATACCGGCGACGCCTGGGAGCGCCTGCGTGCGCTGCTGGAGTACGTCGGCAGGCGCATCGGCGAGCGCAACCCCAGCTGGCAGATGTGGCTCGACTTCACCGGCGAGGCGCTCAAGGATCCCGAGCTGCGACGGGCGGCCGGACGCTCGCAGCAACGCTGGTTCGCGGCGTTCGCGGAGACGATCGCGGAGGGCATCGAGAGCGGCGCGCTGCGGCCGATTCTGGCCGGCGATGAGATCGCCGCCATCCTCTCATCGCTGATGGACGGACTGGCGCTCCAGGTGTTCGCGATGGACAGCGACATCAGCGGCGCCGAGGTGACCGCGCGCCTGATCGACACGGCCCGCGAGCTCCTCCACGCGGACAGCGCCTGACCGCCGCGCGCGTGGGATAGTTCGCGCTGTGAGCGAGAAGCCCCGGCAGCGGAAGACCTCCACGGCCGCGCTGCTGCGCGCCGCGATGGACGCGCGTCCCGAGACCGACACGCGTCCGTGGAGCGAGTTCGCGCAGGAGTTCGCGGAGCAGCAGGGGCTCGCCTCGGTCGGCAGCGTGCAGGTGCAGATCAGCCGCATCCTGCGCGAGCGCGGCGCCGTCGAGCCGCGTCGACCGCGTCCGCAGGGCGACCGCGTGCCGCCGCGGCTCACCCCGCTCACCGAGGCGCTGCTCGCGGCATCCGGCGCCGGCTCGCTCGAGGCCGCCCTCGACATCGCGACGACGGGGATCGAACCGCCGTCCGACACGGCTATCGCGCTGGCCGCGGCGATCGCTTTGCGCGCAGAGTCGGACCCCGCGCTGGCGCGGCGCCTCGCCGCCGCGCGCAAGCAGGCTGCGAAGGGACGCGCATGAGGCGCCCGGCGATCGACCCGAGCGCGGTCGACGCGCTCGCCGCGTACCTCGGCGATGTCTGGGGCGCCCGTCCGCTGGCGGCCGAGTCCGACCTCGACCCCGTGCTGCTGCGCGCCCTGCGCGGCGATCGCCTGCGCTTCGAGCGCGAGGCCGAGAGCGGCGGCGACGATCCCGTCTGGCGCGAGGCGATCCGCCGGCGCTACGACCGTCCGATCCCCGAGAGCGAGGGCGCGGTCGGCGACGCGCTGGCCGCCGGCGGATGGCGCGATCTGATCGGCGTGGACCTCTCGCGCGTCTGGGTCGAGGTGCTGACGATCGGCGTCTGGGCCGACGCGCTGCTGCGCGTCCTGCCGCCCGGCCCGGTGCTGTCGTGCGGCTGCAACGCCGGCTATCTCGAGGCGTGGCTGTCGTCCCGGCATCCGAAGCGCCACTTCGTCGGCGTGGACCTCGCCGAGGGCGCGATCGCCGCCGGCTACGACCGCATGCGCGACACGGGTGCCGTCGATCTCGAGCTGCGCGCGGGTGCGTACGCGGATCTCGCCGCGTGGGACGAGCGCTTCCCCGTCGTCCTCGTGCTGTCCGGCCTGCTCGAGCAGTTCCGCGCGGGCGACGACGAGACGGGGGAGGGGATCGATCAGATCGCCGCGGCGCTCGCGCCGAAGGGCACGCTGGTGCTGGTCGAGGCGCGTCTCGCCGAACACGCCCAGAGCGCGGCCGTCGCGCTGTCGCGCAACGGGCTCGGCATCGCCCACGCCGGTATCCTCGGCGGCCGCGGCGCTCGCCCGCTGCGCCACCTCGTGGAGCGCCAGCCGATGGGCGCCTGGCGCGCATTGACGGGCCTCGTCACGACGCAGGGTCACACCGGCGAGCTATCGCTGGCCGGCGCCTGCCGCGCCGCGGCGCAGGCGTGGGACGAGCCGTTCACGACATTCGCCGAGGAGCAGGAGCAGTGGACGGACCGCAACCTCGCGCGCGCCTGGGCGGCCGGCGCGGTGCCGGTGCTGCTGCCTTGATCGGGTGAATCGGAGGGGCCTGGCCCAGCTGGCTCAGTCGACCCAGACGCGGATGTCGCCGAGGCCGTCGCTGGCGAGCTCGGCCATCTGCCCCGATTCGAGCGCCTTGGCCGGGATGATCGCGCCGGTCATGATGATGTCGCCGGCCTGCAGCTGCACGCCGTACTGCGCCGTCGCCTCACTCAGCCACGTGATGGCGTTGAGCGGGTGCCCGAGCACCTCGGTGGCGCCCATGAAGCCGTCGGTGAACCCATCCACCTGCAGCTTGACGTCGGCCTGATCGAGCGTGAGCGGATCGTAATCCGCATTCCACGTGCCGAGGATCGTGCCGTACTGCTGGGTGCCGTCGGCGATCAGCGTGGGCAGGCCCGCGTCGTCGACCTTGCAGCGCGGCTCGACGATCTCGAAGGCGATTGCGACGGCATCGATCGCGGCGGCTGCCTCCTCGCGCGAGATCGGTCCCGAGATCGCCTCGCCGAGACGGACGGCCAGCTCGGCCTCGATGCCGAGGCCATTGCCGCCCGGGCTCGCGAGCTCGGCCTCGCCGACGTACGAGTTTCCGCCGAGCAGCCCGGCGAACACGGGACCGTCCGAGCCGTGGCGCGCCTGCGCTGCGTCGTTCGTGAAGCCGACCTTCCAGCCGATCTGCGGGCCGGCGCCGCTGTCGGTCAGCAGCTCGAGCAGCGCGAGGTGCGTGGCGTAGCCCTCGGCCAAATCGCGCGGAGCGATCGAGGGATCGAGCAGGGCGTCGCCGCCCTCGGTGCGGAGGGCGAGGAGTGCGCGCGCGGCGTCGTCGGTGCGAGTGGACATGCGGTGATCGTAGAGGCCTCCGCGCGGCGTTGCAGGTGCGCGATGCACGGCGATATCCTCGGCGACATGGCCACTCCGACCACCACGCTGCCGCCGCAGACGGGGGATCCGACGCGACCATTCACCGAGCCCGGACTGTCCGACGCGGACATCGCGATCCTCGCCCGGCTCCACGCGAGCCTCGTCGCCCACGCCGCCGACGGCGGGTCGGACGGGCGCTGGACGGATGCGGCGGGGGCGATCCACTGGCTCGTCGTGCCCGACTGGGAGGCTCTGCGGACCACGGCGCCGGCGGTCGGCGTCGGCTTCTTCGGCCAGGCGCTCGACGTCGACCACGAGCCGATCAACGTGGTCGAGGCCGAGATGATGCGGCGCCTCGAGCGCTACCCGGGGCTGCTCGCGTACTACAACGTCGAGTGGCCGCAGGACGACGGCACCAGCCAGTGGGGGAACCTCGTCGTGTTCCGCGACCGAGCGGCGATCGACGCCCTCAACCACGAGGCGCTGCACCGCACGGCGGTCGACCGCTCGCCGCTGCACTACGACTCGCTGCGCCTGCATCGCGTCGTGCTGCCGGACGGCGGCGTCGGCGCAGCTCCGCCGCGCCTCGACGAGTCGCTCCTGTTCGACTTCCGTGCCGATCCCACCTGGGTCGGTCTCAGGCCCGCGCGGTGACGCAAAGGGGCCAGACCCCTTTGCGTCACGCAAGCGATGTCTTTGAACGGCGATGTCATGACGCAAAGGGGTCTGGCCCCTTTGCGTCACCGTGGAGGCTCTAGCGCCGGATCTCGACGTTCGTCGACTTGACGATCGCCGTGGCGGTATCGCCCGCCTTGAGTCCGAGCTCCTCGACGGCCTCGCGGGTGATGATCGAGACCATCCGGTACGGGCCGCACGCGAGCTCGACCTTCGCCATCAGGCCGTCGGTCTCGACCGAGACGACCGTGCCCTCGAGCTGGTTGCGCGCCGACACGCCGGTCTGCGGTGCGCGCTCGCGGAGCAGATCGCGCACGTCGGCCGCATCGATCGTGCGCTGGCCGCCGCTCGAACGCTGGAACGTCACGCGCCCGTCGGCCTCCCAGCGCCGCAGCGTGTCGACGCTGACGCCGAGGATGCTCGCGGCCTGCCCGATGCGGATCTGCTCGCCCATGCGCCGAGGCTACCAGCCACCCGCGGGCGTCGAGCGCGAGGGCGCGCCGGGGCTCCACAGCGGCGGCAGCTTCGCGACGAGGAGCACGCCGCCGCTGATCGCGAGCAGCAGGATGCCGACGGCGACGGCGGAGTCGAGGTTGACGTCGAGCTGCGCGTACACGGCGAGGGGGAGCGTCTCCGTGATCCGCTCCACGCTGCCGGCGAACAGCAGCGTCGCGCCGAACTCGCCGATCCCGCGCGCGAAGGCGAGCGCCCACCCGGCGCGCAGGCCGTCGGCGGCCAGCGGCAGCGCGATGCGGCGGAAGACCGTCCCCTCGCCGGCGCCGAGGTCGCGTGCGGCATCGAGCTGGTCGCGATCGACGGTGGCGAAGGCGGCGACGGCGGCGCGCACGTAGTACGGGCCGGCGACGAACGTCACGGCGATCACGACCGCGGCCTGGGTGAAGGGCAGGAACACGCCGACGCTGGCGAGGGCCGATCCGAAGAGCCCGAACGCGCCGAACGCCGTCAGCAACGCGATGCCGGCGACCGCGGGCGGCAGCACGAGAGGGAGCTCGAGCAGCGTCAGCAGGGCAGGGCGTCCGCGGAAGCGCCCGAGCGCGAGCAGGTACGCCGCGGGCGTCCCGACGACCAGGATGATCACGTTGGCGATCAGGTTCGTCTTGAGCGACACCAGCAGGGCGGAGGTGACGGCGGTCTCGCGGAGGAGGCCCGGCAGGTCCCGCAGCGGCACCTGCAGGAGCAGCGCGGCGATCGGCGCCAGCAGGAAGAGGAGCGTCGCGACGACGGCGAGCACCAGCATGGCGAGGAAGATGCCGGTGCGGATGCTCACGACTTGGGCGGCAGTCCGAAGTGCGCGTTGAACAGCGCCTGGCGTCCGGTCAGGCTGAGCAGCCGCGCGATGACGGTCCTGGCGCCGGCGGTGTCGGCGCCGTCGCGCGTGACGACGCAGGCCTCGTAGCGGATCAGCGGCTGTGCGCTGGCCGGCACGGGGATCGCGAGGAGCCGGGTCGGATTCGCGTACCAATCCGTCGTGTAGACGAAGCCGGCGTCGGCCGAGCCGAGCGCGATCGTGCTCGCGACGTCCGTCGCCTTCTGGTACTGGCTGACGGTGTTGCCCTGCAGTGCGCGCCCGAGCCCGAGCTTGCCCAGCAGGGTGCGCGTGTAGATGCCGAGCGGGACGTTCCTGCCGCCGACGGCGAGGCGATAGCCACCGGGCCTGCCGAGCTGCTGGACGCGGGTGATGCCCGCGGGGTTCGCAGCCGGCGTGACGAACGTCAGGGTGTTGAGGGCGAAGACGACGGGCGTGCCGCATCGTCCCTCCGCGTGCAGGCGCTCGGCGTACAGCGGCGCGGCCGACAGGAAGACGTCGGCCGGCGCTCCCTGCTCGATCTGGAACGCGAGCGTGTCGGAGCCGGCGAAGCTGAAGCGGTTGCCGGGGGCGATCGTCGGCAGCACCTTCGACAGCGACGACGCGGCGTAGACCGTGGTCGCCGAGGCGGCCGTGGGCGCGGCGGCGCAGAGGGCGAGCGTGAGGGCGAGGATGGTGGTGAGACGGAAGTGCGGCATGGGCGAACCGTAAACGCGTAGAAGCATAGGTACAACCTAGGTATTTTGCGAAAATACGCGGCTTCGGCGGTCCTGCGCCTATGGGAGACTGCCGCCATGCAGATCCGCTCGATTCGCGCGATCCCGGTCAACATCCCGTTCGTCGCGCCCTATCGGTTCAGCTACGGCTCGATCGCGAGCCTCACCAAGACGCTCGTCGAGGTGACGACCGACGACGGGCTGACGGGCTGGGGCGAGGCGGCCGATGGCGACCGCAGCGCGGCGATCATGGCGCTCGCGCCACGCCTGATCGGCCTCGATCCGCTCGACCTCGATGCGGTCGAGGCGGCGATCGTGCCCGGCTACGCGTACTCGCCGTGGGCCGACGTCCTCGGCGCGAAGCGCTCGTTCGGCGCCATCGAGGTGGCGCTGTGGGACATCCGCGGCAAGCTCGAGAGGCGGCCGCTCCACGATCTGCTCGGCGGCGCGGTGCGCACGGAGATCCCGCTGACGGAGTACTTCTCGTACCGCTTCCCGGGTCCTGGCCATCCGGGCGAGTCGACGCCGCTCGAGGTCGCGCGCGAGTGCGCCCGGCTGCTCGAGGAGTTCGGCGGCACGATCTTCGAGGGCAAGGTCGGCACGGTCGGCGTCGAGGACGAGCTGATCATGGTGCGCGAGATACGCGCCGCGATCGGCGACCGACCGCTGCGCCTCGACTGCAACGGCGGCTGGCTGGTGCCAACCGCGCGCGAGCTGATCCCGCGCTTCGAGGAGTTCGGCGTCGATCAGTGGGAGGAGCCCGTCGAGGGCTACGAGGACCTCGCCGCGATCCGCGACGTCACGACCCGGCCGTTCTCGACGCACACGATCGACCTGCCGCTCGCCAAGGCGCTCGGCGTGCCCGACGTGATCGTCACCAATCTCAACGAGCTGGGAGGGATTCGGCGCACGATCGAGTTCGTCCGCGCCTGCCAGGCCGCCGGCATCGGCTTCCGCTTCCACTCCGGCGAGACGGGCATCGCCAGCACCGCCTACCTGCACGTGACGGCGGCGGTCGACTGGATCGACGACGCCAGCCAGACGCTCTTCCGCTGGTACGGCGACGACGTCATCGTCGGCGGCCCGCACGTGCCGAGGGGCGGCGTCGTCAGCGTGCCGACCGGCCCGGGCCTCGGCGTCGAGATCGACCCCGTCGCGCTCGACCGCTGCCACCGGCGCTTCCTCGCCGAGGGCGTGTTCCCCGGCGCCGACGGCGCCGCCTACGGCCAGGATTTCGCTCGCCGGTAGTCGCCACCGGCGACGAACGGGATGGGATACTCCGCCCGTGCGACATCGCCACCTGATCCTCGGCAGCGCCCTGCTCCTGCTGCTCGCCACGGCTCCGGCCGCGTTCGCCGCGCCACGGTGGCGCCCGCCGACCCTCGACCACGCGACGCCGATCGTGATCGGCCACCGCGGTGCACCCGCGTACCGTCCCGAGCACACGCTGGCCTCCTATCGCCTCGCGATCGCGCAGGGCGCCGACTTCATCGAGCCCGACCTCGTGTCGACGAGGGACCACGTGCTCGTCGTCCGGCACGAGAACGACATCACGTCGACGACCGACGTCGCGCAGCACCCCGAGTTCGCGGATCGCCGCACGACGAAGGTCGTCGACGGGCAGACCGAGACGGGGTGGTTCGTCGAGGACTTCACCCTCGCCGAGCTGGAGACGCTGCGCGCCGTTGAGCGCCTGCCCGACATCCGTCCGGCGAACACGGCGATGAACGGCCGCTACCGGATCGTGACGTTCCAGCAGGTGATCGATCTGGCCCGGGGCGCCCACGTCGGCATCGCGCCTGAGACGAAGCACCCGTCGTACTTCCGCTCGATCGGCCTGCCGCTCGAGGGGCCGCTCGTCTCCGCGCTGCGTCGCAATGGCCTCAACCGCCGCGATGCGCCCGTGATCATCCAGTCGTTCGAGGTCGGCAATCTCCGTCGCCTGCGGCGGATGACGCCGGTGCGCCTGCTGCAGCTCGTCGAGGCGACCGGGGCTCCGGCCGATCTCGTTGCCGCCGGCAGTCGCAGGACCTATGCCGACATGATCACGCCGGCGGGTCTGCAGGGCATTGCGCGCTACGCCGACGGGATCGGCCCGGACAAGGGCCTGGCCATCCCGCGCGACCCCGCGACGGATGCGCTCGACGCGCCGACCACGCTGGTGCGCGATGCGCATCGCGCCGGCCTCCTCGTCATCCCCTGGACGTTCCGGCCCGAGAATGCCTTCCTGCCGGCGGGGCTGCGACGCGGCGATCCGCTCGACCCGCTCTACCCGCAGGTGCACGGCGACGAGGCGACGGAGCTTCGCGACTTCCTGCGCCTCGGCGTCGACGGGGTATTCGTCGACAACGCCGAGGCCGCGGTCGCCGTGCGGGCGCTGCTCGCCCGCGGCCGCTAGTCCATCAGGCCGGGTGCGGCCTGATGCAGGATGAGCTGGTTGCCGTCGGGATCGACGAAGGGGTGGAATTTGCCGAACGGCGTGTCGTCGATGCCGCCGGCGAACTCCACGCCGCGCGCCTCGAGTTCGGCGCTGACGGCCTCGATGTCATCGACGTCGAGGAACAGACCGCCGATCGAGCCGGCCGGAACGTCGAGCCAGTCGCCCAGCGCCAGGTCGAGGCCGCCCTGCGGCGCGCGCAGGTGGATCCAGCGCATGGTCGGGGCGACCTGGTTGTCGGCGAAGACCGAGAAGCCGACGACGTCGCGGTAGAAGGCGAGTGCGCGATCCTGGTCGGAGACGGGCACGATCAGGACGGAGGCGTGGGAGATGGGCATGGCCCGATCCTACTCGGGTGCCGGTGCTCGCGACGGGGGGTGCTACTCGCCGACGACGTCGGTGTACACGACGCGGTGCGGCTTGGCGCGGGGGATCAGCAGGCAGCAGAACGCGCCGACGACCGCGGTGATGCCGGCGATCGCGAAGACGGTGGTGAACCCCCGCTCGGCGGGCAGCAGCCCGTTGGTCCCGGGAATCGCGTAGACGCTGATGATCGCCGCGCCGACCTGGCCGCCGATGACGCCGCCGACGGTGCGCATGACGGTGTTCATGCCCATCGCGATGCCCGTCACGCCCGGCTCGACGGCGTCGATGATCAGCTTCGCCAGCATTGCGTAGACGAGGCCCACGCCCGTGCCGACGAGCGTCATCGCGATGATGATCTGCCAGCTCTGCGTGTGCGCGACGGCGAGGAGCAGGCCGCCGATGCCGAGCACGATCATCCCGGCCATCACGAGGATGCGCGCGCCCACGTGCGGCTCGATGCGCCCGACGAACGGGCCGACGATCATGATCATCAGCGAGGCGGGGAGGAGGTACAGGCCAGCCTGGATGACGCTCGCGCCGAAGCCGTAGTCGAGCATCGCCGCCATCTCGGCCGGCATGTTCGCTCCCATCTGGACGAACGTCGGGACGAGCAGGAACGTGCCGAACATCGAGAACCCCGCGATCAGCGCGGCGATGTTGGTCCACAGCACGGCGCGGTTGCGCATCAGCGCGATGTCGACGAGCGGCTCGTCGAGGCGCAGCTCGACGACGATCCAGACCGTGAAGGCGGCGATCGCGGCGGCGAACATGCCGAGCGTCGCCGCGCTCGTCCAGCCCCACTTCTCGCCCTCGCTGAGCGCCACGAGCAGCGTCGCCAGGCCGAGCGAGAGCAGGACCGCGCCGGGCACGTCGAGCTTCGCCGGCCGCCGGATCGGCGACTCCGGGATGATCCGCCACACGAGGATCAGGGCGATCACGATCGGGAAGGCGCCGATCCAGAACAGCCAGCTCCAGTGAAGGTTCTGCAGGATCACGCCGCTCAGCACGAGGCCGACGCCGCCGCCGACGCCGAACGTCGCCGACAGCGTGCCGAGGCCGGTGCCGACCTTCTCCGGCGGGAACTCGTCGCGGATGATGCCGAACGACAGCGGGAAGATCGCCCCCGCCGCGCCCTGCAGCGCACGCGCCACGATCAGCATCGCGATCGACGTCGACAGGGCGGCGGCTACGGTGCCGACGATGAAGATCGCCATCGCGATCATCAGCAGCCGCTTCTTGCCGTGCATGTCGCCGAGCTTGCCGAGCAGCGGCGTGGCGATCGCGCTCGTCAGCAGGAAGCCGGTGAAGACCCAGGTGCCCCAGGTGTTCGTCGTGTGCAGGTCGCGCTCGATCGTCGGCAGTGCCGGCACGACGAGCGTCTGCTGGAGCACGTACGAGATCGCGGCAACGGCGAGGATGAAGAGCGTGAGGCCGGGTCGGCGCGAGGAGTCGGCGTGGGCGCTCACGGCGGCACCGTAGCGTGGCTGCAGCCGGGCGAAGGCTGGGGCGGCAGGATTCGAACCTGCGATGGCGGGACCAAAACCCGCTGCCTTGCCACTTGGCGACGCCCCAGAGTCGGATGGAGCGTAGCGGTGTCGCCTGCGCGGCTCACGCGCGAGCGGCGAGGCCGATCGACGCGCCGATCTCCGTGGCGGCGCGCACGACCGTCGGCGCGGCATCTTCCAGCCGGTCGCCGAAGCGGAAGCCCGGCGCCGAGACGTTGACGGCGGCGATCACGCGCCCGGCCGCGTCGTGGATGGGTGCGGCGACGGAGACCAGCCCGGGTTCGAACTCCTCGCGGACGATCGCGAAGCCGTGCTCCCGGGCATCCGCGATCGCCGCGGTGACATCGCCTAGCCCGGCTGCGTCGAGCTCGTCGTCCGACAGCCCCGTCGCGAGCACCCGTCCGGCCGAGGTGGTGGCGAGCGGCGTCAGGCCGCCGATGCGTCCCGGCGCGTGGATGGCGACGGCGGGCGACTCAGTCGCGAGGGTCAGCACCTGGTCGCCCTGGCGGACGGACAGGTGCGCGCTCTCCCCGAGCTTGGCCACGAGGGCGAGCAGCACGGGGCGGGCGGCGCTGATCAGCGGCGCGTCACCGGCCAGAGCGGCGAGGGAGAAGACCTGCCAGCCGAGGCGGTACGCGAGCGTCTCGGGATCGCGCGCCACGAAGCCGCGCTCGTCGAGCACCGCCAGCGTGCGCGACAGCTGGCTCTTATCCGCGCCGAGCAGCGCGGCGAGGCGCGATACGCCGAGACCGTCGCGCACGGCAGTCGGCTCGGCGAGCGCGACGAGGACGTCGAGGCCGCGACCCAGCGCGGCGTTGCCCGGGTTCATGCCGGCACCTCGATCGCGTCGCCGTTCTCCGCGGCCCGGCGCTGGACGAATTCGATCAGCGCCTCCTCGACGCCCGGATCGAGCACGGGGCGCTCGTACGTCTCGAGCAGCTCCCGCCAGCGTCGCGATGCCCGCTCGGCGTGGTCCATGCTGCCGCCCTTCGTCCAGCGGTCGTTGTTCTCCGTGGACGCGATCGTCGGCCGCCAGAAGCAGTCGCGAAAGCGCTCGAGCGTGTGCTGCGTGCCGAAGAAGTGCCCGCCGTGGCCGGCCTCGACGTGCGCGTCGAAGGCGAGGTCGGCCTCGGTCAGCTCGACCTTGGTGAACTGGTGGATCAGCAGGTCGAGGATCTCCGTGTCGGCGATGAACTTCTCGAAGCTCGTGACGAGCCCGCCCTCCATCCAGCCGGCCGACTGCCAGCACACGTTGGCGCCGGCGAGGAACGCCGAGAGCAGCGTGTTCATCGCCTCGTAGCCCGCCTGGTAGTCGGGCAGCGGGCTGGAGGTGAGCGTGCCGCCGCCCGAGCGCCACGGCAGCTGCAGGTCGCGGGCGATCTGGCCCGACGCGTACAGCCCGAACGCCGACTCGGGGCCGCCGAAGGCGGGGGAGCCGGTCTTCATGTCCGTTGAGGAGAGGAACGAGCCCATCACGCAAGGCGTGCCCGGGCGGACGAGCTGCACGAGCGCGACGCCCGCGAGGCTCTCGAGCGTCTGCTGCACGAGCGCGGCGGGCGTGGACACCGGTGCCATCGCGCCCATCAGAAGGAACGGCGTGATGATGATCGCCTGGCCGGCAGCGCCGTAGTTGAGGATGCCGTCGAGCATGCGCGCGTCGAAGCGCAGCGGCGAGTTGACGTTGCAGTTGGCGAAGATCACGGGCGCCTCACCCTGCATCACGGCGCTGCCGTGGACGAGCTCGGCCATGTGCAGGCAGTCGGCGGCGGCCTCGCCGCTCGATGGCTCGCCCGCCCACACGCGGTCGGTGAGGCGGATCATCGACAGCACGCGCAGCAGGTGGCGCGAGTCGAGCGGCACGTCGTTCGGCTCGAGGACGTTGCGGCCGGGCGTGTCGAGGTTGTCCGTCAGCTGCACGAGGCGGAGCAGGTCGTCGAAATCGGCCATCGTGCCGTCGCGGCGCTCGTCTCCCCGCCGCACGAAGGGCGGCCCCTGCACGGCGCAGAAGATCATGCTGTCGCCGCCGATGTGCAGGTTGCGTGCGGGATCGCGCGCGATCATCTCGAATTCGGCCGGCGCCTTCGCCGCCTGCGCGAGGAGGAAATCGGGGTCGAAGCGCACGGTGCCGTCGTCATCGACGGTCTGGCCGGCCTCGCGGAACAGCTGCAGCGCGTGCTCGTTGTCGAACTGGACGCCGACCTCCTTGCCGAGCCGCTTCCAGCCGGCGTGGATCGTCGAGAGCGCGTCGTCCGACAGCGGCTCGTAGCGGGGCATCTCGTTCTTCAGCACGGAGTCCTCATCTCAACTTGCAACCGTGGTTGCAGATTACAGCTGAGGGCGCGCGGAGACAACCGCGATCGCGCGAGCCTCGTGACGCAAAGGGGCCAGACCCCTCTGCGTCACGAGGCGGTCGTGGGATCCTCTATGCGATTGGAGTGACGCATAGGGGTCTGGCCCCTTTGCGTCACGAGGCGATCGTGGGATC
>CAWUMZ010000018.1:0-20607 GCA_963923625.1 uncultured bacterium | reverse complement strand
ATCTGTACACCTCGCCTACGCCCTCCGGCAGCGCCGGAGCGCACCCACCCAGGACCCAAGCGGGAACCCGGCCCCTCAGGGGTGACGGTTCTCGTTTGGCGCTTTCGGCCAGATGCCGTAGAGTCCCCGGGCTGCGGCTTCGGCCGTGCATGTCAACGTGCGCCCACGGGCGCCCAACGGAAAGCGGACTTCGGAGTCCATGCCCACGATCAACCAGCTGGTTCGCAAGCCGCGAACCCCCGAGACGGCCAAGACGAAGACCCCGGCGCTGAAGGGCGCCCCGCAGAAGCGCGGCGTCTGCACGCGCGTCTACACGACGACCCCGAAGAAGCCGAACTCGGCTCTGCGCAAGGTCGCCCGCGTCCGCCTCTCGAATGGCATGGAAGTCACCGCCTACATCCCCGGCGTCGGCCACAACCTGCAGGAGCACAGCGTCGTGCTGATCCGCGGCGGCCGCGTCAAGGACCTCCCGGGCGTCCGCTACAAGGTCATCCGCGCCGCGCTGGACACGTCCGGCGTCGCCGACCGCAAGCAGGCCCGCTCGAAGTATGGAGCGAAGAAGAGCTAATGCCCCGTCGCGCTGATATCACCCCCCGCGAGCTGATTCCCGATCCGGTCTACGGCTCGACCCTGGTCACGCAGGTGATCAACAAGGTCATGCTGGACGGCAAGCGCTCGACCGCCGAGCGCATCGTCTACGGCGCCCTCACGATCGTCGGCGAGAAGTCCGGCCGCGAGCCCGTCGAGGTCCTCGAGCAGGCGATCAAGTCCGTCACGCCGGTCCTCGAGACCCGCAGCCGCCGCGTCGGCGGTGCGAACTACCAGGTCCCGGTCGAGGTGCCCACGCGCCGCGCCCGCACGCTGGCGGTCCGCTGGCTCGTGACGTTCGCCCGTCAGCGCCGCGAGCGCGGCTCGGACGAGCGCCTCGCCGCCGAGATCCTCGACGCGACGAACCAGCAGGGCGGCGCCTTCAAGCGCAAGGACGACATCTACCGAATGGCGCAGGCGAACAAGGCCTTCGCGCACTACCGCTGGTAACGCATATGAGCACCGTCATCGAGACCCAGACCTCCTCGACCTCGCCGCGCGCGGATCAGCTCGATCTGTACCGCAACATCGGCATCATGGCCCACATCGACGCGGGCAAGACGACCGTCACGGAGCGCATCCTCTTCTACACGGGCCGCACCCACAAGCTGGGCGAGGTCCATGAGGGCGGCGCGACGATGGACTGGATGGTCCAGGAGCAGGAGCGCGGCATCACGATCACCTCGGCGGCCACGACGGCGCTGTGGAGCGGTCATCGCATCAACATCATCGATACACCCGGGCACGTGGACTTCACCGTCGAGGTGGAGCGCTCGCTGCGCGTCCTCGACGGCGCCGTCGCCGTGTTCGACTCGGTCGCCGGCGTCCAGCCGCAGTCCGAGACGGTGTGGCGTCAGGCCGACAAGTACGCCGTGCCGCGCATCGCGTTCGTCAACAAGATGGACCGCATCGGCGCCGACTTCGAGTACGTCAAGTCGACGATCATCGATCGCCTCGGCGCCAACCCGGTGCCGATCCAGATCCCGATCGGCGCCGAGGACAACTTCCAGGGCGTCGTCGACCTCGTCCGCATGAAGGCGATCATCTTCGACCAGGACGAGAAGGGCCTGTCCTGGAGCGAGTCCGACCCCGAGGGCGACCTGCTGGCCGAGGCCGAGCTGGCCCGCCACACGCTCGTCGAGGCCGTCGCGGACCACAACGAGGACATCATGATGGCGTTCCTCGAGGATCAGCCGATCGACGAGGCCGACCTCGTCGCCGCGATCCGCGCCGCCACGCTCGACCTCTCGATCACGCCGCTGCTCTGCGGCACCGCGTTCAAGAACAAGGGCGTCCAGCAGATGCTCGACGCCGTGATCGCGTACCTGCCGAGCCCGCTCGACGTCCCGCCGGTCGAGGGCACCGTCCCGCGCACGGGCGAGACCGAGACGCGCGAGGCCACGCTGACCGCGCCGTTCTCCGCGCTCGCGTTCAAGGTCATGAGCGACCCGTTCGTCGGCAAGCTCACGTACTTCCGCGTCTACTCGGGCCAGCTCAGCGCCGGCTCGGCCGTCTACAACGCGTCGACGGACAAGAAGGAGCGCATCGGCCGCATCCTCCAGATGCACGCCAACCATCGCGAGGAGCGCGAGGAGATCGGCGCCGGCGAGATCGCGGCGGGCGTGGGCCTCAAGGCCACGACCACCGGTGACACGCTGTGCGATGAGAAGCAGCCGATCCTGCTCGAGTCGATCGACTTCCCCGAGCCGGTCATCGAGGTGGCCGTCGAGCCGAAGACGAAGGCCGACCAGGACAAGCTCGCCAACGCCCTCCAGCGCCTCTCCGAGGAGGACCCGACCTTCCGCGTCAAGACGGACGAGGAGACGGGCCAGACGCTGATCGCCGGCATGGGCGAGCTGCACCTCGAGATCATCGTGGACCGCCTGATGCGCGAGTTCTCCGTCGACGCCAACGTCGGCAAGCCGCAGGTCGCCTACCGCGAGACGATCCGCAAGCCCGTCGAGAAGATCCAGGGCAAGTTCGTCCGCCAGTCGGGCGGCCGCGGCCAGTACGGCGACGTCTGGCTCCGCGTCGAGCCGACCGAGCCGGGCGAGGGCTTCTCGTTCGTGTCCGAGATCGTCGGCGGCGTCGTGCCGAAGGAGTACCACAAGGCCGTCGGCGAGGGAGCCAAGGAGGCGCTCGATTCGGGCGTCATCGCCGGCTTCCCGGTCGTCGACGTCAAGGTCGCGCTGGTCGACGGCAGCTACCACGACGTCGACTCGTCCGAGATGGCGTTCAAGATCGCCGGCTCGATGGCGGTCAAGGAGGGCCTCCGCAAGGGCGACTCCGCGCTGCTCGAGCCGATCTTCGCCGTCGAGGTCGTCACGCCCGAGGAGTACATGGGCGACGTCATCGGCGACCTCAACAGCCGCCGCGGCCGCGTCGAGGGCATGGAGCCCCGCGGCAACGCCCAGGTCGTCACCGCTCGCGTCCCGCTGGCCGAGATGTTCGGCTACGCGACCGACGTCCGCTCCCTCTCGCAGGGTCGCGCGACGTACACCATGCAGTTCCTCCGCTACGAGGAAGTGCCCAAGAACATCGCCGAGACCATCACGGCGAAGGCCTAGTCGGCCAGTCCCGCAACCCCGCAAACCACTACCAACCCCCTTTAGCACCACAGTCCTGGAGACCCGGAGAAGACGATGTCCAAGCAGAAGTTCGAGCGCACCAAGCCCCACCTCAACGTCGGCACCATCGGCCACATCGACCATGGCAAGACGACGCTGACGGCTGCGATCACGAAGGTCCTCGCGGAGAAGGGCGGCGGTGTCGCCCGCGACTTCGCCTCGATCGACAACGCCCCCGAGGAGCGCGAGCGCGGCATCACCATCAACACCGCGCACGTCGAGTACGAGACCGAGGGCCGTCACTACGCCCACGTCGACTGCCCGGGCCATGCCGACTACATCAAGAACATGATCACGGGTGCCGCGCAGATGGACGGCGCGATCCTGGTCGTGTCGGCCGCCGACGGCCCGATGCCGCAGACGCGCGAGCACATCCTGCTCGCCCGCCAGGTCGGCGTCCCCTACATCGTCGTCGCCCTCAACAAGGCCGACATGGTCGACGATCCGGAGCTGCTCGAGCTCGTCGAGCTCGAGGTCCGCGAGCTGCTCTCGTCCTACGAGTTCCCGGGTGATGACATCCCGGTCGTGCAGGTCTCGGCGCTGAAGGCGCTCGAGGGCGACGCCAAGTGGACGGAGTCGATCGTCGAGCTGATGAACGCCGTCGACTCCTACATCCCGGAGCCGGAGCGCGACACCGAGAAGCCGTTCCTGATGGCGATCGAGGACGTGTTCACGATCACGGGTCGCGGCACCGTCGTCACGGGCCGCATCGAGAAGGGCGTCATCAACGTCGGCGACGAGGTCGAGGTCGTCGGTCTGACCGACACGCAGAAGACCACCGTCACGGGCGTCGAGATGTTCAACAAGGACCTCGACCGCGGCGAGGCTGGCGACAACGCCGGCTGCCTCCTCCGCGGCCTCAAGCGCGAGGACGTCGAGCGCGGCCAGGTCCTCGCGAAGCCCGGTTCGATCACCCCGCACACCGACTTCGAGGCGGACATCTACGTCCTCACGAAGGAGGAGGGTGGCCGTCACACGCGCTTCCTGTCCGGCTACCGCCCGCAGTTCTACTTCCGCACCACGGACGTGACCGGCGCCGTCGTCCTCCCCGAGGGCACGGACATCTGCCTCCCCGGTGACCGCACCTCCATCAAGGTCGAGCTGATCCAGCCGATCGCCATGGACGAGGGTCTCCGCTTCGCCATCCGCGAGGGCGGCCGCACCGTCGGTGCCGGCGTCGTCACGAAGATCATCAAGTAACCCCCTTGGCTGAGCAGAAAATCCGCATCCGCCTGAAGGGCTACGACCACCAGACGCTGGACCGGTCGGCAAAGGACATCGTCGACACGGCGGTGCGCTCCGGCGCGACCGTGTCCGGCCCGGTGCCGCTGCCGACCGAGAAGAACGTCTACTGCGTGATCCGGTCGCCCTTCAAGGACAAGGATTCCCGCGAGCACTTCGAGATCCGCACCCACAAGCGGCTGATCGACATCCATAGCCCCACGCCGAAGACGGTCGACTCGCTGATGCGCCTCGACCTTCCCGCCGGCATCGACATCGAGATCAAGCTCTAGAACCATGAAAGCCATCATCGGACGCAAGCTGGGCATGACCCAGCTCTTCACGGAGGACGGGGCGCGGCTGCCCGTGACCGTGATCGAGGCGGGCCCGTGCCCGATCGTCGGCGTGCGCACGCAGGACGCCGACGGCTACGACGGTGTCCAGCTCGCGTACCAGGCGGTTGATCTCGAGGACCTGTCCAAGCCGGAGGCCGGCCATCTCAAGAAGGCCGGCGTCGGTCCGCACCGTCACCTGACGGAGTTCCGCGGCACCACGGACATGAACATCGGCGAGGCCATCACGGTCGGCGTGTTCGGACCGGGCGATCACATCAAGATCTCCGGCACGAGCGTCGGCAAGGGCTTCGCGGGCACGATCAAGCGCCACGGCTTCAGCCGCGGTCCGGTCTCCCACGGCTCGCACAACGTGCGCGCCCCGGGCTCGATCGGCCAGTCGGCCTGGCCGTCGCGTGTCTTCAAGGGCAAGCGCATGGCGGGCCAGATGGGCAACAAGCGCATCACCCAGCGCGGTCTCACCGTGATCGACGTGGATCCCAGCCGCAACGTGATCCTCGTGTCCGGCTCCGTGCCGGGCCCGAAGGGCTCGCTCGTCGAGATCCGAGAGGACGTGCACTGATGGCTCTGACTGCTCCCATCATCGGCGGCAAGGGCACCGTCAACCTCCCCGATGCCGTCTTCGGCGTCGAGGTCGCTCCGGGCCTGCTGCACGAGGTCGCCAAGGCGGAGGCCGCCGGCCGCCGCCAGGGCACGCACGCGACGAAGTCCCGCGGCATGGTCGCCGGCGGTCGCGTCAAGCCGTTCCGCCAGAAGGGCACCGGTCGCGCCCGCCAGGGCACGACGCGCGCCGCGCAGTTCACCGGCGGCGGCGTGGTCTTCGGCCCGCAGCCCCGCTCGTACGCGGTCAAGGTCAACAAGAAGGCGTACAAGAAGGCCCGCTGCATGGGCCTGAGCCAGCACGCCGGCAACGGCTCGCTCGGCATCTTCGAGGCCGGCGCGTTCGACGCGCCCAAGACGAAGGACGCCCTCAAGCTGGTCGAGGGCTGGAGCGTCGCCCCGCTCGTCGTGGTCGTCGGCACCGAGGAGGAGGCTGCGGCGCTGTCGTTCCGCAACATCCCGCGCTCGGCCGTCCTGACCCCGACCGAGGTCGGCCTGACCGAGCTCCTGTGGGCCCGTCGCCTGCTGATCAGCACGACGGCGCTCGACGAGCTGTCCGCCTCGCTCGACGCCACCAAGCAGAAGGACGAGGTGACGGCATGAAGTCGACCACCCCTGCAGCGCACGCCGTGCTGCTCGCCCCGGTCGTGAGCGAGAAGAGCTACTCGCTGACCGAGGACGGCAAGTACACGTTCCACGTGCATCCTGACGCGCACAAGACCCAGGTCCGCCAGGCCGTCGAGGAGATCTTCAAGGTCACCGTCGTCGACGTGCGCATGATCAAGGTCCCCTCCAAGCCCAAGCGCCGCGGCATGTTCAAGGGCACGCGCCCGGGCGGCAAGAAGGCGATCGTCAAGCTCGCCGAGGGCCAGTCCATTCCGATCTTCGAGGGAGTCGCATAATGGGCGTCCGCTCGTTCCGCCCGACCTCGCCGGGTCGCCGCTTCATGACGGTGTCCGACTTCGCCGAAGTGACGAAGTCGACGCCGGAGAAGAGCCTGCTCGCGCCGGTCCACAACAAGGGCGGCCGCAACAACAACGGCCGCATCACGACGCGCCATCAGGGTGGCGGTCACAAGCGCCGCTACCGCATCATCGACTTCAAGCGGCTCAAGGACGGCGTGCCGGCGAAGGTCGCCGCCGTCGAGTACGACCCGAACCGCTCGGCGCGCATCGCGCTGCTCCACTACGTGGACGGCGCCAAGGCGTACATCCTGGCACCCGTCAACCTCGAGGTCGGCGCGATGGTGTCGTCCGGTCCCGAGGCCGACATCAAGCCGGGCAACGCGCTGCCGCTGCTCAACATCCCGACGGGCACCACGGTGCACGCCGTCGAGCTCCGCCCCGGCCAGGGCGCGAAGATGTGCCGCTCCGCCGGCACGAGCGCGCAGCTGGTCGCCAAGGAGGCCGAGACGGCGCTGCTGCGCCTGCCCTCCGGCGAGCTCCGCCGCGTGTCGGCGCACTGCCGCGCCACGATCGGCCAGGTCGGCAACACGACGCACGAGAACGAGGTCGGCGGCAAGGCCGGTCGCGCTCGCTGGGCCGGCAAGCGCCCGGGCGTCCGCGGCACCGCGATGAACCCCGTTGACCATCCGCATGGCGGTGGTGAGGGCAAGGGCAAGGGCTCGCACCCGGTGACCCCGTGGGGCAAGCCCACGCTCGGTCGTCGCACGCGCGACCCGAAGAAGGCCTCCTCCGCTGATATCGTCCGCGGCCGCCGCCGTGGGAAGGGCAGGAAGTAAATGTCCCGATCCTCCAAGAAGGGCCCCTTCGTGGACGAGCGTCTCCTCAAGCGCATCGAGGAACAGAACGCCGCCAAGGAGAAGAAGATGCTCAAGACCTGGTCGCGTGCCAGCACCATCTTCCCGGAGATGGTCGGTCACACGATCGCGGTCCACGACGGGCGCAAGCACGTCCCCGTCTTCGTGTCCGAGGCCATGGTGGGCCACAAGCTCGGCGAGTTCGCGCCGACGCGCACCTACCGCGGTCATGTCGCCGACAAGCAGTCGAGGCGCGGCTGATGTCGTCCGAGCGATTCTCCTACGCCAAGACGGGCCTGGTCCGCGCTGAGGCGAAGCACGTCCGTGCTTCCGCTCGCAAGGCGCGCCTCGTGCTCGAGGACATCCGCGGCCGCAACGTCATCGACGCGCGCAAGCAGCTGCTGTTCTCGCCGCGCGCCGTCGCCAAGGACATCGAGCTCGTGCTCCGCTCCGCGGTCACGAACGCCGAGGTCAACCACGGCCTCTCGCCTGACGACCTCGTCGTGCACGAGGCGTTCGCCAACGAGGGCGTCACGATCAAGCGCTTCAAGCCGCGCGCCCGTGGCCGTGCCAGTCGCATCAACAAGCGCACGTCGCACATCACGATCCTGCTCCGCTCGCTGACGAGCGGCGCGATCATCGAGGGTGGCGACGAGACGGCCGCACCGAAGAAGGCCTCGTCCGACTCGGCCCGCGCCAAGCGCGTCGCCGCGTCGAAGAAGTCCGACGGCGCGACTGACGCGGCCGCCGCGTTCGACGTCGCCGAGGTGGCTGCGGACGACACGGCCGCCGAGGCGCCGAAGAAGCCCGCGCGCAAGCCGGCCGCCAAGAAGACCGAGGCCGCCGCTGACGCGACGACCGCGAAGAAGCCGGCGGCGAAGAAGCCCGCCGCGAAGAAGCCGGCCGCCGAGGGCGACGCCGCTGCGGAGAAGAAGCCCGCTGCGAAGAAGCCCACCGCGAAGAAGCCCGCTGCCAAGAAGCCGGCCGCGGAGAAGACCGACGAGGAGAAGAGCTAGACATGGGCCAGAAAGTTCATCCTGGCGGCCTCCGCGTCGGCATCATCCACGACTGGAAGTCGAACTGGTGCTCCGATCGCGAGTTCGCCCGCTACCTGGGTGAGGACATCAAGATCCGGGAGCACATCCACAGCAAGCTGAGCCATGCGGGCCTGTCGGACATCCATATCCGCAAGGACTCGCAGAAGATCACGATCGACATCTACACCGCCCGCCCGGGCATCGTCATCGGCAAGTCCGGTGTCGAGGTCGACGCCCTCCGCAAGGAGGTCCACGCGATCACCGGCCGTGCCGTGCAGATCAACATCAACGAGATCAAGCGCCCCGAGCTGGACGCGCGCCTGATGGCGCAGTCCGTCGCGGAGCAGCTGCAGAATCGCGTCGCCTTCCGCCGCGCGATGAAGCGCTCGATGCAGTCGGCCGTGCGCTCCGGCGCCCAGGGCGTCCGCATCAAGTGCGGCGGCCGCCTCGGCGGCGGCGAGATGAGCCGCACCGAGCAGTACTCGGAGGGCCGCGTGCCGCTCCAGACGCTGCGCGCCGACATCGACTACGGCTTCGCCGAGGCCAAGACCACGTACGGCCGCATCGGCGTCAAGGTCTGGATCAACAAGGGCGAGATCATGCCGGAGGGCTTCGAGGGCCACGACCAGAACGCCACGCGTCTGGGCGAGGTCGACGCCCGCCGTCGCAAGGGCGGCGCCAAGGGCGCCATCGAGGAGCTCGGTCCCGCGCGTCCGAAGGGTCGCCGCGGCGCCCCGGGTCGCGATGGCGAGCGCAGTGGCGGCGGCGAGCGCGGTGAGCGCCGTCCGCGCCAGGGTGGCGGCCCCGGTGGGCCGAACCAGCCGCGCCTGAGCGGTCCGTCGGTTCCGGCCGGCCGCCGCGCGCGTCCGAAGCCCGAGGCTCCCGCGGTCGAGGAGACCATCGTCGAGGAGACGATCGTCGAGGAGACCCCGGTTGCCGAGGCCATCGTCGAGGAGACGGTCGTCGAGACGCCCGCCGAGGCGGTTGTCGAGGAGACGGTGGTCGAGGAGACCCCCGCCGCCGAGGCGCCGGCCGACGAGGCTCCCGCCGCCGAGGAGGGTGATTCCTGATGCTGATGCCGCGTCGCGTCAAGCACCGCCGCGTCCATCGCGGTCGCCGCACGGGCGAGACGAAGGGCCATGCCCGCGTCACGTTCGGCGAGTACGGCCTGAAGGCGATGGGCGAGGGGTGGATCACCGCTCGTCAGATCGAGGCCGCTCGTATCGCCATGACCCGCAAGATCAAGCGCGGTGGCAAGGTCTGGATCACGATCTTCCCGGACAAGCCGGTCACCAAGAAGCCCGCCGAGACCCGCATGGGCTCGGGCAAGGGCTCGCCGGAGTTCTGGGTCGCCGTCGTGCGCCCGGGTCGCATCATGTTCGAGCTCGCCGGCGTTCCCGAGCCCCTGGCTCGCGAGGCCATGCTGCTCGCCGCCCAGAAGCTGCCGATCCCGTGCAAGTTCGTGACCCGAGAAGGTGATCTCTTTGAAGGCTAGTGAGATCCGCGAGCTCAGCTCGGACGACATCGCCCGCAAGGTGGCGGAGGCGCGTCAGGAGCTGTTCAACCTGCGCTTCCAGCACGCCACGGGCGCGCTCGAGAACACGTCCAAGCTGACCGGCGTCCGCCGCGAGCTCGCTCGCCTGCTGACGATCCAGGGCGAGCTGGCCGACAAGATGGAAGGTGGAGCGTCGTGAGCGACGAGAACGAGACCCCGGACGTGGAGGAGACTCCCGTGAACGAGGCTGTCGCCGACGAGGCTCCCGCCGAGGAGGCCGCTCCCGCTGAGGAGGCTCCGGCCGCCGAGGAGGCTGCGCCCGCCGAGGCCGCCGCGGAGGAGGCTCCCGCTGAGGAGCCGGCCGCCGAGGCCGCTGCGGAGGAGGCTGCCGCTGAGGAGGCCCCGGCCGCCGACGCCGAGCCCGAGGCCGAGCCCGAGCCGGTCAAGGAGAAGAAGAAGCGCCCGCCGCGCAAGAATCGTCCCCGCCGTGTCCGCACGACGGCCGAGGAGCGCGCCGAGCTGCGCAAGAAGTCCGCTGCCGCGCGCAAGCGCCGTCGCGGCGAGTCCGGTGGCGGCGCGTACGTCCGCACGCCGGCCGCCGACGCCGAGCAGGGCACGCGCCGCGAGCGCCGTGGCGTCGTCACGTCCAACAAGGGCGAGAAGACGATCACCGTCCGCGTCGACGTCCTCAAGGCGCACCCGAAGTACAAGAAGATCATGCGCCGCTCGATGTCGCTGCACGCGCATGACGAGCAGAACGCCGCCAACATCGGCGACGTCGTCCGCGTCGTCGAGACGCGCCCGCTGTCCCGCACGAAGCGGTGGCGCCTGGTCGAGATCGTCGAGGTGGCCAAGTGATCCAGCAGGAATCCCGACTCCGCGTCGCCGACAACACCGGCGCCCGCGAGATCCTCTGCATCCGCGTCCGCGGCGGCTCGCATCGCCGCTACGCGGCCGTCGGCGACATCATCGTCGCCACGGTCAAGCAGGCCACGCCGAACGGCACGGTCAAGAAGGGCGAGGTCGTCCACGCCGTGGTCGTGCGCACCACCAAGGCGCACCACCGCGACGACGGCACGAACATCCGCTTCGACGACAACGCCGCGGTCATCATCGACCCGGCCGGCAACCCGCGCGGCACGCGCATCTTCGGGCCCGTCGCCCGTGAGCTGCGCGAGAAGAACTTCATGCGCATCGTCTCGCTCGCCCCGGAGGTGCTGTGATGGCAGGAATCGGCATCAAGACCGGCGATACCATCGAGGTCATCACGGGCAAGGACCGCGGCAAGCGCGGCAAGGTCGTGTCGGCCGATCCGAGCTCGGAGCGCGTGATCGTCGAGGGTCGCAACCTGGCCAAGCGCCACATGAAGCCCCGCCCGATCCCGGGTGGTCAGCAGATGGCCCCCGGCGGCATCTTCGAGCAGGAGCAGCCGCTGCGCCGCTCCAACGTCATGCTCGTGTGCCCGTCGTGCGACAAGACGACGCGCATCGGCAAGAAGGCCGATGACGCCAAGGTCCGCGTCTGCAAGCAGTGCGGAACGGAGATCGACAAGTAATGGCTGATACCGCTACCCACATCCCGCGGCTGAAGGAGCGCTACGAGCGCGAGATCAAGCCGCAGCTGATCGAGAAGTTCGGCTACTCGTCCTCCATGCAGGTGCCGAGGCTCGTCAAGATCACGCTGAACATGGGCGTCTCCGACGCGAAGACCGACTCGAAGGCGCTCGACCATGCCGTCGAGCAGATGACGCAGATCGCGGGCCAGAAGCCCATCATCACGCTCGCCCGCAAGTCCATCGCCGGCTTCAAGCTGCGCGAGGGCATGCCGATCGGCTGCAAGGTCACGCTGCGCGGCGAGCAGATGTACGAGTTCCTCGACCGCCTCACGACGGTCGCGCTGCCTCGCATCCGCGACTTCCGCGGCATCAGCGCCAAGTCGTTCGACGGCCGCGGCAACTACTCGCTCGGCGTCCGGGAGCAGATCATCTTCCCGGAGATCGACTACGACCGGATCGATCAGGTCCGGGGCATGGACATCACCATCACCACGACCGCGGCAACCGATGATGAGGCGCGTGAGCTCCTCAAGCACTTCGGCATGCCGTTCCGAGAGGCCTGATCGATATGGCGAAGACTGCTCTCCGCATGAAGGCCGCTCGTCCGGCCAAGTACAAGGTCCGCGCGTACTCGCGCTGCCAGAAGTGCGGCCGCCCGCGCGCGGTCTACAAGAAGTTCGGCCTGTGCCGCATCTGCCTCCGGCAGCTCGCGCACGAAGGCGTGATCCCCGGAATGACGAAGTCGAGCTGGTAGCACCATGGTCAACGATCCCATCGCAGACATGCTGACCCGCATCCGCAACGCCAACACGGCGCTGCACGACAAGGTCATCATGCCCACCTCCCGCAGCAAGCGCGAGATCGCGCGCATCCTCCACGAGGAGGGCTACATCGCCTCCTGGTCCGAGGAGGCCGCCACCCCGCAGCCCCTGCTCGTGATCGAGCTGAAGTACGGCCGCAATCGCGAGCGCGTGATCTACGGGCTCAAGCGCGTCTCGAAGCCCGGTCGCCGCATGTACGCCCCCAAGGACCGGCTGCCCCGCGTCCTCGGCGGCCTCGGCACCGCGATCATGTCCACCTCGACCGGCATCTGCACTGCCGCGGACGCCGCCAAGCGCGGCGTGGGCGGCGAAGTGCTGTGCTTCATCTGGTAACGCCATGAGTCGCATCGGCCGCCGCATCATCACCGTCCCCGCCGGGGTCACCGTCGACGTCGCCCCCGGGCGCGTCACCGTCACCGGTCCCAAGGGCACGCTCGAGCAGAACATCTCCCCCGACATGAAGGTCAACGTCGGCGAGGGCGAGGTCACGATCGAGCGCCCCACGGATCGCCCGAACCACCGCGCGCTCCACGGCCTCACCCGCACCCTCATCGCCAACATGGTCGAGGGCGTCTCGAACGGCTACGTCAAGGAGCTCGAGATCCAGGGCGTCGGCTACCGCTGCGCCGCCCAGGGCAAGAACCTGGAGCTCGCGCTCGGGTACTCCCATCCGGTCAAGTACGACGCGCCGGAGGGCATCGAGTTCGAGGTCCCGCAGCCCACGCAGATCATCATCCGCGGCATCGACAAGCAGCGCGTCGGCCAGGTCGCGAGCGAGATCCGCAAGCTGCGTCCGCCGGAGCCGTACAAGGGCAAGGGCATTCGCTACGCGGGCGAGCACGTCGCCCGGAAGGTCGGTAAGCGCGCATGAGCAAGATCACTCCGAAGGAAGCTCGCGATCGTCGCCATCGGCGCGTTCGCGGCAAGATCACCGGCACCGCCGAGCGTCCGCGCCTGGCCGTGTTCCGCTCGAACTCGGACGTGTACGTCCAGGTCATCGACGACGTCAAGGGCCACACCCTGGCGGCGGCCGACTCGCGCGCCGTCAAGGACGGCGACAAGTCGGCCAAGGCGAAGGCCACGGGCGTCCTGATCGCCGAGCGCGCCAAGGCCGCCGGTGTCAGCAGTGTTGTGTTCGACCGTGGTGGGTACCTCTACCACGGCCGTGTCAAGGCGCTCGCCGAAGGCGCGCGCGAGGGAGGTCTGCAGTTCTGATGGCTAGCCGCGTAGGCACGGACGCCCAGGGCCGCGAGCTCCACGAGCGCGTCGTCGAGATCAACCGCGTCGCGAAGGTCGTCAAGGGCGGCCGTCGCTTCAGCTTCACCGCGCTGGTCGTGGTGGGCGACGAGATCGAGCAGGTCGGAGTCGGCTACGGCAAGGCCAACGAGGTCCCCGTCGCGATCCAGAAGGCGATCGAGGACGCGAAGAAGAACCTCTTCACGGTCCCGCGTCACCACACCACGATCACGCATGAGATCACCGGCGTCTACGGCGCCGGCAAGGTCCTCCTCAAGCCCGCCTCGCAGGGTACCGGCGTCATCGCCGGCGCCGGCGTCCGCGCGGTGCTCGAGCTGGCCGGTCTCAAGGACGTGCTGGCGAAGTCGCTCGGCACGTCGAACCCGATCAATCTCTGCCGTGCCGCCGAGGTCGCCCTGCGCAGCCTCCGCCGCCCGGAGGAGGTCGCGGCGCTCCGCGGCAAGCAGGTCCACGAGATCCTGCCGCAGGGCACCAGCCGCAAGAAGACCGCTGACGCCGCAGCCGCCGAGGTGACCGCATGAGCTACAAGGTCACCCAGGTGAAGTCGTCGATCGGCGTCCAGAAGGAGCACCGCGGCACGCTGCGCGCGCTCGGCCTGCGCCGCATCGGCCACTCGCGGATCCACCAGGACTCGCCGAGCCTGCAGGGCATGCTCCACCAGGTCGGCTACCTGCTCAAGATCGAGGAGGTCGACGCCAAGTGAGCGAGCCCATCACCCTCAGCAACCTGAAGCCCGCGCCGGGCGCCCAGAAGTCGCGCAAGCGCGTGGGCCGCGGCAACGGCAGCGGCAACGGCAAGACCGCCGGTCGCGGCCAGAAGGGCCAGAAGGCCCGCTCGGGCAGCCACAACATGCGCCCCGGCTTCGAGGGCGGCCAGATGCCGCTGTACATGCGCACCGGCAAGCTCCGCGGACCGCACATGAAGAAGTCGATGCCGATGGGGCCGTTCCGGACCCAGACGGAGATCGTCAACGTCGGCGCGCTGGCCGAGAAGTTCCCGGCCGGCACCGAGGTCACGCCCGAGCTGCTCGTGCAGTCCGGTCTCCTCAGCCGCGTCAAGCATCCGGTCAAGGTCCTCGGCGAGGGCGAGCTCGGCCATGCGCTGACGATCAACGCGCACGCGTTCTCGGCCTCCGCCAAGGCGAAGATCGAGGCCGCCGGCGGCAAGGCCGTCGTGATCGACCGCGCGGCCGCGGCCGAGTCCGAGTAGCGACCGGTAGGCTGGGAGCATGCTCGCCGCAGTCGCCAACGCCCTCCGGGTCAAGGAGCTCCGCAATCGCATCCTGTTCACGGCTGCGATGCTGCTCCTGTACCGCGCGGGCTCGTGGCTGCCGACGCCGGGCGTCAACACGAAGGAGGTCCAGAACCTCTTCGCGGGCGGCGCCGGCTCGACGATCCTCGGCTACCTCAACCTGTTCTCCGGCCAGGCGCTCAAGAACCTCTCGTTCTTCGCGCTCGGGATCATGCCGTACATCACGGCGTCGATCATCATGCAGCTGATGGCGGTGGTCGTGCCGAGCCTCGAGGCGCTCCAGAAGGAGGGCGAGGCGGGGCAGAAGAAGATCACGCAGTACACGCGCTACCTCACCGTCGCGCTCGCGCTGCTGCAGTCGATCGGCTACGTGATCCTGTTCCACAACGGCTCGGTGCTCGGCGGCACGAACTCGCTGACGAGCCTGACGCCGCGCTCGTTCATCCTGATCGTCGTCACGCTGACGGCCGGTACGACGCTGCTGATGTGGATGGGTGAGCTGATCACGCAGCGCGGCATCGGCAACGGCCAGTCGCTGATCATCTTCGCGTCGATCCTCACGTCGCTGCCCGTCGGCGTCCGCGCGTGGGCCAACTCGGGCACGTTCCAGCGCCTCAGCCTGCCGATCATCGTCCTCGCCGTGATCGTCGCCGTCGTGTACGTCAACGAGGGCCAGCGCCGCATCCCGATCCAGTACGCCAAGCGCATGGTGGGTCGCCGCATGACCACGGGCGGGTCCACGTACATGCCGCTGCGCGTCAACATGGCCGGCGTGATCCCGGTGATCTTCGCGGTCGCCGTGCTGTTCCTGCCGCCGACCATCGGCCAGCTCGTGCCGGGTCTGAACTTCCTCGCGAACTGGTTCGCGCCCGCCTCATGGGCGTCGCTGATCCTCGAGTTCGGCCTGATCGTGATGTTCTCGTTCTTCTACACCGCGGTGCAGTTCAACCCGACGGAGCAGGCCGAGAACCTCAAGAAGAACGGCGGGTTCATCCCCGGCGTTCGTCCCGGTCGCCCGACCGCGCAGTACCTCGACCGCGTGATGACGCGCCTGACGCTGCCCGGCGCGCTGTTCCTCGGCACGATCGCGATCGCGCCGACCATCTTCATCAAGTACGGCGGCTTCTCGCAGGCCGTGGCCCAGGCGCTCGGCGGCACGTCGATCCTGATCGTCGTGGGCGTGGCGCTCGACACCATGCGGCAGATGGAATCGCAGGTGATGATGCGGCACTACGAGGGCTTCCTGAAGTAGTGCCCGGCGCGTACCTCATCTTCGGACCGCCCGGAGCCGGCAAGGGCACGCAGGCGCCGCGTCTCGCGGAGCGCCTCGCGATCCCGCACATCTCGACCGGCGACATCCTGCGCGCCAACGTCAAGGGCGGCACGCCGCTCGGCGTCGAGGCGAAGGGCTACATGGACGCGGGCGATCTCGTTCCGGACGAGCTCGTCGTGCGCATGCTCGGCGATCGCCTCGCCGAGGCCGATGCCGCCTCGGGCTTCCTGCTCGACGGCTTCCCGCGCAACGTGGCGCAGGCCGACGCGCTCGACGCGATGCTCGCGGAGCGGGGGAGCCCACTCGACTGCGTGCTCGTGCTCGACGTGCCGGAGGAGGAGGTCGTCACGCGCATCTCCGGCCGCCTGACCGCGCAGAACGGGCGCGTCTACCACGAGGTCTACGACCCGCCGAAGACGCCCGGCATCGACGACGACGAGGGGCTGCCGCTGATCCGCCGCGCCGACGATGAGGCCGACGTCGTGCGCAACCGCTACCGCAACGTCTACCTCGCGCAGACGCTGCCCGTGCGCGAGCACTACCAGCAGGCCGGCGTGCGCGAGGTCGTGATCGACGGCCTCGGCTCCACGGACGAGGTCGCCGCCCGGATCGACGCGGCGCTGCCCGCGTGATCCACCGCAAGTCGGCTCGCGACCTCGACCGCATGGCCGCGGCCGGGGCGATCGTCGCGGAGACGCTCGGCCTGCTCGCGGAGTCCGCGCGCCCCGGCATGTCGACGCTCGACCTCGACCAGCTCGCCGAGCGGCACATCCGCGCTGCCGGCGGCGTCCCGACCTTCAAGGGCTACCGCGGCTTCCCCGGCTCGATCTGCGCCTCGCCGAACACGATGATCGTCCACGGCATCCCGAGCGACGACATCGTGCTCGCGGACGGCGACATCCTCTCGATCGACGTCGGCGTGACGCGCCAGGGCTTCGTCGGCGACTCCGCCGTCACGATCGCCATCGGCGACGTGCCGGAGCGCACGAAGGAGCTGCTGCGGACGTGCCAGGCGTCGCTCGCCGCGGCAGTCGGAGCCAGCCAGGTCGGCGGCCGCCTCGGCGACATCGGCGCCGCCGTGCAGGGCGTGGTGGAGGGCAACGGCTTCGCCGTCGTCCGCGATCTCGTCGGCCATGGCGTCGGACGCTCGATGCACGAGGATCCGCAGGTCAAGAACTACGGCCAGGCGGGCACCGGCGCCGAGCTCAAGCCCGGCATGACCCTCGCGATCGAGCCGATGATCACCGACGGGTCCTACGAGATCCACATCGACGACGACGGGTGGTCGATCTTCACCGTCGACGACTCGCTCGCCGCCCATTTCGAGCACACCGTCGCCATCACCGAGGAGGGGCCGCGCGTCCTCACCCTCGTCAACGGCCATTCGATCGTCGATCAGGCCATCTGAGGGATATGACGCACCCGTTCGAAATGCTCTGCTACGGTGCCCCTCCGCGCACAGGTGCGGCCATTCGGCCTGCCCGTGCGAGTCTTCCGTCCGATTCACACCCGAGGGTTCCATGAAGGTCCGACCGAGCGTCAAGCCGATGTGCGACAAGTGCCGAGTGATCAAGCGCTCGGGCATCGTGCATGTGATCTGCGTGAATCCCCGTCACAAGCAGCGTCAGGGGTAGTCAGTGGCACGCATCGCCGGAGTCAACATCCCTCGGGAGAAGCGCGTCGAGATCGGGCTGACGTACATCTACGGCATCGGCCGTTCGACCTCGCAGGACATCTGCAAGGAGCTCGGCATCGAGTCGCACCAGAAGGTGCGCGACCTCACCGATGAGGAAGTCGCCCGCCTCCGCGCCTACATCGACGCCAACGTCCAGGTCGAGGGCGACCTGCGTCGCGAGCGCTCGGCGAACATCAAGCGCCTGATGGAGATCGGCTGCTATCGCGGCATCCGCCATCGCCGTGGCCTCCCGGTCAACGGTCAGCGCACGAAGACCAACGCCCGTACCCGCAAGGGTCCGAAGAAGACCGTCTCGCGCGGCCGCAAGGGTTAAGGAAAGGACTCTCCAGCTTCATGGCTCCTCCTCGTCGATCCGGTGGTGGCACTCGCGGCCGCACGCGCCGCAAGGTGCGCAAGAACGTGGCCGTCGGCCAGGCGCACATCAAGACGTCGTTCAACAACACGATCGTCGCGCTGACCGACAAGGAAGGCAACGTCCTGGCGTGGAAGAGCGCTGGCGCCGCCGGCTTCAAGGGCTCCCGCAAGTCGACGCCGTTCGCCGCCCAGGTGACCGCCGACCTCTGCGCCCGCGAGGGCATGGAGCACGGGCTTCAGAAGATCGAGGTCTTCCTGAAGGGGCCGGGCTCGGGTCGCGAGACCGCCATGCGCTCCCTGCAGGCCGCCGGTCTCGAGATCATCGGCGTCCGCGACGTCTCCCCGCAGGCCCACAACGGCTGCCGCGCCCGCAAGCGGCGCCGCGTCTAGGAGCAGCTGAGCAATGGCCCGCGTTACCGATCCCAAGTGCCGTCAGTGCCGCCGTGAGGGCGTCAAGCTCTTCCTCAAGGGCGAGCGCTGCCTGACCGAGAAGTGCGCCGTCGAGCGCCGCTCGTACCCGCCGGGCCAGCATGGCCGCGGCCGCATCAAGCAGTCCGAGTACCTGCTGCAGCTCCGCGAGAAGCAGAAGGCCCGCCGCTACTACGGCGTCCTCGAGAAGCAGTTCCGCAACTACTACGAGAAGGCGTCGCGTCGCCAGGGCATCACCGGCGAGGAGCTCCTCCGCCTGCTCGAGATGCGCCTCGACAACGTCGTGTACCGCCTCGGCTTCGCCGCGTCGCGCGCCCAGGCCCGCCAGCTCGTGCGGCACGGCCACTTCCATGTCAACGGCCGCCGGGTCAACATCCCGTCGTACCAGGTCCGCGCGGACGACATCGTCTCGCTGCGCCCGGGCGCCGCTGGCGAGGCCGCGGTGCGCAGCGCCACCGACCTCACCGCGTCGGTCGCCAACTGGCTCCAGGCCGACCATGACAACCTCACGGGCAAGGTGCTTCGCATGCCGGACCGTGATGAGATCGATACCCCTGTCCAAGAGCAGCTGATCGTGGAGCTGTATTCGAAGTGAGCACCCGCATGCTTGAATTCCAGATGCCGCAGATCGTCCATGAAGAGGTCTCCGCCACGGAGGGCGTCTTCGTCGTCGAGCCGCTCGAGCGCGGCTTCGGCTACACGTTCGGCAACTCGCTGCGCCGTGTGCTCCTGTCGTCGCTCGAGGGCGCCGCGGTCACCAGCGTCCGCATCGAGGGGGCGCAGCACGAGTTCACGACGGTGCCGGGTGTCCGCGAGGACGTCACCGACATCATCCTGAACCTCAAGGGCCTCGTCCTGAAGATGGAGGGCGACGCGCCCGAGATCGAGGCCGACATCGTCAAGTCCGGCCCCGGTGTCGTCACCGCCGCCGACATCGCGATCGCCGGCCCCGTCGAGATCCTCAACAAGGACCTCGTCATCTGCAACCTCGCGGCCAAGTCGAAGCTCGAGATGTCGCTGACGATCGGCCGCGGCCGCGGCTACGTGCCGGCCAGCGAGAACAAGGACTTCGAGTCCACCATCGGCGTCATCCCGGTCGACTCGATCTTCTCGCCCGTCCGCCGCGTCACCTACACGGTCGAGCCGGCCCGCGTCGGCTCCGACACGGACTTCGACAAGCTGACGCTGCACGTGAAGACGAACGGCGCGATCGATCCCAAGGAGGCCGTCACGGCCGCCGCGGAGATCCTCATCCGCCAGCTCAACATCTTCGCCAACATGGACACCGCCGAGCTGGCCCGCAGCCTCGAGCGCGCGGTGCCGGAGTTCGACGTCCAGCCGACCAACGGCATGGAGCACATCCTCATCGAGGAGCTCGAGCTCGGCGTCCGCTCGTACAACTGCCTCAAGCGCGTCGGCATCGAGACGGTCGGCGACCTCGTCGCCAAGTCGGACCGCGATCTGGCTGCGATCCCGAACTTCGGGCGCAAGTCGATCGACGAGATCCGCGCCGCCCTCGGCGCCCACGGCCTGCGCCTGCGCGGAGACGAGGGCTAGTCATGCGACACCAGCGCAAGGGACGCACCCTGGGTCGCGACTCGGCCCACCGCAAGGCGCTCTACTCGAATCTGACGGGTTCCCTCGTCGAGCACGGTCGCATCACGACCACGCTCGCGAAGGCGAAGGAGGTCCGCCCGATCGCCGAGAAGATGGTCACGCTCGGCAAGCGCGGCGACCTGCATGCCCGCCGCCAGGCCAAGGCCTACCTCCGCAGCGGCGACGTCGTGCACGCGCTGTTCGCGGACGTCGCGCCGCGCTTCACCGAGCGCCAGGGCGGCTACACGCGGATCGTCAAGCTGGGCCCGCGCTCCGGGGACAACGCCGAGATGGCGATCCTCGAGTGGGTCGACTGAGCATCCTCGGGTAGCGGGTGGCCGACATGAGCGACACCGCGCACGTCTCGGCCGGACCCGTCACGATCCCGCAGCTCCCGGGCTGGGAGGACCGCACCGTGCTCACGCTCGTCGGACCCGCGATGGGCGGCGCGCAGCCGAACGTCGTCGTCACGCGCGAGGCGCTGTGCGCGAACATGGGCCTCGGCGGCTTCTCGAGCGGCTGGGTGCAGAAGCTCGCCGACCAGGTGCCCGTCCGCGAGGCGAAGGGCATCGAGCACATCGAGATCGCCGGCGCGCCCGCGCACCTGCGTGTCGTCGAGTGGGAGGCAGCGGGCCTGCGCCTGCGCCAGATGGTCGGGCTCACGACGATCGACGGCGATGGCTACGCGATCGTCT
>CAWUMZ010000017.1:0-20864 GCA_963923625.1 uncultured bacterium | reverse complement strand
GCCTGCTGCAGTACCTCGCCGAGCGCGGGCTGACGCCCGGCGCCACCGCGCACGTCGAGGCGATCGACGAGCTCGCCGGGGTGATCACGCTCACCGCCGGCGGCATCACGAGCACGCTGGCGCTGACGACGGCCGGCGCGATCGCCGTGCGCGCCTAGGCGCCGTCGCCGACCAGCGCCTTCAGCACCGCGACCCGGTCGACCTTGCCGGTCGCGTTACGCGGCAGGTCCGCCGCGAGCTCGATGCGCTCGGGCGTCTGGTACTCGGCGAGCGTCGCACCCGCGAAGGCGATCAGCTCCTCCGGCGAGGCGCTGGCGTCGGGATGCAGTCGCACCACGGCCGCGACGCGCTGCCCGAGGACGGGGTCGGGGATGCCGACGACCGCGGCCTCGGCGACCGCGGGATGCGCGCTGAGGACGTCCTCGATCTCGAGCGGCGAGATGTTCGAACCGCCGCGGATGATCATGTCGGTACGCCGCGACGCGAAGTGGAACCACCCGTCGGCATCGCGCCGCCCCATGTCGCCCGAGCACAGCCAGCCGTCGCGCAGCACCTCGGCGGTGCGCTCCGGGTCGTTCCAGTAGCCGATCATCGTGGCCGCGCTCTTCACCTGCAGCTCGCCGACCTCGTCGACCTCGGCCTCGGTGCCGTCCTCTCGCGCGATGCGCACCCGCGTGCCGTGCGCCGGCAGCCCGATCGAGCCCTCGCGCTGGCCGCCGAACGGCGGATTCATGACATAGCTGAACGACTCCGTCATGCCGCACACCTCGGTGACGCGGTTGCCGGTGATCTCGTGGAAGTGCTCGTGCGTGCCGCGCGGCACGGCGTCGCCGCCCGCGATGCAGCAGCGCACGCTCGCGAACTGCGCGGCGTCCTCCGCCTCGTCGAGCGTCTCGGCGAGGATCGCCGGCGTCATCTGCAGGAACGTCGGGCGGTGGCGGATGATCGCGGCGAGCAGGGTCTGCGGCGTCGGGTCGGCGAGCATCACGAGCGTGCCGCCGGCATAGGCGGTGGCGAGCACCTGGCCGCCGAAGCCCGCGATGTGCGCCGCCGACAGCGAGACGAGGTGGATGTCGTCACCCGTCAGCGCCTGCGTCCAGGCCTGGTTGGCGGCCGTGTGCCAGAGCGAGGAGTGCGTGTGGGTGACGCCCTTCGGCTTGCTCGTCGTCCCCGACGTGTAGAGGATCGCGGCGACGTCGTCGGGCGAGGTCGCCCCGACGGGCGCCGCCGCGTCGCTCGCCAGCAGCTCGTCGAACGTGGCGTCGGGGCCGCCGATCACCCACCGGTGATCCGGAACCGCGGCGGGCAGCCGGTCGAGCAGGTCGTGATGGACGATCAGCGCGGACGCCTCGCAGTGTCCGAGCACGTACTCGATGCCGGCGGCGACGAGGCGCGTGTTGATCGGGACGAGGATCACGCCGGCGGCGAAGGCCGCGTGGTACGCGATCACCTGCTCGACGCAGTTCGGCGTGAGGACGGCGACGCGATCGCCCGGCCCGAGTCCGGTCGCGGCCAGTCCGGCGGCAACGCGCAGACGCGCGGCCGCGAGCTCCGCATAGGTCAGCGACCGCTCGCCCTCCGCGGCGACGACCGCGACGTGGTCGGGCCGACGAGCGGCGACTCCCTCGACGAGCGTGGCCAGCAGCATCGTCCCGTTCGCCTCCGTGCCGCGCGCGCGGCGTGCGGTCCTAGACGTTGGTGACGAGCGCCCACATGGCGATGCCAGCGGCGCCGAGCAGCACCGCCACGGCGAAGCCGCGGGAGGTCTCGCCCTTCTTCTTGCCGATCAGCACGGCGAGGACGGCCACGGCGATCGCGATGACGCCCGTGACGAGACCGACCGTGAGGATGTCATGCGAGTTCCGAATCGCGCCGACGAGCGCGATGAGGATCGTGGCCATGCCGAAGAACAGCGCGATGCCCATCGTGGTCGTGGCATTGGGCTTCGCCGGAGCGGCGTGATGGTGGTCAGCGTGGTCGGCCATGGATCAATCCTCCGAAGTTCTGCCGGTATCGTGGCATACAACGCGCCGGAGCGTCAGCCCAGCGCGCGCACAGCCGCGACGACCGCATCGGCGGTGAGCCCGAACTCCTTCGCGACGGTACCGCCCGGTGCAGAGGCGCCGTAGTGGTCGATGCCGACGCTGATGCCGGCGTCACCGACCCAGCGCTCCCAGCCGTGCGTGGTGCCGGCCTCGAAGCTGACGCGGCGCGTGATCGCCTTCGGCAGGACCGACTCGCGGTACGCGGCGTCCTGCTGCTCGAACAGCTCCGTGCACGGCATCGACACGACGCGGACCTTCAGCCCCTCGGCCTGCAGCGTCTCGCGCGCCGTGACGGCGTCGTGCACCTCGGAACCGGTGGCGATGATGATCGTGTCGGGCGTGCCGCCGTCGGCCTCGGCGAGCACGTAGGCGCCCTTGTGGAGCCCCTCGGCCGGGGCGAAGACCGTGCGGTCGAGCGTCGGCAGGTTCTGACGCGTCAGGATCAGCGCCGTCGGGCCGGTGCGGTTGAGTATCGCGGCCTTCCAGGCCTCGCGCACCTCGTTGGCGTCGCCGGGGCGGATCACCGTCAGGTTCGGGATCAGGCGCAGCGACATCACGTGCTCGATCGGCTGGTGCGTCGGACCGTCCTCGCCGACCCAGATCGAGTCGTGCGTCCAGACGTACGTGACCGGCGTCTTCGACAGCGCCGCGACGCGCACCGCGCCGCGCATGTAGTCGGAGAACACGAGGAACGTGGCGCCGAAGACCCGCAGGCCGCCGTGCACGTTCATCGCGTTGAGGATCGCGCCCATGCCGTGCTCGCGGATGCCGAAGTGCAGGTTGCGTCCGGCGTAGTCGCGCTCGGAGACGCTCAGGCCGCCGTCGATGTGCGTGTTGTTCGACGGCGCGAGGTCGGCGGAGCCGCCGACGAACTCGGGGATGCCGGCCGCGAGGCCCTGGATCACCTTGCCGCTCGAGGAGCGCGTCGCGAGGCCCTTCGCATCGGGCTCGAAGACGGGCAGCTGCGCGTCCCAGCCCTCCGGCAGGTCGCCGGCCAGCGCGCGCTCGAGCTCGGCGGCGAGCTCGGGATGCGCGGCGCGGTACGCCTCGAACTTCGCCTCCCACGCCTCGCGGGCGGCCTTGCCGCGCTCGCGATGGTCCATGTGCGCCGCGACGTCGTCGGGCACGAGGAACTGCTCGTTCTCCGGCCAGCCGTAGTTGGCCTTCGTCAGCTTGATCTCCTCCTCGCCGAGCGGCGCGCCGTGGGCGTCGGAGGTGTCCTGCTTGTTCGGCGCACCGGGCGCGATGTGCGTGCGCAGCACGATGATGGACGGGCGGTCGTCCTGCTCGGCCGCGTCGATCGCGGCGCGCACGTCGTCGAGCGTCCAGCCGTCCTCGAGGCGCTGCGCGTGCCAGCCGAGCGCCTCGAAGCGCTTCGGCATGTCCTCGGTGAAGGCCAGGCCGGTGTCGCCCTCGATCGTGATCCGGTTGTCGTCGTAGATCATCGTCAGCTTGCCGAGCTTGAGGTGCCCGCCGAGCGACACGGCCTCCTGCGCCACGCCCTCCATCAGGTCGCCGTCGGAGCAGATGCCGAACACGCGGTGGTCGATGATCTCGTGGCCCGGGCGGTTGTAGCGCGCGGCCAGCATGCGCTCGGCGAGCGCGAAGCCGACCATGTTGCCGACGCCCTGGCCGAGCGGGCCGGTCGTGACCTCGATGCCCGGCGTGTGCCCCAGCTCGGGATGGCCCGGCGTCAGCGAGCCCCACTGGCGGAACTGCTTGAGATCCTCGAGCGAGACGTCGTAGCCCGTCAGGTGCAGCGTCGCGTACTGGAGCATGCAGGCGTGGCCCGGCGACAGCACGAAGCGGTCGCGACCGGCCCAGTGCGGCTGCTGCGGGTCGTACTGCAGGTACTCGTTGAAGTAGAGGTACGCGATCGGCGCGAGCGCCATCGCCGTGCCCGGATGCCCGGAGTTCGCCTTCTGCACGCCATCCATCGCGAGAGTGCGGATGGTGTTGATCGAGCGGTCGACGAGGTCGGTCACGAGGGTCCTCCGGGGGAAGCCTGGGTGCGGTGGGCGATGCGGCGCGCGCGGATGGCGAGCATGCCGCGGCGGACGGGGATGCCGATGAAGCAGCCGATCACGGAGCCGGCGGCGCCGGCGACCCAGGCGCTGACGCCGAGGCCGGGGATCCAGATCAGCGAGCCGAGCACGGCGAACGCGAGCGGCAGCCAGAACGGCCGCAGCGCCGCGCCCAGGATGGCGAACGGGATGATCATCGCCGCGCCGAGGCCGAGCCACATCGCCTGCATGTCGGACATCGCCTGTCAGCCTACCCGAGGCGCGCGCCCTCGGGCGGGGACGCCCCGCCGACTAGGCTGCAGCTCGTGAGCGACCTCTTCTCGACCGCCGCCGACGACCGCCGCCGCCTCGTCGCGCCGCTGCCGGAGCGGCTGCGCCCCGACGACCTCGACCTGATGGTCGGGCAGGAGGCGCTGATCGGTCCCGGCCGGCCACTGCGCCGCGCGATCGAGGAGGACCGGATCGGCTCGATGATCCTGTTCGGACCGCCCGGCACCGGCAAGACCACGATCGCGCGCATCGTCGCGCAGCGCACCGGCGCGTCGTTCGAGGAGCTGTCCGCCGTCGACGCCGGCAAGGCCGACGTCCGCGCCGTCACCGAGCGGGCCCGGGACCGGCTGGCCGGCGACGGCCGCCGCACGATTCTCTTCCTCGACGAGATCCACCGCTTCACGAAGGCCCAGCAGGACAGCCTGCTGCCGCTCGTCGAATCGGGGCTGCTGATCCTGATCGGCGCGACGACGGAGAGCCCGCACATCGGCGTCATCTCCGCGCTGCTCTCGCGCTGCACGCTCTACGAGCTCGTCGCCCTGCAGCCCGACGACCTCGCGCGCATGATCGACCGCGGCGCCGAGACGCTGGGCGTGACGGTCGACGACGAGGCGCGCGATGCGATCGCGCGCGCCGCCGGCGGCGACGGGCGCGCCACGCTCGCACTGCTCGAGGCCGCGGCCGCCGCCCGCGAGGAGGGCGCGACGGCGATCACCGAGGAGCTCGTCGCGCAGGTCGGCCGCATCCCGATCCGCTACGACCGCGAGGGCGACCTCCACTACGACGCGATCAGCGCGTTCATCAAGAGCATGCGCGGCTCCGACCCGGACGCCGCGCTGTGGTGGATGCACACGATGCTCGAGGGCGGCGAGGACCCGCGCTACGTCGCGCGGCGGCTGATCGTGTTCGCCTCCGAGGACGTCGGCAACGCCGATCCGCGCGCCCTCCCCCTCGCCGTCTCGACCGCGCAGGCGATCCAGGAGATCGGCATGCCCGAGGGCCGCATCCCGCTCGCCCAGTGCGTCACGTACCTCGCGCTCGCCCCCAAGTCGAATGCCGCCTACGCGGCGGGCGACGCCGCCCGCGCCGCGGTGCGCGAGTACGGCACGCGCGTCCCGCCCGACCACCTGCGCGACGGCTCGCACTCCGGCGCGAAGGCGCTCGGCCGCGGCGTCGGCTACCGCTACCCTCACGCCGAGGGCGGCCTCGCCGCCGGCCAGCGCCACCTCCCCGAGGACCTCGCGCACCTGCGCTTCTACGAGCCGACCGCGATGGGCTTCGAGGCGCGGCTCGGCGAGATCCTCGACGAGCTGCGCAAACAGCGCGAGGGCTAGCCGGTCACCGACGACCCCCGCGATACGACGAATATCCGGACAGAGCACATGCCGCGGCGGTACCGCGGCATGTCGAGCTCACCCTGCTCGATGGTCGGGTATCTCTCCGGTGCCGATTCGGGCCGGATTCCTACGCCGAGCCTGCCGTGAACCCGGGCGCCGGCACCTCGATCGGCACCTCCACCCGCAGTCGAGCACCGTCGGCGTCCGGGCCGAACGACCAGTCGGCGGCGACCGCTTCGAGCAGGCGCGTGCCCATGCCCGAGCCGGTCTCGCCCGGCGGCTCGCCGTCATTGCGGACCTCGAGCAAGAGGCGTCGCTCGTCGATCAGACGGAGCGCGATCTCGACGTGCCGGGCGCGGCCATGGCGGACCGCGTTCGTGAGCGACTCCGCGACGATGTCGACGACCGCCGCGCGCGTCGCCGGAGCCGCATCGATGCGCGCGAGCACGTCCTCCGGATAGTCGACGCGCACCTCGAGCAGCCCCGTCCACAGGCCGGCGACGTCGTCGAGGGCGTCGCGCACGGTCCACGTCTCCGGCGGCGGCGCGGCGATGCGATCGCGCAGCTCGCGCAAATCGGCGGCCGCCTCGACGAGCAGCCGCTCTCGCTCGGCGCCCGAGGCGTCGGCCGCACGCTCGACGCGCGCCGCATCGGCCAGCAGTGCCGCCTGCACGCCGCCGTGCAGGAATCGCCCGACCGACTGGTACGCATGGCGGACGCGCTGGCGGTGGCGTGCCGTGATCAGCTCGTACTCGGCCACCAGCTCGGCGAGGCGCTCCTCCGTCTGCCGGCGATCTTCAGTCACCGCACCATGCACTGCGAGCACGAACCACATGATCGGCAGCGACACCAGGAACGGCCACTCGATCCAGCGCCCGAGCGGCGACAGACCGCCCCACGCGTAGAGATTGGCGGTGCCGACCATCGCCAGCGCCTCGTACGCGAGCAGCACCAGCAGCGCCGCGACTCCACTCGAACGGCGCGGCAGCCGTGGTCCGAGCACGCGGCCCGCGATGGCAAAGCCCCCGGTGAGCAGCACGATGCCGCTGGCCGTCGCAGCACCGACGAACAGGAGGCCGACCCCCGGCGTGGCGAACAGCACTGACAATGCGACCGGCAGCGCCACGGCCAGCCACGTCGGCCCGGCGATCCGCGTGACCGCGAGCCGGGCGATGTCGCGCAGGCGCACCCGCGTCGTGCGGACGAGCGGGACATCCGGTGCCGATGCGTATGCGTCGCGCAACAGCAGCTCGTGGCTGCGGGGGCGCACCTCCTCGTCGGCCAGCCGACGCAGCGACTCGGCCTCGACGCGCACCTGCTGCTCGCCCTCACCGTGCTCGAGGCGCTCGGCGATCGCGTCGATGGTCCGCCGAAGCGGCGCCAGCGTCTCGTCTCGCAGCTCGCGATCAACACGAGCGGCATCGACCTCCTCCAGCCGCAGCGCCTCGTCGAGCTCCGTCAGCCGCTCGTGCAGCGCGGCCATGCGCGCGGCGTGCACGCGCACGCCATCGACGAGGATCGCGATCAGGGACAGCGAGACGACGGCCGCGCCGGCGCGCAGCACGACGAGGAGCGCCGGATCCTGCGTAACCAGACCGACGTGCCCGCGCAGGATCAGCACGACCGTGCCCTGGGCCGCGCCCGCCAGCGCGAACACGACGAGCGCCACCACCGGTCGCGGGGGCCGCCCACCCGGACGCAGCACCGTGCAGTACGCGAGCGCGAGCACGGCGCAGCCCGCCAGCACACCCCCACCGGTGACCAGCATGCGATCGGCCAGACCACCCAGCTGGGGACCGCGCGACCCCGCGAGCAATGTCACGATCAGCAGAACGCCGAAGCCGAGCAGCAACGACCAGCGGCTGATCGCGTTCGGCCCGCCGATGCGCATTAGCGGGCTCATCACTCGTCGGCCGGTAGTCCGAACGCCGCCACGTAGGCGCGCGCCGCCAGGACACGTGGATTGCCGTCGGCATCGGCATCGAGGCCGACGCGGGCGTACGTGCGATGCACGAGTCGCTCGACCGCGCGCACCGACGTGCCGCGCTCACGGGCGATTCGCTCGTTCGAGAAGCCGAGCGCGATCATCCGCAGGAGATCGATCTGCGCCGGGGAGCACAGTGCCAGCACCGAGTCGCGCTCAGACGCGAGCAGCGCCGCCGGTGCAGCGCGATCGTCGAGGACCGATTCGATCGCAGCCAGCAGCACCCCGCCCGACTCGATGCGCCCCTTGTGCACGAACGCCGCCCCCGGCGGCAGCGGCGTTGCGAGATGCGCCGCGCGCTCGCTCGGGAATTGCGACACGACGACGATCCCCAGATACGGCGCGCGCTCATGAAGCGCGTGCGCGAGCTGGGCGCCGTTCGGCGGCTGGGCGAGCTGAATGTCGACGATCAGCACATCGGGATCGAACTCGCCGAACGCCGCAACCGCATCGCGTGCCGACGCGCACTGGCAGGTGACGAAGCCGCGCGCGGTGAGCAGCTCGGCGAGCAGCGTGCGCGTGAAGGCATCATCCTCCACGATCAGCGCCCGTCGCGCGAACCCCTCGCCCAGCGTCTCCTCGGCGGCGCTCACGTCCTGTGCACCTCCTTCACGGGCATTCGGCATCGCGTCGTCTCCAGCGTAGTGGCGATGACGATGGTCTCAGCCGTGCTTTGGACGGCAACGCGCGATGTTCGGGTAACTCTCCCGGTAGGCGAATCGCATCGCGCGTGCGAAAGTCCGGAAAAACCCCACGCGGAGACCAGAGACCATGCCCGAGATCGGCGACATCGCCCCCGACTTCACCCTCCAGGAGACGTTCGACACGAGCGTCACGCTCAGCGACTACCGCGGCAAGAAGAACGTGCTGCTGTTCTTCCACCCCTTCTCGTACACGGACATCTGCGAGGGCGAGATCTGCGAGATCCGCGACATGTCCGCGCTCGATCGCGACGACCTCGAGATCATCAACGTGGCCTGCGACGCGTGGCTGATCCGCCAGTCGTACAAGGAGAAGCTCGGCGCGAACGGCCGCTTCGTCTCCGACTTCTGGCCGCACGGCGAGGTCTCGAAGGCCTACGGCGTGTTCGACGAGGACTGGGGCACCTGCATGCGCGGCACCTTCCTGATCGACAAGGACGGCAGGATCGCCAACCAGGTCGTCAACATGGGCATCATGGATCGACGCGACCAGTCCGTGTACCTGGACTGGATCGCCTGAGGCCTCCCCGCCGTAGACGGCCGGTACCCTTCGACCCATGGCACCACCATCCGCACCCGAGCTCCTGGAGCGCATCCTCGAGGGCAACCGTCGCTGGGCCGAGGGCTCGTCCGAGCGCGACTACCTCGGCGCGCCCGAGGATCCGCTGATCCACCAGCCGCCCGTCGCCGTCATCGGCTGCTCCGACGCGCGCGTGATGCCCGCCGCCGTCTTCGGCGCCGCGCCCGGCGCGATCTTCACGCTGCGCCTCCCCGGCCACTACATGGACATCCCCGTCGCCGCGGGCATGGGCTTCGCCGTGTCGACAGCCGGTGCGCGCCTCGCGATCGTGCTCGGGCATGAGGACTGCCGCGCCGTCGACGCCGCCTTCACCGAGTTCCGCTCGGGCACGGCGCCCGACAAGGCCCTCGCGCCGCTGTCCGGCGCGCTCGCGGCCGGGCTCTACGAGGCCGGTGGCGTATCGACCGTCGAGGAGGCCGTGGACGTCAACGCGCGGCACACCGCGCACAAGCTGCTCGCCCAGTGCCCCGTGCTGCGCCACGAGGTCGGACTCGGCCGCGCGCAGCTGTCGGTCCTGCGCTACAGCCCGTCGACCAGGCTCCTGACCGTGCTCGAGGAGAAGGTCTACCCCGAGAACTTCTCGGCGCACTAGCCCCTACAGGTCGAGATCGAGCTGCGGGGCGACGCTGCGGGCGAACCGCTGCTCGGCGACCGTGTCCGAGAAGTACGAGACGGGGCCGTGCTTGATGACGCCCTCGGTGTCCAGCTCCTTGAGCAGGTTGATCGCGAACGACTCGAGCATCCACTCGCGCCCCGGCGGCACCGAGCCGCTCGCGGCCAGACGCGTCAGCGAGCCGAGCTGCTGCTCCTCCTCGACCTCGAGCGCGGATGACAGCAGGTACATCGGGCCGGATGGCAGCAGCTCCGAGACGCGCGAGATCAGCTCGCGGCCCTTCGTCGCGTCGCTGACGTAGAGCTCGATCGTGATCGGGCGGATGCCGTTGCGCGCCACGCGCACGCCGTACATGTGCTGATTGTGGATGCGCATCGTCTCGCCGCCGAGACCGCGCAGCTTGACGCTGCGCAGCGTGATCGCCTCGACGATGCCGCTCATCGCCCACGGCTCGATCGTGATCGCATCGCCGACGTCGAACCAGCGCTCGGCCACCACCATCGTGCCGGCGATGACGTCGCGCAGGACGCTCTGCGCGGCGAAGCCGACGATCGCGATGAGGAGCGACACGCCGAGGACGGTCGACCCCGCACCGGTGAACCCGAAGGCGAAGACGCCGAGGATGCCCGCCACGATCGCGGCGTAGCGCGAGAGCGAGCGCACGACCGCCACCGTCGTGTCGGCGCGCTTCGCGCGGCGATGCTCGTCGACGTCGGTCGAGCGGCGATTGCGGAGCCGCCGCGACATCAGCGCGACGGTCAGACGCGGGATCAGGATCGCGCCGAGGATGGCGAGGACGATCACCACGCCCATCGCGATCCAGTTCACCCCGTGCGAGGTGAGCGTGTCCGAGTTCGGCAGGGAGATCACGCTCCCATGATGCCCGACGGTCTCAGGAGCGGGCAGTGCGCAGGCGGCGCTCGGCCAGCGCCCGCTCGGGATGCGAGGCCAGGCCCGCGAGCCGCGCGAGCGCGCGTTCCACGTCGTAGGGCGTGCGCCGCAGCTCGATCCGGCCGTCCTCGATGATCGCCCACGCCGCGGCCTGATCGCCGTCGAACGGGAAGCCGACCGAGCCCGGATTGACGACCTCGACGGCGCCGACCCGCCGCGCGTACTGCAGGTGCACGTGGCCGCAGAGCATCGTCGCGTGCCCGACGTCGGCGGTGCGCGCCTCGGCCAGGGCATCGGGCGTGTCGGGCGTGAGCCGCCACTCGTCATCGCCCGGCACCGCGTGGACGATCACCGCGTCGTGCTCCGGGAGCACGCGCGCCGGCTGGAGCCCGCCGAGCCAGCTGACGCGCTCCTCGCCGAGGCGATCGGCCGCCCACGCCGCGATCGCGTCGTCGCCGCTCGCGATCATGCGGTCCGTGTTGCCTCGGATCGCGACGACACGGCCGGGGTGCTCGCGCAGGCGATCGACGCAGTCGTCGGGCGCCGCGCCCATGTAGGCGTAGTCGCCCCCGAGCAGCAGCCCCTCGCAGCCAGCCGCGGAGACGTCTCCGAGCACGGCCTCGAGCGCATCGATGTTGCCGTGGATGTCGAACAGCACCGCGTCGCGCATGGCATGAGCGTACGCGAGGTCGGCGGCATCCGTCAGCGGGATTCCCCGCAGCGACGCACGAACTACGCTGTCCGCATGACGCGCGTGATCATCATCGGCGGCGGCATCATCGGCTGCTGCATCGCCGACGCGCTCGCGCCCGCCGGCGTCGACGTCGAGGTGCTCGAGCGCGACCAGCTCGCGGCCGGCTCGTCGGGCCTGGCGGTCGGCGTCGTCGAGTCGCAGTACACCGATCCGCTGTGGATCGACCTGCGCGTGTTCGCCCGTCGCGCGTTCGATGCGCTGGCCGCCGAGACGGAGATCGGGTTCGTCCGCTCCGGGTACGCCCGGCTCGGGTACTCGGCCGACGACGTCGCGCTGTTCGCGGCGAGCGTGGAGCACCAGCGGTCGCTCGGCGTCGAGGACGCCCGCGTGCTCGCGGTCGACGAGCTCGCCTCGCTCGTCCCCTCGCTGCGCGTCGACGACGTGCACGGAGCGCTGTGGTGCCCGAGCGACGGCTACGTCGACCCGCACCAGGCGACCATCGCGTTCGGCGAGCGAGCCCGCGCCGCCGGCGCCGTCATCACCACGCGCTGCGTCGTCACCGCCGCCGAGCGCCGCGACGGCGTGTGGCACCTCGCCACCAGCGGCGGCCCGCGCACGGCCGACATCATCGTGAATGCCGCCGGCCCGTGGGCGCCGCAGGTCGCGGCGCTCCTCGGCCTCGGCTGCGACGTCTCGCCGCAGCGCCGCTCGGCCACGCAGGTGCACCTGGCCGAGCCGCTCGATCGCGTGCACCCGTTCACGATGAACTACATCCCCGGCGTCAACCGCCTCGGTGCGTACGTCCGCCACGAGGCGGCCGATCGCCTGATCTGCGGTCTCCACTCCGAGGAGCTGCTCGACCCGGGCAGCGATCCCGATGACTACCCGCGCGGCGTCACGCAGGACTGGCTCGAGGAGCTCGCCGAGCAGCTCGCCCTGCGCTTCCCCGGCCTCGCCGACGGCATGTCGTTCGGCGAGGGCTGGTCGGGCCTCTACCCGTGCCGTCCATCGCTCGAACCGTCGATCGGCTGGCGCCGCGAGGCGGAGGGCGTGATCGACGCGGTCGGCTTCGGCGGCGGCGGCATCCAGTCCGGCCCGGCCGCGGGCGCGCTCGTGCGCGACTGGCTGCTGCACGACGAGCCGCGCACGATCCCGGCCGCCGCTCGCCTCGCTCCCTCCTGACACGAGAGGCCCGGGCCCATGGTGTCAGGCCAGAGCGCGCGACGCCCGTGCGGCGGCGCGCGTTCGGCGTGCGCGAGCCTCCCGGCCGCGCGGCACCACGCGGGAAGTCGCCTCACGGATAACGCACCGCTCATGCCGGAAGGCGCGCCGGGGCGTGTCGGATTCGGACGTAATCGCTGACAGGATGGGCCCGGGCCCATCGTGTCAGCTCAGGACGTCTGCGAGGCCTGGAAGCCGGCGACGTGGCGCGCCATCACCGTGCGCGCCTGCTTGGCGTTGCCGCCGATGATCGCGTCGGCGAGCTCCTCGTGCATCTGCATCACCGAGCCGAGCGACTCGTTGCGGTCGATCGAGACGTTCCAGCGGCGCAGCACGTGCGAGAAGAGCCACTCAAGCGTCTGCTCGAGCATCTCGTTGCCGGCCATCGCCCAGATCTGCCGATGCAGGTCGCGATCGAGTGCGATCAGGCGGCGGCGGTCCGGCGTCGACCGCGCGAGCTCGGCGTGCATCGCGGCGATCACCGCCGCGAGCGCCGCGCGCTGCTCGTCCGTGCCGCGCTGCGCGGCGAGCTCGGCGGCCTGCGGCTCGAGCACCGAGCGCAGCTCGTAGATGCGGCCGAGATCGCTGTCGTTCAGGTCCGCGACGAGCGTGCCGCGCCGCGGGAGGATCACGACGAGGCTCTCCCACTCCAGCCGACGCAGCGCCTGGCGCACCGGCGTGAGGCCGACGCCGAGCCGCTCGGCGAGGCCTCGCTCGTCGAGCAGCGCCGCCGGCGGCAGCTCGAGCGACACGATCATGTCCTTGATCGCGCGGTACGCCTCAGCCGACTTCGAATCGGCCTCGGTCGCGCGCCGCGCACTGGCGGCCAGCATCGAGGTGGCGATGGGGGCTGGCTCGGTCATCGCGCGCAGTATCCGTGAAATGTCTGCTGGCGTGCGTTGCTCGACCCGCGAAAAGGCGAAGGGCGGTGCGCCACCGGGGAGATGGCGCACCGCCCTTCGACGGAGAGGAGAGACCGCGTGGGACCGGCGTCCCACGCGGCTGGAGGGGGTTGGGGGGAAAGGGCTAGTCGCCGAGCTCGGCGCGGCGGCGCACGACATACTCCTCGAGTTCCTCGCGGATCGCGGGGTCGAGCGCCGGCTCCTCGTACTCCTCGAGCTTCTTCGCGGCGATCTCGCCCGCGCGCTCGGCGGCGTCCTTGCCGCCGTTCTTCTCCCAGCGCTCAAAGGCGTCGGAGGAGGACAGGAGCGGCCGGTAGAAGCAGTCGCGGAAGTGCTCCATCGTGTGCGCCGTGCCGAGGAAGTGGCGGCTATCCGTGGAGGACATCACCTCCTCGTGCGCACCGAAGGCGAGCGACGCCTCGTCGAACTCGATCGGCGTGAACGTGGCCTGGAGCATGCCGAGGATCTCCATGTCGACGATGAACTTCTCGTACGACGTGACGAGGCCGCTCTCGAGCCAGCCGCCCGAGTGCAGGACGTAGTTCACGCCCGCCAGGAACGTCGGCATCATCGTCATCAGCGCCTCGTAGCCGGCCTGCGCGTCCACGGACTGGCTCGAGGTGAAGCCGCCGCCGGAGCGGAACGGCAGGTTGTACCGGCGCGCGATCTGACCGATCGCGAACAGGCCGATCGCCGACTCGGGCGTGCCCATGCACGTCGAGCCCGACTGCATGTTGGCGTTCGTCAGGAACGAGCCGAGGATGACCGGGCAGCCGGGGCGCACGAGCTGCGCGAGGGCGATGCCGGTGAAGGCCTCGGCCATCAGCTGCGCGAGCGCGGCCGGGATCGAGACGGGCGACATCGCGCCCATGATCAGGAACGGCGTCAGCAGGACCGGCTGGTTCGCCTTCACGTACACCTGCATCGAGTCGAGCATGCCCGAGTCCCAGTGCATCGGCGAGTTGCAGTTGAGGAGGGAGATCATCACCGGCATCTCCTCCAGCTTCTCGCGGCCGCCGAAGACGATGCCCGCCATGTTGAGGCTGTCCTCCGCGTTGGACGGGCGGACGACGTTGCCCATGTGGATCTTGTCCGTCAGCGTCTCGAGGGCGAACTGCATGTCGAGGTGGCGCGAGTCGAGCGGCGCGTCGTTGGGCTCGACGATGACGCTGCCGGCCGAGTCGAGCAGCGAGAAGGACTGCGACAGCTTGAGGAAGTCGCGGTAGTTCTCGAGCGTGCCCTCCTTGCGGACCTCGCCCTTGCGGGCGAACGGCGGGCCGTAGCAGCCGGCGAAGACCATGTTCTCGCCGCCGATGACGACGTTGTTCTCCGGGTTGCGCGCGTGGACGTCGAACTGCGCGGGCGCCTTGGCGACCTGCTCGAGCACCCACTCGGGGTCGAACTTGACGTTGATGCCGTCGACCTTCTGGCCCGCGGCAGCGAGGAGCTCTGTAGCCCAGGGGCTGGCGAACTCGATGCCGATCTCGGAGACGAGGCGCTTCCAGCCCTTGTCGAGGGTGGCCATCGCGTCCTCGGAGAGGATCTCGTACCGGGGCTGCTTGTTGACGAACATCGGGTGTCCTCCAGCGGATTGCGCGATCTGCTTGACGCGCGTAGCGGGATTCTCCTACACTCACCATCCGAAACGCAAGTTCCACATAATGGAAGCACTTACCGCACCCACCGGCACCCAGGCAATCGACCGCGCCGCCACCATCCTGACCTACGTCCTCGAGGGCGAGGGGCGGATGACCGTCGGCGCGCTCAGCGACGCCGTCAACCTCCCGAAGAGCACGACGTCGCGCCTCGTCGGCGCGCTCGAGCGCCACGGCCTCCTGCAGCGCGACCCCTCTGACGGCAGCCTGCAGCCCGGACCGGCGATCGACGCCTACGTGCGCCGCGCCCGCCTCGACCCCCAGCTGCCCGAGCTGTCGCAGGACGTGCTCGAGAGCGTCGCGTCCGTCACCGGCGAGACCACCACGCTGTCCGTCCCCACCTCGCGCGGCGTCGACCAGATCGCCCAGGCCGAGGGCGCGTACATCCTCGGCTCGACGAACTGGATGGGACGCACCGTCCCGTTCCATGCGTCCGCCGTCGGCAAGGCGATGCTCGCGTTCGGCGCGATCGCCCTCCCCAGCGGCGCGCTCGAGCAGCTCACCCCCAAGACCCTGACCATCCGCGCGGACCTCGTCCGCGACCTGGAGGCCACGCGCCAGCGCGGCTACGGCATCTCCGTCGAGGAGATCGAGCCCGGGCTGATCGCCATCGGCGCGCCCATCCGCGGCGCCGACCGCCGTGTCGTCGCCGGCATCGCGATCGCCGGCCCCAGCATGCGGATCACGCCCGACCGATACTCCCAGATCGGCGAACTGCTCGTCCGCAGCGCGGCCGAGCTCGAAGCACGACTCAGCCACCATCACCTTGAGGAGGGTGCGGCATGACGAACGAAGAGATCCTTCAGAAGCTCTACGACGAGACGATGGTCGGCAACGGCCCCGCCGTGATCGAGCTGACCAACGAGGGCCTCGAGATGGGCATGGAGCCGGAGACGCTGCTCTTCGACGCCCTCATCCCGAGCCTCGAGGAGGTCGGCGCGCGCTTCGAGCGCGGCGACTGGTTCGTCCCCGAGATGCTGATCGCCGGCAAGGCGATGGCCGGCGCCCTCGAGGTGCTGCGCCCGCTGCTCGCCGCCAAGGGCACCGAGACGATCGGCAAGTTCGTCATGGGCACCGTCAAGGGCGACGTCCACGACATCGGCAAGAACCTCGTCAACATCATGCTCGAGGGCGCCGGCTTCGAGGTCATCGACCTCGGCGTGCAGGTCGCCCCCGAGAAGTTCGTCGAGGCCGTCGAGGAGCATCAGCCCGACATCCTCGGCATGAGCGCCTTCCTGACGACCACGATGCCGATGTTCAAGGCGAACATCAACGCCCTCGAGAAGGCCGGCCTGCGCGACAAGGTGATCGTCCTCGTCGGCGGTGCCCCGGTCACGCAGGAGTACGCGGACGCGGTCGCGGCCGACGGCTACGCGGCGGACGCCTCGGCGGCCGTGAAGCTCTCGAAGGACCTGATCGCCAAGCAGCGCGCGTCGGTCACGGCCTAGGAACCTCGCCGTGGGCCTGATCTCCGCCATCGAGCACGTCATCAAGAAGCCGATCTGGGATTGCCGGATGTGCGGCCAGTGCGTGCTGCACGACACCGGCATGACGTGCCCGATGACGTGCCCGAAGACCCTGCGCAACGGCCCCTGCGGCGGCGTGCGGGAGAACGGGCACTGCGAGGTCAAGCCGGAGATGCGCTGCGTCTGGGTGAAGGCAGAGGAGCGTTCGCGCACCCTCCCCCTCATGCCCGAAGCCTGGCGCGAGCACTTCAACAACCTGCGCCCGCCGGTCGACAATCGCCTCAAGGGCGACTCGTCGTGGATCAACGCGTACCGCGGCCGCGACAAGGTGACGCCGCCCGGCTGGACGCCGGAGGCCGAGGCCCCCGCCGACGAGGTCGAGGCGTAGCGTGTCGCGGCTCGGCGAACTGCTCGACGCGGGCGACCAGCTGATCATCACGGGCGAGGCGCCCGTGATCGACGGCGGCACCCTCGCCGACTACGAGGCCAAGCTCCAGGATCTGGCACCGTGGTGCGACGCGATGAACGCGACGGACAACACGGCGGCGCACGCGCACGCCAGTAACGTCGCGATGGCAATCGCCATGCAGCGGCTCGGCGTCGAGCCGATCCTCCAGGTCGTCTGCCGCGACAAGAACCGCATCGCCCAGCAGGCCGACATCATGGGCGCGGCCCTGCACGGCGTGGAGAACATCTGCTGCCTGACCGGCGATGACGTGACGGCCGGCGACGAGTCCGAGGCGCGCCGCGTCTTCGACCTCGACGGCCCGCAGTTGATCCGCCTCGCCAACTCCCTCAAGGAGGGGCGCTACCTGTCCGGCCGCTCGGTCGGCACGCCGCCGCCGCTCGTGATCGGCGCCGTCGAGAACCCCGGCACGCACCCGCTCGACTACCGCGCGCAGCGCGCGGCGAAGAAGATCCTCGCGGGCGCCCGGTACCTCCAGCTGCAGATCTGCTACCACCCCGATCGCCTCGAGGCCTTCGTCAAGGCCCTGCACGACAACGGCTTCACCGAGAAGTGCGCGATCCTGCCGAGCGTCGTCGCCGTCAAGGGCGCCGGCCCGCTCAAGTTCATGAACAACGCGGTGCCCGGCATCGACGTCCCGGCCGAGGTCATCAGCCGCGTCGCCGACGCCGAGACGCCGGCCGAGGAGGCCTACCAGCTCGTCCTCGAGCAGTGCCAGCACGCGCTGAGCCTGCCGGGCGTGCGCGGCCTCCACCTGACCGACTTCCGCAAGGACGGCACCATGGCCCGTCTCTGCAACGACCTGGGCATCAAGCCCCGAACCGAGAGGGAGCAGAATGCTCACGACCGTATCCTCGCCGTCTAAGACCGTCACGATCGGCGACGACCAGCCGTTCTGCATCATCGGGGAGCGCATCAACCCGACCGGCCGCAAGGCGTTCCAGGAGCAGCTGCGCGCGGGTGATCTGTCGCAGGTCCTGATCGACGTCGACGAGCAGATCGCCGGTGGCGCCCACATCCTCGACGTCAACATGGGCGTGCCGCTCGCCGACGAGCCCGCGCTGATGGCGCAGGCGATCACGATGATCCAGGAGAAGACGGATCTGCCGATCTGCATCGACTCCTCCGTGATCGAGGCGCTCGAGGCCGGCCTGAGCGTCTACAAGGGCAAGGCCCTCGTCAACTCGATCACGTGCGAGGCCGACCGCTACGAGGCCGTCCTCCCCCTGATCAAGGAGCACGGCGCGGCGATCATCTGCCTGACGAACGGCGAGGAGGGCATCCCGGTCCTGTGGGAGGAGCGCTTCGAGTTCTGCAAGCGCCTCGTCGACATCGTGCACGGCAAGTACGAGATCCCGATGGAGGACATCGTCATCGACGCGCTCGCGATGCCGATCGGCGCCGAGCCGATGTCCGCGTACCACTTCTTCAAGACGATCGCGGCCATCAAGGAGGAGTTCGATCTGAACACCACCTGCGGCGCGTCGAACACGTCGTTCGGCATGCCGAGCCGCCACACGCTCAACGGCACGTTCCTCGCCATGGCGGCGGGTGCCGGCATGACGAGCGCGATCATGGATGCCCGCTCGGAGGAGTGCGTCAAGGCCGTCCGCGGCTCGGACGTCATGCTCGGCAAGGACGAGTACGGCATCAACTGGATCGGCAACTACCGCCCGGCGCCGAGCGCGTAGCCCGATGAGCGCGGCGGAGGAACTGGACGAGGGCACCGGCGCGGGCGCACCCGCGCGCGTCCGCCTGCAGTTCTCCCCCTCCGGCATCGACGTCAAGGTCCCGGGCGGCGTCACCGTCTTCGACGCGGCGTCGTGGAACGGCATCGCGATCGACTCGACCTGCGGCGGGCACGGCACGTGCCGCAAGTGCAAGGTGCAGGTCACCGAGGGCGAGGCGCCCCTGTCGAAGCTCGACAGCCGCGCCTTCACGCCCGATGAGCTGCGCGACGGCTGGCGCCTCGCGTGCCGCATCCAGACCGCGGGCGACCTGTCGATCGACGTGCCGCCGCTGCAGACCCGGCCGAAGGCCGCCACCGTCGGTGTGGGCCGCCAGGTGATCCTGCGCCCGTCGATCGTCAAGCGCTTCCTCCAGCTCGAGGAGGCGACGCTGTCCGATCAGCGCACCGATATCCAGCGCGTCCTCGACGCGATGGACGACCTCGAGTTGACGACCTCGATCGCGGTGCTGCGCACGCTCGGCAAGGTGCTCCGCTCGGCCAACTGGGAGGTCACCGCGGTGATCGCCGACAGCGAGCTGATCGCGGTCGAGCCGGGCGATACGACCGGCCGCCGCTTCGCGATCGCCTACGACCTCGGCACCACGACCGTCGTCGCCAACCTGCTCGACATCGAGACCGGCACGCCGGTCGCCGTCAAGAGCATGCTCAACAAGCAGCAGCCGTTCGGCGCCGACGTCATCTCGCGCATCAGCGCGACGATGATGGACCCCGACGCGCTCGAGAAGCTGCGCGACCTCGCCCATGAGACGCTCGCGGAGCTGACCGAGGAGGTGCTCGCCGCCGGCGGCATCGAGCGCGAGGAGGTCTACGAGATCGTCCTCGCCGGCAACGCGACGATGACCCAGATCGCGCTCGGCATCGACCCGGAGCCGCTCGGCGTCGCGCCGTTCGTGATGACGAGCGAGGGCTACGACGGCCTCCGCGCCAGCGATCTCGGCGTGTCGATCCACCCGAACGCGCCGGCCACCGTCTTCCCATCGCTCGGCGCGTACGTCGGCGGCGACATCACCGCCGGCATCCTCGCGACGGGCCTCGACCGCGACCGCCGCCTGCGCCTCTTCATCGACGTCGGCACCAACTGCGAGATCGCGATCGGCAACCAGGACCGCATCGTCTCGACGGCCGCCCCCGCCGGCCCCGCCTTCGAGGCCGCGTCGATCCGCTGCGGCATGCGCGCCGCCGACGGCGCCATCGAGGTCGTGAAGCTCACCGAGGACGCCGTCGAGCTCGGCGTGATCGGCGACGCCGAGCCGATCGGCATGTGCGGCTCCGGCCTCGTCGACGCCGTCGCCGAGCTGGTGCGCGTCGGCATGCTCGATGCCTCCGGCAAGTACCTCACCGACGAGGAGGCCGCCGAGCGCCTGCCCGGCCTCGCGCCGAACATGATCACCGTGGGCGGCGAGCGCGTCTTCGTGCTGCACTGGAAGGGCGAGCCGGGCGACGGGGAGAACGCCGTCTACCTCTCTCAGCGCGATGTGCGCGAGCTGCAGTTCGCGAAGGCCGCGATCGCCACCGGCTGGCGCCTGATGATCGAGGAGCTCGGCATCGACGAGGGCGACATCGCGCAGGTGCTGCTCGCCGGCTCGTTCGGCTCGTACCTGTCCGCCGCCAGCGCGATCCGCATCGGCCTCGTGCCGAAGCTGCCGATCCCGCGCATCATCAGCGCCGGCAACGTCGCCGGCGAGGGCGCCAAGATGGCGATCCTGTCGATCCAGGAGCGCCACGCCGGCGCGGCCCTGATCGACGAGATCGAGTACGTCGAGCTGTCCGAGCGCACCGACTTCAACGACCGCTTCGTCGAGCAGCTCGCCTTCCCGGTGGGTTCGTGAGCGTCGGCGTCATCACCTGCGGCGTGCTCACGCAGCACGTCACGGCGATCCGCGAGCGCCGCCGCTGGGACCTCGATGTCCGGCCGCTGCCCCCGCTTCTGCACCAGCGCCCCGACCGCATCGCCCCCGCCGTGCGCGAGCTCGCCGACGAGCTCGGCGACACGTGCGACCGCGTAGTCGTCGCGTACGCCGACTGCGGCACCTACGGCGCGCTCGATGAGGTGTGCGACGACCTCGGGCTCGAGCGCCTGCGCGGCGCGCACTGCTACGACGTCTTCGCCGGCGAGCAGCGCATCGCCGCGCTCCAGGCCGATCAGCCCGGCACGTTCCTCCTCACCGACCAGCTGATCCGCGGCTTCGACCGCCTCGTCGTGCAGGAGCTCGGCCTCGATCGCCACCCCGAGCTGCGCGACGACTACTTCCGCGAGTACACCCG
>CAWUMZ010000016.1:0-20923 GCA_963923625.1 uncultured bacterium | reverse complement strand
GCGCCGTCCGCTTCGAGCACGTGCGCTTCGGCTACAACCCGGAGCGCCCCGTCGTCGACGGGCTCGACCTCGACGTGAAGGCCGGTCAGACCGTCGCGCTCGTCGGCCATACCGGCGCCGGCAAGTCGACGATCATCAAGCTCCTGGCCCGCTTCTACGACCCTCAGTCGGGCCGCATCACGATCGACGGGCACGACGTACGCGCGGTGACGATCGCCTCGCTGCGCGACCAGATCGCGATCGTGCCGCAGGAGGGCTTCCTCTTCAACGGCACGATCCACGAGAACATCGCCTTCGGCCGCCCCGACGCGACGCGCGCCGAGGTCGAGGCCGCGGCACGCGAGGTGGGCGCCGACCGCTTCATCGAGCAGCTGCCCGACGGCTACGACGAGCGCGTCGCCGAGCGCGGCGGCCGCCTGTCGATCGGCCAGCGCCAGCTGATCGCCTTCGCCCGCGCCCTGCTCGTCGACCCGCGCCTGCTGATCCTCGACGAGGCGACGTCGAGCGTCGACATCCAGACGGAGGCGCACATCGAGGAGGCGCTCCAGCGCCTGCTCGCCGACCGCACCGCGTTCGTCGTCGCGCACCGCCTCTCCACCATCCGCAACGCCGACCTGATCGTCGTGCTCGAGCACGGCAAGGTCGTCGAGGCGGGCTCGCACGAGGAGCTCCTCGCCCGGCAGGGCCGCTACCGCGCGCTCTACGGCGACTGGGCCGAGGCCGTCTCCCGTTGAGCCGACCGCACCTGCCCACGACGGCGACGCGCGTCGGCCTGATCGCGCTCGTCGGGGCCGAGGTCCTGATCGGCCACTGGCTCATCCCCGCGGGCGTGGGCTTCATCACGAAGTTCGCGCTCATCGCACTGCTCGTCGTCGCAACGCTATGGCTGCTCGCACGGCGCGCGAAGCGCCGACCCTAGTCAGCGCCGAGACTCACAGTCTCTGCGGCCGCCGACGGTCCGACAGGAGCAGCACCAGGACGCCGGTGAGCACGATCAGTACCGACATCACCAGATTGAGCCGGAACGGTCCGATCTCGAGAGCCGGCTCGATGCGCATCAGCTCCATCAGGACGCGCACGAAGCCGTACAGCACGAGGTACGCACCGACGATGCAGCCGGCGCGGAAGCGCTCGTGCAGCGGACGCCAGAGGAGGCCGAGCGCGAGGAAGATGCCGATGTCGAGCAGCGATTCGTAGAGGAACACCGGCTGGAACTGGTCGTACGTCGCGTAGCCGTACGGGCGGAAGGCCTGATCGACGTGCAGGCCCCACGGCAGGCTCGTCGGCCAGCCGAACAGCTCCTGGTTGAAGTAGTTGCCCCAGCGGCCGATCGCCTGCGCCAGCGGGATGCCGACGATCGCGCAGTCGAGGAACGTCGCGATCGGCCAGCCGCGCACGTTCGCGTACACCACCAGCGCGAGCAGACCGCCCGCGACGGCGCCGAAGATGCTCAGCCCGCCGTGCCCGACGTCGAAGACGCCGGTCGGGTCGGCCTGGTAGACGCCGTAATCCGTCAGCACGTGGTAGAGCCGGGCGCCGATGAACGCGACGGGTGCCGCGAGCAGGCACGCCCACGCGGCCTCGATCGCATCGCCGCCGCCGCGCTGCCACAGGCGCGCGGTCACCACCACCCAGACGAAGAAGCCGAGCAGCACGCAGATCCCGTACAGCTGGATGTGCAGCGGGCCGAGATCGAGCGCTTCACCGGGGGACGCGGGCACGGCTCACAGACTACGACGGCGATGCGCCGCCGTCGCCTACCGGCGCGCGCCGAGGATGTAGATCAGCATCGCGATCGACGTCAGCGCCGCGACGATGTACGTGCTGGCGGCAGCCGTCAGCACGCGACGAGCGGCCGGCGCGGAACTGGCGTCGATCATCCCGTCCTCGCGCAGGATCCGCATCGCGCGGCGCGAGGCGTCGATCTCGACGGGCAGCGTGACGAGGTGGAAGAGCAGCACGGCGGAGAACAGCGCCACGGCGACCCAGATCAGCCCCGCGAAGCCGGCGAACACCCCGAGCATCAGCGGCAGCACCCACAGCTGGCTGGCGACCGCGGCCGCAGGAGCGAGCGAACCCCGGATCCGGAACATCGTGTGTGCCGTGTGGTGCTGCAGGGCGTGGCCGCACTCGTGCGCGGCGATCGCGACCGCGGCGGCCGAGTCGCGGTTGTAGATCTGGTCCGACAGGCGGATCACCTGCTCGCGCGGGTCGTAGTGGTCCGACAGCGGGCCATCCGTCGACGGGAGGACGCGAACCTGCATCGCGCCGTGACGCGCGAGGATGCGGTGCGCGGCGTCGGCGCCGGTCATGCCCACGGGGACGTCCTGCGCCCGCGCCACGGCCTTGCGCACCCAGGACTGCGCGGCGAAACCGGCCACGAGCGGGAGGATGAAGAGGACGAGGTACATGCTCATGCCCCCAGTATGCCCTTGCCGGGTTGATGGTTCCATGAGGAACGCGGGGCGCCTGCTCACGCCGAGCGGCGTGGACGCTGCCGGCGCGTTGCTAGGATCCCGTTCGCCGTTGGGGGATCGTCTAATGGCAGGACGACCGGTTCTGGTCCGGTTAATCGGGGTTCGAGTCCCTGTCCCCCAGCCTCGGTTCGAACCACGCGGAAGCCGGCTCGCCTCGCGAGCCGGCTTCGGTGCTTCTCGGCCGGCTCCATCGTCGCTCTTGCGGAGGTCCGTCGGAATGTGGTTGCTCTTCGCAGTCGCCTCGGCCGCCACCGCGGGTCTCGTCGCCGTGCTTGCGAAGGCGGGCCTGCAGGGCGTGCCGAGCAGCCTGGCGACGGCGATCCGCACCGTCGTGGTGCTCGCGGTCGCGTGGCTGATCGTGGTCGCGACGGGCGCGCAGTCCGAGCTCGGGACGCTCGACCGACGCACCCTGGTGTTCCTCCTCGTCTCCGGCATCGCCACCGGCGCCTCGTGGCTCTTCTACTTCAAGGCGCTGCAGATCGGACGCGTGACGCCCGTCGTGGCGATCGATCGCTCGAGCCTGATCTTCACGGCGCTGCTCTCGATCGTCCTCTTCGGGGAGACGCAGACGCTCTGGCTCAAGCTGGCCGGACTCGCCGTGATCGCCATCGGCACGTACGTCGTCGCGTGGCAGCAGCGCGACGACGAGCCTGCCGGTGCGTCGCGCCTCTGGCTCCTGTGGGCCGTGCTCGCAATGGCGTTCGCCGTCGCCACGACGCTGCTCGCGAAGGAGGGCCTGCACGCCGTGGACTCGAACCTCGCCACCGCAGTTCGCACCGGCGTCGTGCTCGTGATGGCGATCCTGCTCGTCGCGATCACGGGCGAGCGCCGAGCGCTGCCGACGCTGACGCGGGCGAACTGGACCTACCTGCTGCTCAGCGGCGTGGCGACCGGCGCCTCATGGCTGTGCTTCTTCCGCGCGTTGCAGGACGGGCCGGTCAGCGTCGTCCTGCCTGTCGACAAGCTGAGCCTGCTGTTCGCCGCGGTCTTCGCGCTGCTCCTCCTGCGTGAGCGCATCAGCCGCCGCGACGCCGTCGGCATGGGCATCATCCTGGCCGGCACGCTCGCGCTCGTCGCAAGCTGAGGTCCGCGCGATCCAGGCCGGCGAGGTCTGCGAACATGTCCGCATGCACCGTCGTCACCGCCTCGCGCCCCTCACCGTCCTCGCCCTCGCCTTCGTCGCCGCGCTCCTGCCCAGCACCTCGGCGGCCCGCCCCTCGATCGCCAGCGCCTCGGTACAGCCGACCGCCTGCGCGTGGCCCGTCGAGAGCACGCCGGCCAAGGCGAACGTCGCGTACCCCGACTCGAACGCGACCTACTGGACGACACCGTTCATCGCCGAGGACGGTATGACGATCACGCTCAACGGCACGTTCCCGACCGCGCGCTTCTTCTCGTTCAACGTCTACGACAGCTCCGGCCAGGACTTCACCATCAATGGCGTGGGCTCGGGGCTGACCGACTTCCAGATGGTGCCGAACGCCGGGACGCAGAACCCCTGGGTGACCTCGGGTGCCGCACCCGGCACCTACACCGTGACCCTCGAGAATGGCGTGACATCCGGGATGACCAACGCGATTCCGCTGATGCCCGCGACGCCGGCGACGCCGCTCGTGGCCGGCATGCCGGCGAACACCGGCTTCGTGACGATGCGCGTCTACCTGCCCGCCGGCAACAACGCGAACGCGATGCCGCTACCGACGATGACGATCTCGACCGGCAACGGCGCCAAGGTGACGACCCTCACGCAGTGCGCGGGCGCCCAGAAGTCGCCGAGCACCGCGAGCAAGGTCGTGAAGAAGGCGATCGCGAAGCTGCTCTCAAAGGCATTGGCCGGCACCGCCGGCTCGCCGCCCGCGTCGACGGCGCCGTGCAGCCAGCCGCTCGTGTTCTGCAAGGCGGGCGGTTCCACCACGCCGTTCCCGAACAGCGACTCCGGCTACGTGGCGGCTCTGTACCAGCCGGCCGACGGCTACGTCACCGTCGTCCGCGCGAAGATGCCGACCAGCGCCACGGCATACGGCAACGGCCCGGGGCTCTGGCCCGCAAGCGGCATCAACCTCCGCTACTGGTCCTTCTGCAACTACGTCCACGCCGCGCCGTACCCGGTCGTCTCCGTGGGCCCGATCATGGGCTGCACCGCGGATCAGGACATGCCGGTCGTCAACGGCACCGCGACCGTCGTGCTGTCCTCGGTCAAGGACCGTCCGCTGATCACGCGCGGCAAGCACGCCAAGATCGGCTGGCTGCCGACCTCGCGGTCGAACACCACCGCCGAGGAGGTGATCGCGATCCGCAACATGCTCGCCGCGCCCGGCTTCGACCAGTCGGTGATGAACGCCGAGAACAGCGATCCGGCATCGGCGAAGTCCACCATGGGGTCGTACTACCCCGTCGGGACGCAGTGCACGACCGCGGTCTTCGCCCATGGCGGCGCCGCGGCGTGCTTCCGCACGCCGTCATCGCCGAGCTGAATCACCCGTCGATCGGACGCGACACGCCGTAGAGGACGATCAGCTCCCCGGCGTCGGAGACGTGCGGCAGCGCCTGGACATCGAACCACTGCGTCCCGCCGTCTTTGCGCGTGTACTCCATGGGTCCGCGAAAGGCCTTCGGCGTCTCGCCGCGCTGGAGCACCTCGATCAGCGACTGGAAGTAGGCGAGCGACACCGCCTGTGACTCCGGCACGAGGATCTCGTCGAGCGTCTGCGCCGCCGCTTCAGCCGGGGTGAAGCCCCGCCAGCGCTCAACCTCGCGGCTGACGTGCGTGATCCGCCCATCGGGGGACATCGCCCAGATGACGTCGCCGTCGCGCGGCTCCATCAGGTCGTCGCGATCAGCACTGACGTGCACCAGATGCTCGGCCTGCATCCGGGCGACCACATCGGGGTCCGGCTCGCCGGTCCCGTACAGCGGTTCGCCCTGCGCGTACTCCGACATCTCCGTCCTCTCCCGTTGCTCGCAGCGACAGCGTAGCGCCGGCTATCGGAGCGGAGCGGGCGGGCGCCAGAGTGGACGCTGGTAGAGCGGCTCGGCGGGGTCGACTGTCGGTGCTCGCCCGCGCAGGAACGCGCCCAGCACGAGCCCGATCGTGATCGCGAGCAGATGCCCGACGGCGGTGAAATTCGGCTGCGTGACGAGGATCAGGGCGAAGACACCCAGCAGCGCCGCGGGATAGATCCAGCGGAGGCGGCCGCGCTGCATGTACGTGAACACGCCCGCGACGGCGCCGAAGGCGTACGACACGCCCACGTCGACGCCGCGCGTCGCGTCGTCGCCGACCCAGCCGAGCTTCACCATCGCCCAGATCATCAGAGCGACGAGCAGCGTGGCTCCGACGTGCCCGGTGGCAGCGACGATGATCCAGCGAAGCGACCCGAGCCAGCGCTCGACCGGTGCGAGCAGCGTCGCGTAGAGGATCGCGAGCGGGAACTCGATCGGCGTCGCCACCCAGAAGGCGCTCTGCACGAAGCCGCGTCCCGGCGCGTGGAACAGGACGTGCAGCGACGAGGAGCGCGTCGTCAGCAGCAGCGTGGATGTGAGGTCGCTCGATGAGAGCAGCACGATCGTGGTCACGCCGATCACCAGCACGTACAGGTACGAGGCGGGTGCCGTCACCACGTACGCCTTCGCGGAATGCCACGCGCCGCGCACCCAGAACGCCGGCCAGATGCCGCGGTTCACGAGGATCCCGAGCACGATGACGACGGCGGCGAGGATCAGGACCATGGCATCACCATATCCCCGATGCACGACGGCCGGCCGGCATGCCACTGCGATAGTCTGAGTATGGGCGTGATCCCCGGTGCGCTGTTCCCCAATGCCGACCGAGTGCGCGCGGTCCGCGACGGCATCGTGGCGCTCGCCCCGAGCGCGGGCACGCCGCTGACCGACGCGCAGGCGGTCGCGATCGCCGACCTCTTCGAGGGCGACGTCGGACTCCTGCTCTTCATGCGCGAGCATCCGGGCCACTGGATCTGCCTGTCGGGCAACGCCATGGGCGACGGCCCCGTCGCGATCGACAAGGACGTGTGGCATTCGCGACTCGTCGAGGCGGCCGATGAGCACCACGCCTTCTGGGCGCGCCTGTCCGAGACCACGCCACCGGCGAACTGGTAGCCCGACGACGCAGCCGTCGTCCGGTTGCGTCTACACTGCCGCTGCTCCTCGGAGCACCTGGCGCATTCGTCTAGGGGCCTAGGACGCCGCCCTCTCACGGCGGTAGCACGGGTTCGAATCCCGTATGCGCTACTCGCAGAGCCCGTCGCATCAGCGGCGGGCTCTTCGCGTCTTCCGGGCAAGCCGCCCGTCCTCCCGGCGTGCGACCCTTCCGCCATGGACGAAGACGACGAGCGAGGGATCCGCCGCGGCCGGCTGGAGGGGATCTCCGACGGCATCATCGCCGTCGCGATCACGCTGCTCGCGCTCGGCATCGAGGCGCCCACCCCGGAGCCCGGCCAGTCGCTCCTCCAGGCCTTCGACGCGCAGACGCTCGGCGCGATCGGGCTGTTCGCGCTCAGCTTCTTCCTGATCGCGCGCCTGTGGCTCGTGCACCACCGGCTCTTCGCCGGCCTGCCCACCACCCTGGCGCCCGCGTTCGTGGCGCTCAACTTCACGTTTCTCGCCGTCGTCTGCCTGATCCCCTTCGCGACGACGACCTACTCGCACAATCCGGACGACATGACCGCGCTTGTCATCTACACCGCCGTCATCGCGGGCGCGACCATCCTGCTGTCGCTGATGTTCCGCGAGAGCACCTCGGGCAGCCGGCGGCGCAGCCTCCTGATCCCGCTGATCCTCCTCAGCGCGGTCCCCGTCGGGCTGCTGATCGGGCCGCGCTACGCCCCGATCGTGTGGATCCTGCTGCTCTTCGCCGATGCCTCGCGCTTCCGGCGCGCGAGCTGATCGCGCAGGCCGATCTGCGACGCTGCAGCCCGTGAGCGACTCGCTGCCCGACGACCTCGCCGACGGGGAAACCGCCGGCGAGCTGCTGCGGCACCCGATGGTCGCGCGCCTGCTGGCCTCCGCGCTGCTCGCGACGCTCTCGTTCGGGATCATCGGCGCCGCCCTCGGGTGGCAGGCCTACGCCCGCACCGGCGACCCGCTGACGCTCGGCCTGATCGGCCTCGCCGAGTTCCTGCCCGCGCTCGTGCTGGCGCTGCCGGCGGGGCATCTCGCCGACCAGCTCGACCGCCGCTACGTGACCGCCGCCGGCGATGCCGGCACGCTCGTGTTCTCGGCGTTCCTGCTGATCGACGCCGCGGTCGGCGATACGCACGCCTGGCCGCTGTACCTGTTCGCCGCGGGCCTCGGCGCGTCGCGCGCGTTCGCCTCCCCCGCCTTCACCCCGATGCTCGCCGCAGCGGTCACCCAGCGGGCACTGCCGCGCACGATGGCGATGTCGTCGGCGACGTGGCAGAGCGCGTTGATCATCGGCCCGCTGCTCGGCGGCATCTTCCAGGCCTTCGGCGACGTCGCCCCCTACGCGGCTGCGATGGTCGTCGAGACGCTCGGGCTGGTCCTGGTGCTGCTCGTCTCGAAGCGCATCGGCACCGAGCACAAGGTCGACACCGGCACGCCCGCCACGCTGTCCGACGCGACGGCCGGTCTGCGGCTGATCTTCGCCACGCCCGCCCTGCTCGGCGCGATCAGCCTCGACCTCGTCGCCGTGCTGTTCGGCGGCGCGACGTCGCTGCTCCCCGTCGTGGCGAGCGACATCCTCCACGTCGGCGAGGTCGGCTACGGCGTGCTGCGCGCCGCACCCGGCGTAGGTGCCGTCGCCGTCGGCATCCTCCTCTCGACCCGCCCGATCCAGCGGCGGGTCGGCACGTTCCTCCTGCTTGCCGTCGCGTTCTTCGGCGTGTTCACGATCGTCTTCGGCTTCTCCAAGTCGTTCTGGCTGAGTCTCGCTGCGCTCTCGTTCCTGGCCGGCTCGGACATGGTGAGCGTGTTCATCCGCTCCACGCTCGGCCCGCTGCTGACGCCGCCGGAGCTGCGCGGCCGCGTCGGCGCCGCGGAACGCGTGTTCATCGGCGCCTCCAACGAGCTCGGCGCCTTCGAATCGGGCACGCTCGCACGTCTCATCGGCACCGTCCCCGCGATCGTGCTCGGCGGCGTCGCCTCGATCGGCGTCGCGGTGCTCTGGGGCGTGTTCTTCCCCGCGCTGCGTCGGATCGACCGCTTCGAGGACATCGAGCCGGCCGACGCCAGCGGGCTCTAGCCGCCCGATCCCGCCAGGCGCGCAGGGGCTATGATCCCGCGCAATGGCGGAGATCGTTCTCGACGGGGTGGCGAAGGTCTACGACGGCGGCGTGCGCGCCGTCGACGGCGTCGACCTCCATGTCGCCGACGGCGAGTTCGTCGTGCTCGTCGGCCCGTCCGGCTGCGGCAAGTCGACGCTGCTGCGCATGATCGCCGGGCTCGAGCACATCACCGAGGGCAGCGTGCGCATCGGCGACCGCGATGTCACGAACGCCGCACCGCGCGATCGCGACATCGCGATGGTCTTCCAGAACTACGCGCTCTACCCGCAGATGAAGGTGCGTGACAACCTCGCCTTCGGCCTCAAGCTGCGCAAGACGCCGAAGGAGGAGCGCGAGCGCCGGGTCGGCGAGGTCGCCAAGGTGCTCGGTCTCGAGGAGCTGCTCGACCGCAAGCCCGGCCAGCTCTCCGGCGGTCAGCGCCAGCGCGTCGCAATGGGCCGCGCGATGGTGCGGGAGCCCGCCGTGTACCTGATGGACGAGCCGCTCTCGAACCTCGACGCGAAGCTGCGCGTGTCGATGCGCGCCGAGCTCGCGCGCCTGCACGAGCGCCTCCGCACCACCACGATCTACGTGACGCACGATCAGGTCGAGGCGATGACGCTCGGCGAGAAGGTCGTCGTCCTGCGCGACGGCCTGATCCAGCAGGTGGCACCGCCGAAGGAGCTCTACGACGCACCCGCCAACCTCTTCGTCGCGGCCTTCATCGGCAGCCCGCAGATGAACCTGCTCGACGCCGCTGTCGACGGGGACCACGTCGTCAGCTCGGGCCTGCGCCTGCCGGTGCGGAGCGGTCGCATCCCCGCCGGCATGCAGCGGGTCATCCTCGGCGTCCGGCCCACCGACGTGCGCATCGCGTCGCCCGACACCGACGTGCCGACCCTGTCGGGCACCGTCGCGGTCTTCGAGGATCTCGGCGCCGAGGCGCACGCGATCATGCCCGTCGACAGCCCGCGCGTCACCGCCGATGCCGCGCTCGCCGCCGCCGAGACCGACGCCGACCACGACGGCACGCTGCTGGCCGGCGACGATCGCGCGCAGTTCACCGCCCGCCTCGACGCGCACTCGGGCATCAAGCAGGGATCGGTGCTGACGCTTGCGATCGACCCCGACCGGATCCACCTGTTCGATCCGGCATCGGGCGCGGCCCTCGCCTAGCTCGTCGCGAAGACATCGGCTGCGGGCAGCGACGCCTGCACGGCCTCGTCCGCGGTGACGCCGATCGCGTCAAAGGCGCGCAGCAGCGCCGCCACCGCGGGTTCGACCTTCGCCTCGACCGGCGCGCCGTGCGGCACCTGCGCCAGCACCGTGTCGCGAAGCAGCGAACTCGGGTGCCGGAAGACCCCGCCGACGAACACCAGCGGGAAGCCGTCCGCCAGCGCGAGCTCACGGGCGCACACGGCGGCCTGGTCGCCGAGCACCTTGCCCTCGCGCCGGACGATCGCGATCGCCACCGGATCGCCATCGGCCGCGACATCGAGCACGTCCGGGCAGAACCAGCGCTGATCGGTCTGCCCTCCGCGGTCTCGCCGCGTCAGCACGTGCAGGAGCTCGTCGGGATCGGCCGCGCCATACCGCTCCAGCGCACGCTCGGTGAGCGCCGTCGGCAGACCGAGTCCGAGGTGGGCACGCTGCACGGCGCTCAGGCCGAGCCGGCCGATCTCGCGGGCGCCGGACGGCTCCGGCCAGAAGCCGCGATGGTAGATCGTGCCGTCCGGTCCCATGCCCGCCGCTGTGCCACCGGTGCCGCACGACACGACGACGCCGACACCGTCGGATGTGCCGCAGCGGATCGCGTTGACGGCATCGTTGAGGATCGTCGCCTCGCCGCCGATCACGGTCCTCATCGCATCGCCGAGCAGCGCGAAGTCCTCGGGCCAGTCGGCGCCCGCGAGCCCGAACACGGCGCGGTCGATGGCACCGCCGTCGCAGCCGGCCATCGCGCACGCGTCCTCGACGGCACGTCGCAGCTCGTCGAGCGCCGCCGTGGGACCCGCCGTGTCGTGCACGTCGCTGGATCCCGCACGCCCCCAGCCCACGATGCGGCCGTCCGGCTGTGCGACGAGCGCGATCGTCTTCGTGTTGCCGCCGTCGCAGCCGAGGACGAACCCGCCGCTCATCGCACCGACGGCGGCAGCAGGCGCTCGGGCAGGTGCTCGCGGTGCGCGGCGGCCAGCTCGGTGTAGATGATCTCGGCCTTTTCGATCGTCCGGACCAGCGGGTTCGAGGCGAGCGCGCGGATGCCGGCCTTCCAGTCGCCCTCCCAGGCGACCTGACCGGCGGAGGCCTGATACTCGCCGAGCGCCATCACGAGGCCGCGCACGTCGCGGGCCAGCGGCGGCGCGGGCAGCGGCTCGATCCAGTTGGCGTTGCAGCGGCCGTAGATCTCGACCACGAGATCGTCGGGGAAGCCGGGCAGCATCCCACCGACGTTGGGGACGTTGACCGGGTGGATCTCGTCCTTGTCGTTGAACACCGCGTCCATCACGTCGATCGCGAGCTCGAGCTCGTGAATGCCGCCGCGCGAGCGCGCAGGGTCGAGCTGCGGATCGTCGGTCTGCGCCTGCTCCTCGTAGTGCTCCCAGTAGCCGGGCGCCCACGACAGGATGTCCTCGGCGCGGGTCGTCGCCTTGGCCTCGAGCTCGGCGACGACCTCGTCCTCGCAGTAGTAGTACTGGAAGTAGTGCGACGGGATGGCGTTGAAGGTCGTCGCGATGCGCAGGCGCCGCAGCAGGTCGGGCTCCTGCGTGGGGTCGTCCTTGCGCCGCTCCCACTCCTCCCGCAGGATCGGCATCGCGTCCGCACCCTGATACGTCTGCTCGAAGGCCCACGAGGCGTGATTGAGGCCGACCATCTTCGCGTCGACGTCGTCGTAGACGTACCCGAGGTCGCGCATCAGCTCGCGGGGGTAGACGATCGGTCCCTCGCACAGGGCCACGAGCGGGATGTCGCAGTGCGTCGTCCACGCCTGGGCGACGAGGTTGACGGGGTTCGTGTAGTTGAAGACCCTGGCCTTGGGCGCGACGGCCGCGAGGTCCTCGGCGACGCCCATCATCACGTTGACGGCCCGCAGGCACATGAAGAATCCGCCGGGACCCTGGGTCTCCTGGCCGATCACGCCGTGCCTGAGCGGAATCCTCTCGTCGAGCACGCGCGCCTGGAAGCCTCCGGGGCGGAAGCTCGACAGCACCGCATCGACGTCGGTCAGTCCCGCGCGGCGGTCGGTCGTCGTCGTGACCGTCATGTCGAGGCCGCGCGCGGCGATCATCTTGTCCGCGAGGGTCTTGACGAGATCGAGGCGCGAGCCGGGCAGATCGATCAGGACGATCTCTGAGCCCTCGAAGTCGGCGCCCTGGTGGATGAAGGACGCCATCGTCCCCACCGCGCGGGTCGAGCCGCCGCCGAGGTATGCCATCTTGATCCGCGCCATCGCTACTCCTTGACCGCGCCGGACGTGACTCCGCGGATGAAGTGCCGCTGGAGCACGATGTACACGAGTACGACGGGCAGCGCCACGATAACGGCTGCGGCGGCGACCGCAGTGGGATCGCCGGCGCGCGTCGCCGTGGCGAAGAAGCTGAGGCCGAGCGGAGCCGTCGTCTTCGACGGATCCTGGATCATCACGAGCGCCAGCAGGAACTCGTTCCACGTGTACATGAAGATCAGCGCGCTCAGCGTGAGCAGCGCCGGCTTGGCCTGCGGCAGCAGCACGCGTACGAGGATCGTGAAGCTGTTCGCGCCGTCGACGCGCGCCGCCTCGATCAGGCTCTTCGGCGTCGAGCGGAAGAACGCCCGCAGCCAGAACGTCCCGAACGGGACGGAGAGTCCGATCTGCGGCAGGATCAGCGCCCAGTAGGTGTTCGTGAGGTCGAACTGCTGGAAGTCGTAGTAGAGCGGGATCACCGTCGCCTCGTACGGGAAGATGAGCCCGAGCAGGATCAGCCCGAAGATGAGCGAGTCGCCGGGGAACCGCATGGTGCCGAAGGCGTACCCCGTGCCGATCGACAGCACCACGGAGATGACGGTGACGGCGAGCGCGACGACGAAGCTCGACCACAGGCCCGTCGAGAAGTTGCCCTCGGTCCACGCCTTCTCGAAGGTCTGCAGCGAGAACGTCGTGGGCAACGCGAAACCGGTGACGTTGTCGGACTTCGTGTGGAAAGCCAGGCCGACGATGCCGAGCACCGGGTAGATCGCGAGCACCGAGAACAGGCCGAGGACGATGTACGCGGTCCACTGGTCGCGACGCGTCGTCATCAGTGCTCACCCCGATCGCCGATGCGGGTGATCAGCAGCGCGACGAGGAAGATGATCGCGGTCAGCACGACCGCCACCGCGCACGCCATGCCGACGCGGCCGTAGCTGAAGGCGTTGAGGACGATCAGCACGCTCGGCACGCGCGTCTCGCCACCGGGGCCGCCGCCCGTCGTGTTGTAGATGAGGTCGAAGGAGCGCAGAGCCGTGATGGTCGTGAGCGTCACGACGACCGCGAGCTCGTTGCGCAGCTGCGGAATCGTGACGACGCGCATCTCCTGCCAGACGCTCGCACCGTCGACGCGCGCCGCGTCGTACAGCGACTGCGGGATGCGCTGCATGCCGGCGAGGAACAGGACGAAGGCGAGACCGAACGTGATCCACGAGCCGACGAATCCGAGCGCCGGCAGCGCGGTGCCGAAGTCACCCAGCCACTGATGGTCGAGCCCGAACGGGCGGAGCACCGCATTGAGCGGACCCTGCGGCGCGTAGATCCAGACGAAGGCCTGCGCCACCACGACGACCGCGACCGTCTGCGGCAGGAAGATCATCGTGCGGAACGCCGACAGGCCACGCGGCGTCGAGCGCTGCAGCACCAGGATCAGCAGCAGCGCGATCAGGACCGCGATGCCCGAGTAGTAGAGGATCAGCTCGATCGAGTGGACGAACGATCCGCGGATCTCCTCATCCGCGAGGATCTCCCGGTAGTTCGCGAGGCCGATCCAATGCCCCAGCGTGATGCCGTCCCACTCGAAGAAGGACAGCCACACCGTGTGCAGGAGCGGCAGGAACGTGAAGACGACGTAGAAGAGCAGCGCCGGCAGGAGGAACAGGAACGCGATGTACCGCGGCTCCCCCGGCGCGCGCTCGCGCGAACGACGGCCGCCCCGGGAGAGAATCCCGGGGCGGCGTCGTGCGTTCGTGGCGGCGTTGGACGCCACGTCCTACTTGAGGGTGTCGTGGAACTTCTGCCAGTCGGCCTGGACCGCCTTGGCGACGTCCTGCGGCGTGGCCTCACCGGCGGCGAGCTTCTGGAACTCGGCGCCGAGGGTGTCGTACATCGACGGCGAGGACCAGTCGAGGAACAGCGTGAGACCGCCGTCCTTGACCAGGTCCTGCCAGCCGGTCGCGACCTGCCCGAGGTACTCATCGCCCTGGGGCTGCGGCGCGGACTGGACAGCCGGGATCTGCACCTGGTCGTACATCAGCTGGGCAGCGCCGTCGCCGTTGATCAGGTAGTTGATGAACGCGGCAGCCACGTCCGGGTACTTCGACTTCGACGAGATGTGCCACGGCAGCGACGTCGAGCCGATCGCGATGTGCTTGCCGCTGACGCCGGGAGGCCCATCCATGAAGCCGGCGTCGGCACCCAGACCGTCCTTGATCACGCCGGCCTGCCAGTTGCCGCCCATGTAGAAGGCGCCCGTGCCCTTCGCGAAGGCCGCAGCGGCGTCGTTCTCGCCGACGGCGTTGAAGTCCGTGCCGAAGTAGTTCGCATCGATCCACTGCTTCAGGACGGTCATGGCCTGGATGTTCTCGGCGTTGTCGAAGGTGGCTCCGTCCTGCTGGAACACCCAGTTGCGGATCGACTGCGGATCCGTGCTGTACGCGCCCTGGAGCATGCCCCAGGCGTGGACGATCTCGTAGCCGTCCTTGTTGCCGATGTTGATGACCGGCTGATCGGCCGGCATCTTGTCGCGGAGCGTCTTCAGCGCGGCGGCGAAGTCGTCGAACGTCTTGATCGCCGTCGGATCGATGCCCGCGTCGCTCAGGATCTTCTTGTTGTAGAAGATGCCAGTCGACTGGCCGAACTGCCCGACGCCGTAGGTCGTGCCCTCACCGAACTTCGAGCCGTCGTCGGCCCACTGGAACTGCTGGAACGTGTCCGGCGTGTACCAGTCCTGCCAGCCGAGCTGCGTGAGCTCGTCCGTCAGGGGGAGGATCAGCTTCGACTTGACGAGCGCGCCGTCGATCTGCCAGCCCTGGTTGCCCTCCGCCACATCGGGGGCGTCGTTGCTGGCGAGCTGGAGCTTGATCACCTTGATGTAGTCGGAGAAGCCCTTGAAGTCGACCTGCACCTTGACGTTCGGGTACATGGCCGTGAACTGCTTGGCGAGCTCCTCGATCACGGGCTTCGGGCCCGGATCCTGGTTGTCCGCCGAGACCACCTTCAGCGTGATGTCGCCGTACTTGGCGAACGGATTCGCGCCCGTCGCCTCGCTCGTCGCGCCCGACGTATCCGCCGCGCTGCTCGACGATGCGTTCGTGTCCTGGCCCGGCGTACCGCCGCAGGCCGCCGCGACGATGCCGGCCAGCACGGCCAGCGCCATCGCGATCATCCACTTCCTCATTGCCTCTCCCTCCCTCAGGGGAACCCTCGATTGCGAGCAGTATAGGGTCGTCGACCGGTTGAAAACGGACGTGGTGCTCCACGTGCCGGTGGTAGCCTGCCGCGCATGCGCCAATCCGGACTGTGGCTGGACGTGCTGGAGATGCCGGAGGCGCTCCAGCGGACGCTCGACGCGAATGCCGGCGTCGCCGATGCGATCGCCGTGCTGCGCGACCCGTCCGTGCGCCGCGTCGTCGCCACCGGCAACGGGGCCGCGTACTACGTGGCGTTCGCGATCGCCCTCGCCGCGCTGGAGTCGCGCACCGGGCCGGAGCTCGTGGCGCTGCCCGCCGGCGTCGTCGCCGACCCGCGCTTCGCGTGGCGCGACGGCGATCGCCTGCTCGCGATCTCGTCCTCGGGGGAGTTCAAGGATGTCGTGCGCGCGATCGAGCAGGGCGCGCCGCGGCCCGTGGTCGCGATCACCGCCAACGCCGATTCGACGCTCGGCCGGCTCGCCGACGCCGTTGCCCTGCAGACGGTCCTGCACCAGCGGGCGATCACGCACACGCAGGCACTGGCGGGTGCGCTCGCGATCGGGCTCCGCATCTGGAGCGGCGTCGCGGGTGATGCCGCGCTCGGCGCCGTCTGCGCCGACGGGCCCGCACAGCTCGCCGAGGCGGTCGTCACTGCAGCCGACTGGGCGGAGGAGGCGTTCTCCAGCGGCCCGCTGCCCGTCGCCGCCGCGTCCTTCGGCGGCGGCCCCGCATGGTCGGCCGCGCTCGAGACCGCGCTGCTGCTGAAGGAGATCTCCCGCATTCCCGCGGAGGGCGCCGAGACCCGCGAGGGGGCCACGAGCGTCATGTACGGCCTCAACCCGCAGCACCTCGTGCTCGCGCTCGAGACGACCGGCGATCCCGGGTTCTCCGAGGCGGTCGAGGTGTGCCGCGCCACGGGCGCGACCGTGACGGTGGTGCCGGGCGGCACGCTCGCCGATCGCCGCTTCGCGTTCGCGACGCTGCTGCCCGCGACGAGCGCCGCCAGCGGCGTGCTCGCAGATCGCGGCGGCCACGACATCGACGACCCGACGTGGACCGCCGCGTACTACGCGACCGCGCGCGCCAGCGGGACGGCGACGCCATGATCGGCATCGGCATCATCGGCCTCGGCAACGTGTGGGAGGGGCCGTACCGGACGGAGCTCGCGCCGCTCATTCGCGATGGCGCCGTGCGCGTCGTCGCGGTGTGCGATCCGGATCCGGCGAAGCGCGCCTTCGCCATCGCCCAGTACCCGGGCGCCGCGGACCTCGCCGAGGCCGAGGCCGTGATCACGCACCCCGATGTGGACCTCGTGCTGATCCTCACCTCCATGCCCGCGCACGGCCCGCTCGCCGAGGCGGCGCTGCTCGCCGGCCGGCACGTGCTCGTCGAGAAGCCGATGGCGACCGATCTGGAGACGGCCGGACGACTCGTCGAGCTCGCCAGGACCTCGCCGGGGCACCTGGTTCCGGCCCCGCACGTGATCCTCTCGCCCACGTTCCGCGCCATCCATGCCGACCTGCGCGCCGGCCGGATCGGACGCCCGACGCTCGCGCGCGCCCGCTACGGCTGGGCGGGGCCGAACTGGGGCCAGTGGTTCTACCGCTCAGGCGGTGGCTCGCTGTTCGACCTCGGCGTCTACAACGTCGTTTCGCTGTGCGCCCTGCTCGGGTCGGCACGGCGCGTGACCGGCATGGTGGGCACCGCCATTCCCGAACGCGTCGTCGAGGGCGAGGCGATGCGCGTGGAGGCCGACGACAACGCGCACGTGCTGATCGACTTCGGCGATGCCGCGTACGCCGTCGTGACCACAGGCTTCACGATCCAGAAGTACCACTCCCCCGCGATCGAGCTGTACGGCACGCTCGGCACGCTCCAGCTGAAGGGCGACGACTGGGCGCCGGACGGCTACGAGGTCTGGGAGAACGATCGCGGTGCCTGGACCGTGCATCCCGAGTCGAATCCCAGCTGGCGCTGGACGGCCGGCCTCGCGCACCTCGTCGAGGCGATCGAGACGGAGCGCGAGCCGCTGATCCGGCCGGAGCACGGCTACCACGCGCTCGAGATCATGCTCGCCGCGCAGGAGGCCGGCCGCACGGGTGTCGCGCAGGCGATCTCCAGCGAGTTCCCGGCCGTGACCTACGCGGGCTGGGATGCCGCAACCCCCGATCGGCGCGCGCGCCATGATCCACGGAGCTGAGATGACCGAGTACTCGCCCTCCCCCCGCCCCACGTTCGACGGTCCCGCCCGCATCACGCGCGCCGACGTCACCCGGCACGTCTGGGGCGACCAGGAGGCCGGCGAGGTCAACGACTGGATCTACGCCTCGACGGACAAGGTCCACTGCCTCGTGTTCGGCGTCGGACCGCAGGGCTCGTACCGCCACTCGCCGGAGTTCCGGACCGTCTTCGGCGCCGACGAGTACCTGCACGTGCTCGAGGGCGAGATGATCCTGATGAGCCCCGAGACCGGGCACGTCGTCCACGTCCCGACGGGGCACGGCGCGTCGTTCGGCCCGAACACCTGGCAGCACGTCTACGCGCACGGCGGCCAGCCGCTGCGGGTCCTCGAGCTGTTCGCCCCGCCGCCGTCCGCCGGCACGAGCGGCGCCCACGCGCGCACCCGCCCGTACCTCGAGCGCGACGACTGGCGCTATCACCGCGACGAGGATCTGGCCGCTGGTCGCGCGGCGCCGGGGCCGTTCCGCGTGCACGACGGTCGCGACGCGATGCTGCGCTACGAGCCCGGCGTGCTGACGGGCGTCGAGCTCGCGTCCGAGCACCTCACCGCCGGCTGGATCGAGCTGTCGCCGGGCGGGATCTCGCAGCAGCACGCGCACGGCGGCGACCTGATCCTCTTCGCCCTCACGCCCGGGACCTACGTGCGCGCGAGCGATCCCGCAGGACAGGTCGTCGCGGAGCTCGGGCCCGAGGACGCGATGTACGTGCCCGCCGGGTCGACGTACGACCTCCGCAACGTCGGCGGCGAGACGTGCCGCCTCGTGTTCGGCGTCGCGCCGTCCTTCCTGCCGTGACCGCGATCGTCGGAATCGACGCCGGCGGGACGAAGCTCGCCTCGGGCCTCGTCGACATCGCCACGGGACAGGTGACGCGGCACCGCGTGGTTGAGACACGGGCCGAGCGAGGCGGGCAGGCCGTCCTCGACGACGTGGTCGCTCTGGCCCGGGAGCTCGCCGACGACGCGCAGGCGATCGGCATCGGCGTCCCCGAGATGGTCGATGCGACCGGTCGGATCCGCAGCGCGGCGAACTGGGACTGGCGCGACATCGATCTCGCGGCGGCATTCGACGAACTGCCGCCCGTGCGGATCGCGTCCGATGTGCACGCCGCCGCGCTCGCCGAGGCGCGGCTCGGCTCCGGCCGGGGACTCGACTCGTTCCTCTACGTCAGCGTCGGCACGGGAATCTCATCGTCATTCGTGCTTGCTGGCCGCCCGTGGAGCGGCACCGACGGCCGCGCGATCCTGCTGGGCGCGCCGCTCGTCGAGGAGCTTGCCAGCGGCCCGGCGATCGCCCGCGCTGCAGGTACGGCGACGGCACAGGAGGCCTTCGCGGATGCGGCGTGCGCCCCGGCGATCCTGGCCGCGGCACAGGCGCTGGGTCTCGATCTCGCGCGTGCCGTGCACCTCCTGGATCCCGCCGCGATCGTGCTCGGCGGCGGCCTCGGCCTCAACGACGCGTACCGGGAGCTCGTCACCGCGGCGCTCGCGTCCGCGATCGACACCGCCTACGCCAACCTGCCGACGGTGCGACCAGCCGAGCTCGGCGAGCTGGCCGGCATCGTGGGCGCCGCGTTCAGCGCGCTCCCGGCGGGAGCCTGACGGCCGCCTCGGCGAGGGCTGCGAACATCCGGGCATGAGCTTCTCCATCGGCATCGACGTCGGCGTCTCCAAGATCGCGGGGGCGCGCGTCAACATCGACACCGGGCGCATCGTCGACCGCCGGGTGATGGACACGCGGCCGAGCCGCGGCGGCGACGTGCTGCTGGCCGACGTCGTCGGCCTGTCGCGCGGCCTCGGCGCCGACGCCATGGGCATCGGCATCGCGGTGCCCGAGGCGATCGGTACCGCTGGCGAGATCGTGTCCGCCGCGTTCTGGGACTGGCGCGACGCGGATATGGAGACGGCGTTCGAGGAGATCAAGCCGCGCTGGCGCTTCCTCCCCGACGCGCACGCAGCGGGAGTCGGCGAGGCGCGGCTCGGCGCCGGGCAGGATCGCGAGTCATTCCTCTACGTCCATGCCGGCCAGAATCTCTCCGCCGCGCTCATGCAGCGCAGCCGGCTCGCGCCCGACTCCGACGAGGTCACCCGCGCGCTCCACAGCCCCGAGCTGGCGGCCGTCGCGAGCGGCGCCGCGATCGCGCACGCCGCGGACACCGTGACGGCCGCCCATGCCATCGCCGATCCGTCCAAGGAGACCATCATCGAGGCTGCGGCCGCCGCGCTCGGCGCGGCCATCGTCGAGAGCGGCACCGGGTTCGCGATCATGGGCGGAGCCGTCGGCCTCGACGATGCGTTCCGCGCGCTCGTCGCGACGCAGGTCGGCTCGTCGTGCGAGGTGCTGCCAGCGGCGCTCGGAGCCGACGCCACGCTGATCGGCGCGGCGCTCGCCGCGTACTAGCCGACCAGCGCGTCCGCGATCGCAGCCCAACCCGGGCCCTCGGGCTCGCCTGCGGCCGCCGCGAGCACCTCGCCGTCACGTCGCACGACCCGCGCCTGCACCTCGTCGTTCGATGCTGCGCCCAGCGCCCGCAGGATCGCTCCGACGTCGTCGTAGACGGTGATCGTGCGAGCGAGGATGGGCGGCTGCGCGATCGACGACGCCATGCCACCGTCGATCAGGCGACGCACCGGCCGCCAGCGGCGCCCGAGGCACGGCACCTCGATCACCGCGGTCGTCGCGTCGGCGGCGAGACCGAGCGGAGTCGACGCGACGCCGAGCTCCCCGACCGCACGCGCGATCCAGCGATCCACCTGCCCCTGCTGGTGCTGCTTGAACGCGCACAGCACGAGCGTCCGCTCGGCGGGCAGGTCGACCGGCAGACGCACCGCATCACCGAGCAGCGACGTGCCGGTGAGCACGGGGAACGGCATGCCCCGATCCTACGCGGGAGCGAGCCTCCGCGCGTGCATGTGGATCAACTCGAGAGCCGTCCGCTCCACGTCGCTCTCCAGCCGTTCGCGCACGTCGCGGTGAAATGCGGCGATCACCGGCACTTCGGACTCCATTGGCGTCCCGTACACGCCGATGCTCCGGATCAGCCGCTGCTCCGCATCGCCGGCGACGAGCAGCATCCGCACCGATAGATCGTTGTCGGCCACATCATCCGCGAGCCGGATGTACTGGCCGAGCAGGGTGTCGTACTCGGCCGCCTTCGGCCGCAGCGTGTACTCGATGACAGTGCTCATGGTGATGCTCCTGATTCGACAGATCCGAGGCTACCGACCACACGCCGTGCGGCATTGCGGAGACGGCACCCGCTATCTGCGGAGGAGCCGCAGGCCGTTCATCGTCACGATGATCGTCGAGCCCTCGTGGCCGACGACGC
>CAWUMZ010000015.1:0-20929 GCA_963923625.1 uncultured bacterium | reverse complement strand
GCCAGTAGGCGGTGATGTTGCCGCCGTTGCCGACCGGAAGGCACATCCATTCGGGTGAGTGCCCGAGGTCGTCGATGATCTCCCACGCAGCGGTCTTCTGACCCTCGAGCCGGTACGGATTGAGGTTGTTGACGAGCGTGATCGGATGCTCCTCGCTCATCACGCGCACCATCCGCAGGGCGTCATCGAACGACCCATCGATCTGCACCACGGCCGCACCGGCCACCTGCGCCTGGGCGAGCTTGCCGAGGGCGACCTTTCCGCCGGGGATCACGACGACGCAGCGGATGCCGGCGCGCGCCGCGTACGCGGCGGCCGAGGCGGAGGTGTTCCCCGTCGAAGCGCAGATCACGGCCTCCGCGCCGTCCTGCTTGGCCGCGGACAGCGCGGTCGTCATGCCTCGGTCCTTGAACGACCCTGTGGGATTGAGTCCCTCGTACTTCAGGTACAGGTCGACGCCGAGGCGCGCACCGAGCCGAGGCGCGTGGATCAGAGGCGTCGACCCCTCGCCGATGGAGACGATGCTGGAGTCGTCGAAGGCCGGCAGGCGATCGCGGTAGCGACGGATCAGGCCGAGGGTGCGGTTGCTCGCCGACATGCGCCATGAACCGTACCCGACCGCTACCCTGAGGCGGAATATGAGCAGCTCCCCCATCGGCATCGGACTCCTCGGGTACGGCACCGTCGGCTCGGCCGTCGATCGCCTCCTCACAGCGCGGCAGGACGACGTCGAGCGGGTCGTCGGCGCTCCCGTCGAGGTGCGTCGGGCGCTCGTCCGCGATCTGGCGGCCAGGCGCGATTCCGAGCCGCGGGCGGGACTTCTCACCGACGACTTCGCCGTCATCCGAGACGATCCGACGATCAGTGTCGTCGCGGAGGTGATGGGCGGCGTCTCGCCGACGCGCGAGTGGATGCTCGAGCTCTTCGCCGCGGGCAAGAGCGTCGTCACCGCCAACAAGCAGCTGCTGGCGCGCCACGGCGCCGAGCTGTTCGCGGCTGCCGAGGCCAACGGCGTGCAGCTGCGCTTCGAGGCGAGCGTCTGCGCCGCGATCCCGGTGGTCAAAGTGCTGCGCGAGTCGATGATCGCGAGCGAGGTCAACGCCGTGCTCGGCATCGTCAACGGCACGACCAATTTCATGCTCACGAAGATGGCCGCCGGTGCGGACTACGCGACCGTGCTGGCCGAGGCGCAGCGGCTCGGTTACGCGGAGGCCGACCCGACCGAGGACGTCACGGGTGGCGATGCCGCGGCCAAGGTCGCGATCCTCGCGTCCATCGCCTTCCACACGCAGGTCACGATCGAGGACGTGCCCCATGAGGGCATCGACACGCTCGACTCGCTCGACGTCGCGTTCGCGAATGATCTCGGCTTCAGCGTCAAGCTGATCGGCCAGGCCCGTCGTGCCGAAAACGGCGTCGTGGTCGGTGTCGCCCCCACGCTCGTCCCCCACGCCCATCCGCTCAGCGGCGTCAACGGCTCCTTCAATGCCGTGATGCTGCGCGGCGACGCGATCCGCGAGGTGACGCTCGTCGGCCCCGGCGCCGGCGGCGATGAGACCGCCTCGGCCGTGATCGGCGATCTGATGGGCGTACTCGGTACGTCCGGCACCGGATTCCCGCGCACAGCCGGCGTATTCCGAGACCTGCCGCTCGTGCCGGCCGACGAGGTCGAGTCCGCGCTCTACATCCGCCTTGACGTCAAGGACGAGCCGGGCGTGCTGGCCAAGATCGCCGCGATCCTCGCCGACGAGGCGGTGTCGATCGACTCCGTCGTCCAGCAGGCGGCTGAGGGACGCGCCCAGCTCGTGATCGTCACGCATCCGGCGCCTGAGGGTGCTGCGCGACGCGCGATCGGACTGATCGAGGGAACCGGCGTGTGCGCCGGCAAGCCGGTCACGCTGCGCGTCCTCGCCAGCTGATGCAGTCGCGCCTGGCGCACGTCGCGCTCTAGAATCGGCGGCATGGACAAGAGACTGCAGGGCAAGCGCGCGCTCGTCACCGGGGGTTCGTCGGGTATCGGCGCGGGCATCGTGGAGCGCTTTCGCGCGCAGGGCGCCGACGTCGTCAACGTCGATCTGGAGGGTGGCGATGTCACCGCGGATCTGCGTCACGGTTCGCAGATCACCGCGGCGGTCAGTGAAACAGTGGAACGTCTCGGCGGGCTCGACCTGCTTGTGCTCAACGCCGGGCGACCTGCAGTGGGCGGGCTTGCCGATATCGATGATGCGACCTGGGATGACACGGTGGCGATCAACCTCACGAGCGTGCACCGCTTCGTGCGCGCGGCGTGGCCGCACCTTCTGGCAACGCGCGGAACGGTGCTGCTGACGGGCTCCGTGGTGGGCCTCGACGGGAGCGCCAACCAGGCGGCCTATTGCGCGACCAAGGCCGGCGTGGTCATGCTGACGAAGTGCATCGCCATTGACGGGGCGCCGCACGGCATCCGCGCCAACTGCGTCTGCCCGGGGTTCACGGAGACGCCGATGCTCGAGACGTTCCTGGCCGATCAGGATGATCCGGAGGCCGTCCGCGCGTTCGCCACCGGCCTGCACCCGATCGGGCGTCTGGGCACGCCGCGCGACATCGCCGACGCGTTCGTCTACCTCGCGTCCGATGACGCGGCGTGGGTCACCGGCGTGGCGCTGCCGGTCGACGGCGGACTGCTCGCCGGCATCTGAGCCCGCAAACGCGAAGGGCCCCGCCGACCGAGGTCGACGGGGCCCGCGTTCGCGTGGATCAGCCGACGATGGCGACCAGCGCCGGGATGATCAGGATGGCCACGATGTTGGCGATCTTGATCATGGGGTTGATGGCCGGGCCGGCGGTGTCCTTGTAGGGATCGCCGACGGTGTCGCCGGTGACGGCGGCCTGATGGGCGATCGAGCCCTTGCCACCGTGTGCGCCGTCCTCGATCAGCTTCTTGGCGTTGTCCCACGCGCCGCCACCCGAGGTCATCGAGATGGCGAGGAACAGGCCGGTCACGATCGTGCCGACGAGCAGGCCGCCCAGCATCTGGAGACCATTGTGCGTCCAGATGACGAACAGGCCGACGACGATCGGGATCACGATCGGGATCGCGGCGGGGACGAGCATCTCGCGGAGCGCGGTGCGCGTGACGATGTCGACGCACGTGCCGTACTCGGGCCGCTCGCTGTAGTCCATGATGCCCGGCTTGTCGCGGAACTGCCGGCGCACCTCCTCGACGACGGCCTTGCCGGCCTTGCCCACCGCGCTCATGCAGAACGAGGCGAAGACGAACGGCATGGCGCCGCCGATCAGCAGGCCGACGATCACCCACGGGTCGGACAGGTCGAACGCGAGGGCCGTGCCGATCGCGTCCTTGTGCGCTGCGGCGAGCTGCGTGACGAGCTCGTCCTGGTAGGACGCGAACAGGATCACCGCTGCGAGCGCGGCAGAGCCGATCGCGTAGCCCTTGGTGACGGCCTTCGTCGTGTTGCCGACCGCGTCGAGCGGGTCGGTCACCTTGTTGCGCACGTCCTCGGGGAGGCCGGCCATCTCGGCGATGCCGCCCGCGTTGTCGGTCACGGGACCGAACGCGTCGAGGGCGATGATCACGCCGGCCATGGAGAGCATGGCGACGACGGCGATCGCGATGCCGGCGAGGCCGGCCATCCAGTTGCTCAGCAGGATGCCGCCGCCGATCACGACGACGGGAGCCGCGGTGGCCTGCATGGAGTAGCCGAGGCCCGAGATGATGTTCGTGGCATGGCCCGTGGTCGAGGCCTCCGCCACGTCCTTGACCGGCTTCCAGTTGGTGCCGGTGTAGTACTCGGTGATCGCCATCAGGAGCGCGGTGACGACGAGACCGATGATCGCGCAGATGAACACCTTGCCGGTGGATGTATCGCCCAGCGCGGCCGCGTTCGCCGTGATCTCGCTGTCCAGGCTGAAGATCGCGGGGATGAACAGGATCGCCGAGATGACGGCGGAGACGAGCACGCCGCGGTAGAGCGCGCCCATGACCGAGCCGCCCTCCTTGACGCGGACGATCAGCGTGCCGACGATCGAGGCGAGGCCCGACAGGCCGGCGAGCACGAGCGGCAGGCCGACCAGCGCGGCGTTGCCGTCGGTCAGCTGGCTGATCAGCAGCATGGCGGCGACGAGCGAGACGGCGTACGTCTCGAACAGGTCGGCGGCCATGCCGGCGTCGTCGCCGACGTTGTCGCCGACGTTGTCCGCGATCACGGCCGGGTTGCGCGGGTCATCCTCGGGGATGCCGGCCTCGATCTTGCCGACGAGATCGGCGCCGACATCGGCGCCCTTCGTGAAGATGCCGCCGCCGACGCGCGCGAAGACGGAGATCAGCGAGCCGCCGAAGCCGAGGCCGACGAGGCCGTGCAGCGTCTCGGACGAGCTGTAGCCGGCCGCGAGCAGGATGCCGTAGTAGCCGGCCACGCCGATCAGGCCCAGGCCGACGACGAGGATGCCGGTGACGGTGCCGCCCTTGAACGCGACGTCGAGCGCCGGGCCGAGGCCCTTCTTGGCGGCCTCGGCGGTGCGGACGTTGGCGCGCACCGCGACGTTCATGCCGATGAAGCCGGCCGCGGCCGACAGGATGGCGCCGATCAGGAAGCCGACGGCGACCTTCCAGCCGCCGAGGTCGGGCACGACGAGCAGGATGATCGCGAGGATCACCGCGACGATGCCGACGGTGCGGTACTGGCGGCTGAGGTACGCGGCCGCGCCCTCCTGGATGGCCGATGCGATCTCGCGCATCTTGTCGTCGCCGTCGGGCTTCGAGAGCACCCAACGGGTCAGGATCAGACCGTAGATGACGGTGATCGCGCCACAGATGAGGGCGATCAGCACGGCGTGTTCGCCGAAGAACGTGGACATCGCTTCGGACCAGCTCCTTGAATCGTGTACCTGCTGCAGATGACAGCCGCCGGAGGGTACCAGCAGCGGTCATCCGCAGCGGCCGGTCACCGCGGCCTGCGTGGCGTCTCAGCCCTTGGCCGGTGCGAGGTAGGACGCGGCGCCGAACATCTCGTCCATCGACTTCGGCTCGAGGCCCATGCCGCGGACCGCGCGGATCATGTCGGGCACCGCCGAGGCCGTGTTGGCGTTGACGTGCATCACGACGATCGAGCCCTTGTGGGCATGCGTGACGATGTGCTGCACCAGCGCCGAGGGGGCCGGGTCGAGGTAGTCGGAGGGATCGACGTCCCAGAGGATCACCCACGGGAAGCCCGCGGCACCGGCGGCCTGGAGGGTTGCGGCGTTGTGCAGGCCGTACGGCGGCCGGAAGAACGGCGTCGGTGCCGCCTTGGCAACCTGCCACCAGATGTCGAGATCGCCCTGGATCTGGCTCACCTGCTCGGCGTAGGACAGCGACGGCATCTGCGGATGCGCCCACGTGTGCGACCCGATCGTGTCGCCCGCGGCCAGCGCGGCGAGCGCGGCCTTCTGGTTCGAGCGCACGTTGACGCCGTTGCAGAAGAACGTGGTGTGGGCCTTGGCGGCCTTGAAGGCGTTGATGATCGCCAGCATGTCCTTGCCGCTCACGCAGTCATCGAACGACAGGCCGATTGCGTTGCCGGCGTCGGGCAGCGAGTAGATGATCCGCGCCGGCACCGGGCGGCTCACGCGCAGCAGCCGCATGGCCGATGTGCCGACGTTGCCGGCCCCGTCCGTCACCGTCGCGCGCAGGTGGTAGACGCCGGGCAGGAGCAGGCGCTTGCGCAGCCTGAGATTCCAGGCCGTCGTACCCGAGGACGCGTCACCGGCGACGGGCACGGCGACCGTGCCGAGCGGGTCGTCGATCTGGTTCGCGATCGCGACGGAGATGGCGGCGACGCCGGCGGGGTCGGTCGAGGACGCACGCAGCGTCACCGGCCCGGACTTGGTCGACGACGGGCTGACCGGGGGGAAGGCGACCTGCGGCGCCTGCGTGTCCACCACGACAGGCGCGATGGCGTCGCTGACCGCACCCGCCGCATCCGTCAGCGTGACGTGGATGCCGTAGGAGCCGTCGGCGACGCCCGTGCCGTCCCAGGTGTAGGTCGCGGGCACGCCCGGCGTGACGGGCACGGCGGTGGCGAGCGTCGCCACGATGCCCCCGGTCTCGTTCTCCACCACCGTCGTGGCTGTGCCGGCGACGGCCGGGGTCACCGTGATCGTCGCCTGATGCGCCCGCGCTGACGCCTCGGGGTTGAAGGCGGCGGGTGCGACCGCAGCGGTCACCGCAGTGCTGGTGACCGGCACGACGGCGCGCGGCATGAACGGCGAGCCGACGAGGGCGGCGAGGATGAGGGACGCGGCGAGCATGGGACGACGTTCTCAGTCTGCCTCAGGGTTCCTGCCGCCGACGACCGTCGGCAGGCGCTCTAGACGTCGCCGCCGGGCGTCCAGATCTTGGGACGCGGCGGCTCGGCCTTGGGCGGCGGGGGCGGCGGCGTAGCGGCAGCCGGGGTGCTGCCGTCGTCGGGTGCGCTCATCTGAACCGCATCCGCGAAGGCGAGCTGGAGTTCGGCCAGCGCGCGGCGCAGGTCCTCGACCGGCTGCGGCACGGGCGTGCCCTCCGGCAGGACGCCGAGGAACGTGTGGATCAGCGCATCGGCGCCCGCGATCGCCAGGCTCGCCTGGAACGCGTCACCGCCGTTGACCATCTCGGGGATCATCCCGAGCTGCCCCGCGCCGATCGACATCAGCTCCGAGGCGACCTGCAGCATCAGCGACTCGACGCGGATCTGCGTGAGATCGATCTGCCCCTCCCCCGCCTCGTCGGTGGGTGCCTGTGCCTCGTCGGCGGGTGCGTTCTCGTCGTCAGCCATGTCAGCCGATCCTCTCCTTGAGGGCCTTCGCGCTCGTCATCGTGATCTCCACCTGCTCGGCGTGGACCGCCTCCATGTCCTCGCCGGCCTCGACGCGATCCTTCCAGCGGGTGGCGTGGTCGCCGCGTTCGATCAGGTCGTCCAGGGGCTCGAGCCAGGCAGCCAGGTCGAGCGCCGCGATCTCCGGCGCGCACGCGGCGAGCAGATTGCGGATGCGGTCGGCAGCGGGGATCGCCTTGCGCGTGTCGAGGTCGATCAGCTCGCGGCTCATGCCCCAGCGCAGCGCGCGCCAGAGGTTCTCCTCGATGTCGCTCGGCCGCGTGGCAGGCGGCAGCTCGCCGGCGTCGTAGAGCCGGGCGGCGCGCGCGGTCAGCGCCACCTGGAAGGCGGCGAGGGCGATCGACTCCGCGATGTCGGGGAGCGCGTCGCAGGCGCGGATCTCGACGGTGCCGAACGACTGGTGCGGTCGCACGGTCCACCAGATCTCGGTGTGCTCGCGGATCGACTCCGTGTCAAGTAGAAAGCGCACGTAGCGGTCGTAATCCGCCCAGTCGACGAAGATGTCGGGGACGCCGCAGCGCGGGAACATGCGCGTGAAGATCTGGGTGCGCGTGGATCGCAGGTGCGTGATGCGCCCCTCCAGCCAGGGGGACGTGCACGACAGCGCGAGCAGCTCGGGGATGTACGTGCGCATGGCGTTCGAGACGGCCATCGCGCGGTCCGCGTCGCGAATCCCGACATGCACGTGCATGCCGAACGTGTTGTTGCGCCACGCGATGTAGCGGAGGGTGCCCTCGACGATCCGATAGTGCGGCGTGTCGATGATGCGCTGCTCGGTCCACGGCGAGGTCGGATGCGTGCCGGTGGCTCCGACGCGCACGCCCAGCTTGAGCGCCTCCTCGCAGAGATCGATGCGGCGGTCGATGATCATCCGCGCCGCGTCCGCGAAGGTCTCGCCTCGACCGGTCTTGACCTCGATCTCGCTGGCGATCAGCTCGCCCGCGACGTGGCCGTGCAGCGGACCGGCCTCGCACGCGTCGCGCAGCTCCTCGAAGCGGTTGGTCATGCGCAGCGTGTCCGCGTCGAGGACCTGGAACTCCTCCTCGATGCCGATCGTGAAATCGGTCGCGTTCTCGAAGTGCGCGCGCGCCGCGTCGAGCGCCGCAAGGGAGTCGTCGACGGAAGCGCCCATCAGCCGGCGTACGGTAGCAGTCGCCGCCGGTCGCCCAGCCGCCCAACGGCGCTATCCTTGCGCGTCCGATGTCCGACGCCGACGCCCACGAGATCCATCCCGAGGAGCTCACGCTGCTCGACTACGTCGTCGGCGACCTCGGGCCCGATTCGTCCGATGTCGTCCGCCGGCATGTCGAGACGTGTCCGACCTGCCGCGATCGCATCGTGGACCTCGCCATGGACATGGACGAGATCGATCGGCTGCCGATCGTCGCGATCCCGCACGATCTCCTCCGCGGCGCGCTTCCGAACGTGCGCGGTGGATCGGGTCGCCGACGCGTCGTGCCGATCCTGCTCCTCCTCGCAGCGGCGATCGGCGTCGTCGCCCTCTTCCAGCTCGGCGGGATGCGCGGATCCGACGTCGGGACCGCACAGCGCCAGGTGGTCCTGCAGACGCCGAGCGCGGACCCGGCCGGCGTCGTCGATGGTCTGCTCGGCGGCGTGCCGCACACGCTCGTGGTCGATCGCGACGACGAACGGCACATCGTCGTCCTCGTCGGCGATGCCGACGTCGGCGTGGCCTACGCGCGTCTGTCGGAGGCCTCGTCCACCGCTGGGCGCGATTACGTCGTCGACATCGGCGGCACCGGGCAGCTTCCCGCTACCGCGGGCTGATCGCCGATCTCGCGCTACGCGAGATGGAAGTACAGCGCGTACAGCAGCTCGACGGCGGGGCTCGTCGTGTGCGCCGTGACGTGCGGCGGGACGTCGATCAGGGCGCCGGAGTAGTTGAAGACGATGCGGACGCCGGCGTTGACGAGCTCGTCCGTGACCTCCTGCGCCGCCTCTGCGGGCACGGCGACGACGCCGACGATGACCTGATTGTCCTCGATCAGCGTCGGCAGCTCATCGGATCCCTGGATGACCAGATGGCCGCACGCGGTTCCGACCTTGCGCGGGTCGGCGTCGACGACACCGACGATGGAGAAGCCGTGGTCGGCGAAGACATCGGCCTCCGCGATCGCCTGGCCGAGGCGTCCGCCGCCGACGAGGACGATGTTGTGCTGCCCGGCCGTGCGGAGGATCCCGCTGATCTCGCCGATCAGCGCGTCGACGTTGTAGCCGACGCCGCGCTTGCCGAAGGTCCCGAAGCCCGACAGGTCGCGACGGATCTGCGTGGCGTTCACGTGCGTGTACTCGCTGATCTCGTGCGAGGTGATGGCGCTGCGGCCGGACTTCTTGGCCTGGGTCAGCACCTGCAGGTAGTGCGCCATGCGCGCCGCGACACCGCCGCCGAGTCGATCTGCCATTCCGGTGGTCACGCGTCCGCCTCCATGTCACAAGGGACTGTACAAACCTCCGGGATCAGCGGCTTCAGGCTGTCACGAATGCGTCCGATCGAGGACGGCCGCGAGCTCGGACTCCGTCACCGCGTAGTGCCCGACCTCCGCCCCGTCCACGAGCACCACTGGGATCAGCTCGCGGTAGCGGCGTTCCAATTCGACGTCGCCGTCGATGTCGACCACCAGTGGCTCGAGACCTCGGGCTGCACAGGCCGCTTCGACTGCGGCCACGGTCGGTGGGCACAGATGGCAGCCCGTCGCCATGTACACGATGACGCGGTTCACCCGAGTGGACTCCGGGCGTGCGCGTCCAGCGCGAGGGCGCTCGTCGAGGACAGCGCGGACGTGTCGAGGGATGCGGCGGCGATCATCGCGGCGTTGTCGCCGCACCAGGCGAGCGGCGCCAGCACGACTTCGGCGGGCAGGGCGGCCAGGCGTTCGCGCAACCGCTCGTTCGCGGCGACGCCCCCCACGAGCCCGAGGGTGGTGCGTCCTGTGGCTTCGAGCCCGAGGCGAGCGCGGTCGACGAGGTGATCGACGATCGCCTCCTGATACGCCGCGGCCAGGTCGGGTGGGGCCGATTCACCAGCGGCGACGGCGGTGGCGAGCGCGGTCTTGAGGCCGGAGAACGAGAAGGCGAGGTCGGCGCGCCCGGCGAGCGGTGTGGTGAAGGCATGCGCTCCCAGTGCGCCGTGCGCGGCGAGGTCGGCGAGCGCAGGGCCGCCGGGATAGCCCAGTCCCAGCAGTCGCGCGCCCTTGTCGAAGGCCTCGCCAGCGGCATCGTCCATGCTGCGCGCGATGGTGGTGAGCCTGCCGTCCTCCCCCACGTCGATCAGCAGGGTGTGCCCTCCCGACGCGAGGAGCACGAGGTGGGCCCCGGTGGGTGGTCGGTCGGCGAGCCGCAGTGACGCCACGTGACCGTGGAGGTGGTCGACGGCGTGCAGTGGTATCCCCTGCGCGTAGGCGAATCCCTTCGCATAGCTCACACCCACGAGCAGCGCCCCGATCAGGCCGGGGCCGGTGCTGACGGCGACGCGGGTCACGTCAGCTGCCGTGCATCCGGCCTCGGCGAGCGCCGCCTGGACGGCGGGGTCGAGCAGCTCCAGGTGTCGGCGCGAGGCGATCTCGGGCACGACGCCGCCGAACGCGACGTGCTCAGCGGCTTGGCTGGCGACGATCGACGATCGCAGCGCCCCGTCCAGATCCATGACGGCCGCGCACGTCTCGTCGCACGAGGTCTCGATCGCGAGGATCATCGCGTCAGGGGAACGTCGTCCGGACCCTCGCCTCGCCACATGACGAGGGCGTCCTCGCGGTTGTCGGTGTAGTAGCCGCGCCGCATGCCGGCGGGGCGGAAGCCGAGGCTCTCGTACAGGCGGATCGCGCCGGCGTTGGTGACGCGCACCTCGAGCGTGTGGCCGCGCGTTCCGTCGACATCGGTCTCCCGCAGCATCGTCTCGAGCATCTGGCGCGCCACGCCGCGGCGCCGGTACGGCTCGTCGACGGCGACGTTCATGACGTGCCATGCGTCGGTGTAGCGCGCGACGATCAGGTAGCCCGCGAGCGTCTTGCGGTCGAAGGCGCCGTAGCAGCGAGACCCCGGACGCGAGATCTCGCCGGAGAACATCGTTCGAGACCACGGGGTGGGATACGACCGCTGCTCGACTCCCTCGATCGCAGGAAGATCGCCGAGTCCCAGTCGACGCAGGGTGATCGCCGACTCGTCGCGCGTGATCTCATCGGGCTCGGCGACCATCAGCGCTCCGCCGTCGGAATCGCGTCGGGAGCGCGGATGTAGAGCGGCGTCGCCGGCGCCCCCTCCTCGGCCAGCGCGGCCAGGGCCGCCGCGGCGGGCACGTGGCGCGGATCGTCGTCCGCCGGGATGCTGCAGTGCGCGAACACCTCGCGGTAGCGGGTGGCACCGTCGCCGATCAGCAGCGAGGCGGCGGGCACCCGCTGCGCCAGGTCGGCGGGTGCGTAGGCGCCCAGCTCCACTCCGGGCCCCTCGGCGAACACCTCGCCCCTGCGGGCGTCGATCACGGCGATCGCGTCCATGCCGGCGGCGTGGCGCAGCGCAGCGGTGGTCGCCACACCGACGAGGAGTGTGCCACGAGGTGCTGCGAGGCCGACCGCGGTCGCCATGCCGATCCGCAGGCCCGTGAATGAGCCTGGGCCGCGGCCGACCACGATCCGATCGACTCCGTCAATGCCCAGGTCGCGCTCGGCCAGCAGCGCGTCGACGAGCGGCAGCACGTGCTGAGCGGCAGTGGCGTCGCGCATCGGCTCGGCGTCCACGGCCGTGTCGCCGTCGACGAGGCCGATCGCAGCGGCGCCGGTTGCGGTGTCGATCGTGAGGACGCGCACAGGTTGATCGTAGAGGCGCAGCCCGCGGCGAGTGCCGCTGGGTCAGCGGAGGATGCCGGTGTGTCCCAGCGAGTAGCGGCCGGGCTGCGGCCAGACCAGCAGGCCGTGCGGACCCGTGCCGACGGGGATCTTCGCCAACAGTCGACCGTTTGCCGTGCTGATCGCGTAGACGCAGCTGTTGGAACGGCCGCTCAGCCACAGCACCTTGCCATCGGGGGACACGCCGCCCATGTCGGGGGTGCCTCCGCCGGGCAGCTGCCACTTGCCGACGACGCGACGGGTCTTGAAGCTGATCAGCGAGATCGACCCCTCGTCGCGATTGGAGACGTAGAGCACCTTGGCATCGCGACTCGGATACAGGCCGTGGGCGCCCTTGCCCGTGGCGATGAACCCGATCTTGCGCATCGTCCGGCCATTGACCTCCCAGACGCCGTCGGCGCGCATATCGGCGACGTAGAACACGCGACCGTCCGGGCTCATCTTGACGTCCTGCGGCATGTTGCTCGAGCTGCCGAGCGTGAGCGCCCCGATCACGAGTCCCTTGTTCAGATCCACCTTGAGGACCTGGCCGGAGAACTCGCAGCTGGCGATGAGATACGTGCCGTCGGCGGAGAAGTCCATGTGATCGATGCCGCGGCATGGCACCTGGATCGAGTGGTCGAGCGCCATCGTCTGCGGATTGCGGAAGTCGAGTCGTGCCTGCGCCTCGGCGACGACGATCGCGAACCGGCCGTTCGGCGTGAAGTACAGGTTGTACGGGTCGGTGACGGAGATGTCGTTGCCGCGGCGGCCCGTCTTCGGGTTGATCGGCGTGAGCGTATTGCCCTTGTCGTTCGTCACGTAGATGTGCCGCAGATCCCACGACGGCACGACGTGCTGCGGCAGCGAACCGACGGCGAAGTGCCCGACGACCTTGTAGGACCGCGGGTCGATCACATCGACGGAGTTGCTCCCGCTGTTGGGCACGTACACGCGGTAGAGGGCGCCCTTGACACGAGGGCTGAACTCGTTCGGGCCGTCATACGCGTAGACGTTGCCGGGCTGCATGGGGAAGCGCATGGGCGCGCCCGCTGCCTTCACGTTCTTCGGAGTCCGTGCGGCGGCCCGCTGCTGCACGCGCGTCAGCGTCGCGACGGTACCACCGGTTCCGCGCCCTCCGGCGAGGAGGATGAACGATCCCTCGTTGACCGCGGTGAGATCCGATAGCGGCTGCGCGAGCATGCCCGCGCTGCGGATGGTGCGCTTGCTCGGGTTGATCGCGACGATGCGCCCCGTCGGCGTGTTGAGCGTGCTGCCGCGTCCGCCGATCACGTACGCGGTGTCGCCGATCGCGCCGCCTGCTGCGTGCGTCGTCGCCGCGGGCAGCTCACCGATCTGCGCGAGCTTGCCGGTGACCGGGTCGAAGCTGAATACGGAGGTGATTGCGCTGCCGTCGGGCCGCGTGCCGCCGGCGATGACCACACGGCCGGCCGCTGCGGTCACGGCCGCGTAGCGCACGGCGGTCGGCAGCCGCCCGACCACGCGGGCGGTCTTGCCCGGGGCCCACGCGACGATCGTGCGCAGCCATTCGGACCCGGTGTATCCACCGACGATGTAAGCCGTCGAACCGATCAGCGCAGCCGACTGGTCCGAGCTCGGCGCCGGCAGGTGTCCGACGACAGATACCGCGCCGTTGCCGGGATTGATGCGCCAGATCTGATCGTGCTGCGCGGATCCGTCTCCGCCGCCGAAGAGATACGCGGTGCCGTCTATGGTCACTGCGGCCGTGTCGTGGATCGCGATCGGCAGCTGCCCGACCACCTTCTCCGCCCCGCCGGTGACGGTCACGATGTCGGGTCGTGACGTGTCGCTCTCGGTGAGGCCGGCGATCAGCATGGCCCGGCCGCCGCCGAGGTCCGTTCCCGCAGCGTTCTGCACAGGCGAGTTGAGTTGCCCGACCTTCCGTGCAACGAGACGGAATGACGGCGTCCGAGCCGCGGGCGTGCCGTTCGCGGCCGGCGCGGCGCCGCTCGTCGTCGTGGTGCCCATGTCCATCGCGCCCATGTCTCCGGCGCGGGTGCTCGCGGTCGTCGCCGAAGACGCGGCGCTGGCGGCTCCGGGGTCGTCGGATCCACCGACGGCCATGCCCGCGACGATCCCAACCACGATCAGCGCCACGGCGGCAGCCCCACCGCCGATGATCAGCCGATTGCGCCGCCGCTGGCGATCCCGAGTGGCGCGCCGACGCGCGCGGACGTCGTCGAGCGGCTCCACGTACGCATCCTAGGCGTTCACCGCCTCAGCTCGACGTGCGGCTCTCAGCGACCTCTCAGGAACCGCGACGCGTGATCGAGAACGTGCGCCCTGCGGATCCGTCGACGGCGATCTCGACGGTGAGTGATGCCGCCGGCAGCCAGGCGCGACCCAGCTCGGGCCACTCGATGAACGCGACCGCGTCGTCGCCGAGGTAATCCAGCAGATCGCCGGGTTCCCGCGCCGGAGCGCCCTCCAGTCGGTACAGGTCGAGGTGCGCGACGGGTACGCGTCCCGCGTAGCGATGGGCGAGGGCGAAGGTCGGACTCGTCACCGGCTCGACGACGCTGAGCTCGCGCGCGCACGCCTGGACCAACGTGGTCTTGCCGGCGCCGATCGGCCCGCGGAGTTCCACGATGTCGCCAGGACGCAGGTCCGCGCACACGGCCGCGGCGACCGGTGCGAGATCCCCGCCCTCCGGGACCTCGATCACCATCGTCGGCTCAGCCGCAGCCGCAGCCGCCGCCGCAGCACCCACCGCCGCCACCGGCACCCGCGGCGGCCGTCACAGCAGCGGGTACGTCGCCGCGACCGACACGGACGCGCTGGAAGGACGACAGCTGCTTCTGGGTGCGCTTGGATCCGCACTCCGGGCACTTCACGGCCGAGGCGCCGGTCATCGAGACCAGCTCCTCGAACTCGGCGTTGCAGGCGGTGCAGGCGAACTCGTAGATCGGCATGCCCGCAGCGTAGCGCTCCGCGCGTCCGGACGTCCGGTACGCTTCCGCGTGAGGACTCCATCCTTCGCGAGGGGTACCGATATGCAGCGCGCGACACCACGTCCCCACCACCCGTGTCCAAGCACCTCCGAGGTGCACCCGTGATCGTCGCGCGCTCCGCCGCCGAGTTGCACGCCGCAGTGCGCGGTCCGCTCACGTTCGTCCCCACCATGGGCGCGCTGCACGACGGGCACGCGTCGCTGATCCGTTGCGCCGCGACGTTCGGCGACCCGATCGTGGTCTCCGACTTCGTCAACCCCACGCAGTTCGGTCCGGGCGAGGACTTCGCGGCCTACCCGCGCGATCTCGATGCCGATGCCTCGATCGCCGAGGCCGCCGGCGCTGACGTGCTGTGGGCGCCCGCCGTCGAGGAGATCTATCCCGACGGCTTCGCGACGACCGTCGATCCGGGGCCACTCGCGTTAGAGCTGTGCGGCGCCGCCCGCCCGGGGCACTTCGTCGGCGTGGCCACCGTCGTCACGCGCCTGTTCGGCCTCGTTCGGCCGACGCGCGCGATCTTCGGACGCAAGGACTACCAGCAACTCGTGCTGATGCAGCAGGTGGCACGCGACCTCGCGCTCGGCATCGAGGTGATCGGTGCACCGACGGTCCGCGAGGACGACGGACTCGCGATGAGCTCGCGCAACCGCTACCTCTCGGCGCCCGAGCGTCAGCTGGCCGGCACCGTTCCCGACGTGCTCCGCTGCATCGCCGCCGCGTACGCGGATGGCGAGCGCGACCCCGCGGTGCTCCTCGATGCGCCGATCGGCGGGATCGACCTCGAGTACCTCGAGCTGCGCGCCGCCGACCTCTCTCCGTATGACCCTGATCGCCCCGCCGTCGCGCTGATCGCCTGCCGCGTCGGCAGCACCCGTCTGATCGACAACCTCGAGCTCGATCCCGCGCAGCCGACCTCGGCCGGCGCCACCCTGATCGCGAAGGAGCCAGCATGAGCACCCGCCCGCGTCGTCCCGCGCCCGCGACCCCCGCACCCGGCAAGGTCGCCCTCCCCGATCTGCTCGCCCAGAAGACCGCCGGCGTGCCGATCGTGATGATCACCGCGTATGACGCGCCGAGCGGCCAGGCCGCGGCCGAGGCCGGCGTCGATGTGATCCTCGTCGGCGACTCCGCGGCGATGACCGTGCTCGGTCATGACTCGACGATGCCCATCACGATCGACGAGATGATCGTCCTGACCGCCGCCGCGACACGAGGCGCGAGCAAGGCCGCGCGCGCTCCCATCGTCGTGGCCGATATGCCCTTCCTGAGCTTCCAGCCATCCGACCGCGATGCGATCGTCGCCGCCGGCCGGTTCGTCAAGGAGGCGGGCGCCGACGCCGTCAAGGTCGAGGGCGCCGGACCAACGCTCGAGCGCATCCGCGCAATCGTCGGCGCGGGCATTCCCGTGATGGGCCACCTCGGACTGACGCCGCAGAGCGCCACCGCCCTCGGCGGTTTTCGTGCGCAGGGGCGAACCGCCGACGCCGCGCTGCGGCTGGTGGATGAGGCGCTCGCCGTCGAGGCTGCGGGAGCCTTCGCTCTCGTCCTCGAATGCGTGCCGGCCGAGATCGCCGCGGCTGTCACCGAGCGAGTCTCGATCCCGACGATCGGCATCGGCGCGGGTAACCTCACCGACGGTCAGGTGCTCGTCTGGCACGACCTCCTGGGCATCGGGTCCGGCTCGAGCCCGCGCTTCGTCGAGCGCTACGCCGATCTCCACCAGGCTTCGCTCGATGCCGTCAGTCGGTACGTCAAGGACGTCCGCGCCCGCACGTTCCCGAGCGAGCGTCATACGTACGCCATCGCCGACGAGGAGCTCGCTGCCTTCCGCGAGGGGCTCGGCGTCGCGGCGCTCTGACTCGCTACGCTGGGCGCATGAGATACGCCCACGTCTGCTACCGCATCAACGAGATCGACCGCTCGCTCGAGTTCTACTGCGGAGCGCTGGGCTTCAAGGAGCTCAAGCGCTACCCGATCCGCGACGAGGCGATCAACATCTACGTCGCGCCGGAGGGCTCCGAGAACACGCCGCTCGAGCTGACGTTCAACTACGGCCGCACGGAGCCGTACGAGCTCGGGACCGGCTACGGCCACATCGCGTACCACGTCGAGGATCTCGACGGCACGCTGGAGCGCCTCGCGGCGATCGGCGTCCAGCCTGAGAAGGCGCCGTACTCGATCCGCGAGGGCGGCTCGCGGCTGTGCTTCGTCCGGGATCCCGACGGCTATCGCATCGAGCTGATCGAGAAGGTCGCAGGCGACTGACGTGGGCGTGAAGCCGGGCGTCGTCCTGGTACTGCTCGAGCAGTGGACGCTCGTCCCCGAGCGCGACATGCGCGCGCTCGTGCAGATGGCCGTCGATGCCGAGGAGGCCGGTGTCGAGACGGTCATGCTCAGCGATCACGTGCTCCTCACCCCGAAGGCCGGCGCGCAGGGACGCATGGCGAATCCGCGCGATTACGCCGCTCCCGGCAACCAGGACCCGTTCACGCCCTGGCCCGACTCGATCGCCCTCGCCAGCGCGATCGCGGCACGTACGTCCCGGATCCGCATCGCGCTGTCGGCGCTCATCTACCCGCTCCGGCATCCGCTGCACACGGCCACCCAGCTCGCCACGCTCGACCTGCTCAGCGAGGGACGGCTGATCGTCCAGCCGACGGTGTCGTGGCTCGACGAGGAGTACGCCGCGATGGGCGTGCCGTTCAAGAAGCGCGGCCGCATCCTCGACGAGCAGCTCGCAGCCATGCGCCTGGTATGGGGGCAGTCGCCCGCCTCGTTCCACGGCGACTTCTACGACTTCGACGACGTCTACCTCGAGCCGAAGTGCTGGCGACCCGATGGTCCGCGCATGTGGTTCGGCGGCCAGCACGTCCACGGGCCGATTCTGCGGCGACTCGTCGAGTACGGGCACGGCTTCCATCCGTTCGGCACCCCCACGCCCGAGGACCTCGCCGAGATCCGCGACGCGATGACGGCCGCCGGCCGCGATCCCAACTCGATCGAGATGATCGGCGGCATCCGCCCGCGCTTTCCGCACGACGACGCGCCGGGAGACCTCGACGAGGCGATGCAGGCGATCCCCGGCAAGCTCGCCGAGGGCTACACGTCGATCTGCTTCAAGCCGTCGCAATACACCGACGACGTCACGCAGGTGCCTGACCTCTGCCGCCGCATGGTCGCGGCGGTCGAGTCGGCCTCCTAGGCGGAGGGCTTCCCGCCGCGCAGGTCCTCGCGGAAGCCGTGGACGGGACGGCCGAGTGCGCGCCACTGGAAGATCGAGATGGCGGGCAGCTTGTCGTCGTACTCGACGATGCGGGCGTTGCGGCCGATCTTCTGGCACTGCGCCGCGATCTCGATGAGGTCGTCCTTGCTCGGCGCGACGAGCACAAGGTGCGCGCCGGTGACGTACTCGAAGACGGCACCGCAGGCCGGACAGGGCCACGGATCGGTGCGGATCGCGTACCACTCGCCGTCGGAGGTGTCGATGCCCTCGAAGGACTCGATCTCCTCCTCGGTCCAGATCGCCCGATCGGTGTCGACGTCGGACGGCGTGATGGTCTCGAGGCGGGGATCCATGGGCGGGAGCCTACCGACTACGCAGGCGTCTTGGCGGGCTTCGCCGGCTTCAGCAGTGGGATCAGGAATCGTCCCGTGTGCGAGGCGGCGATCTTCGACACCTGCTCCGGCGTGCCGACCGCCAGCACCTCCCCGCCCGCGTCGCCGCCCTCGGGCCCCAGATCGATCAGCCAGTCGGACTGCTTGATCACGTCGAGATTGTGCTCGATCACGAGCACGGTGTTGCCCGCGTCGACGAGGCGCTGGAGCACCTGGAGCAGCTTCTCGACGTCGGCCATGTGCAGGCCCGTCGTCGGCTCGTCGAGGACGTACAGCGTGCGACCCGTCGCGACCTTCGCGAGCTCCGTCGCGAGCTTCACGCGCTGCGCCTCGCCACCCGAGAGCGTCGTGGCGGGCTGGCCGAGCCGCACGTAGTCGAGGCCGACGTCATGCAGCGTCTGCAGGCGTCGGCGCAGCTTCGGGATCTTCGAGAAGAACGTCAGGGCCTCCTCGATCGGCATGTCGAGCACGTCGGCGATCGACTTGCCCTTGAAGCGCACCTCGAGCGTCTCCTTGTTGTACCGCCGCCCGCCACAGACCTCGCATGGCACGTAGATGTCGGGCAGGAAGTGCATCTCGATCTTGAGCGTGCCGTCGCCGCGACACGCCTCGCAGCGGCCGCCCTTGACGTTGAACGAGAAGCGCCCCTGCTTGTAGCCGCGGGTCTTGGCATCGGGCGTGTCGGCGTACAGCTGACGGATGTGGTCGAACACGCCGGTGTAGGTGGCGGGGTTCGAGCGCGGCGTGCGCCCGATCGGCGACTGATCGATCGCGATCACCTTGTCGAAGTGCTCGACCCCCTCGACACCCACGTGGGCACCCGCACGGACGCGGGACTTGAGCAGGTGCTGCTGCATCGAGCGAAGCACGACGTCGTTGACGAGGGTCGACTTGCCGGAACCGCTCACGCCGGTGACGGTGACGAAGCGCCCGACCGGGATCTCGACGTCGATGTCCTTGAGGTTGTGCTCGCTGGCGCCGCGCACGAGCAGGAAATCGTCGGCGGGGGGCCGGCGCTCGGGCACGGCGATCGCGCGGCGCCCGCTGAGGAACTGCCCCGTCACGGAGTCCTTGGACTTCATCACGACCTTCGGCGCGCCGGCGGCGACAACGCGACCGCCATGCTCCCCTGCCCCCGGCCCCATGTCGACGAGCCAGTCGGACTCGCGCATGGTGTCCTCGTCGTGCTCGACGACGATCACCGTATTGCCGATGTCGCGCAGGCGCGTGAGCGTCTCCAGCAGTCGGTGGTTGTCACGCTGATGCAGGCCAATCGACGGCTCGTCGAGGATGTAGAGGACGCCGACGAGGCTGGAGCCGATCTGCGTGGCGAGGCGGATGCGCTGGGCCTCGCCGCCCGACAGCGTCGAGGCGCCGCGGTTGAGAGACAGATAGCCAACGCCGACGTCGTTGAGGAACGACAGGCGCTCGATGATCTCGCGCAGGATCCGCTCGGCGATCAGCCCCTCGGTCTCCGACAGCTCGAGGGTCTTCGACCACGAGATCGCCTTCTCGACCGACTGGTTGGTTGCCTCGTGGATCGAGAGGCCGCCGACGGTGACGGCGAGGCTCTCGGGCTTGAGGCGCGCGCCGTGGCACTCGGGGCACGGACGCAGCGTCATCCACTCCTCGATCCGCTCCTTCTGCGGCTCCGACTCGGTCTCGTCGTAGCGACGCTTGAGGCTGGCGAGCAGCCCCTCCCACGCCACGCTGTAGGCCCGCTTGCGGCCGAACCGGTTCTTGTAGGTGACCATGATCCGCTCGCCGTCGGTGCCACGCAGGTAGTAGTCGCGCTGCTCATCCGTGAGCTCGCCCCACGGCACGTCGAGGGGGATGTCGAAGCGCTCGGCGACGCTCAGCACGAGCTGCTCGAAGAAGTTCGTCCCCGCCACGTTCCACGGCTGCAGCGCGCCGCCCTCGAGCGTCGTCGCCGGATCCGGCTGCACGAGATCGGGGTCGAGCTCGGGAAGCGAGCCAAGACCGTGGCAGTTCGAGCACGCGCCGTGCGGGCTGTTGAACGAGAACACGCGGGGCGCGAGCTCGGCGAGCGAGACGCCGTGATCGGGACAGGCGAAGCGCTCGGAGAACGTCAGCGTCTCACCGTCGACGATCGCGATATCGAGGAGCCCGTCGGCGAGCTGCAGCGCGGTCTCGACCGAGTCGGTCAGGCGCCGGCGCAGGTCGTCCTTCAGGACGAGACGGTCCACGACGACCGCGACGTCGTGCTTGAACTTCTTGTCGAGCGTGATCTCGTCCTCGAGCATCAGCGTCTCGCCGTCGACCTTGACGCGCGTGAAGCCCTCGCCGCGCAGGCGCTCGAAGATGTCCTTGAACTCACCCTTGCGTCCGCGCACGATGGGCGCGTCGACGGTGAACTTCGTTCCCTCCGGCAGGCGCAGCACCTGATCGACGATCTGCTCGGCGCTCTGGCCCGTGATCGCACGGCCGCACTCGGGGCAATGCGGATGCCCGATGCGCGCGTACAGCAGGCGCAGGTAGTCGTAGATCTCGGTGACGGTGCCGACGGTTGAGCGCGGATTGCGCGACGTGGTCTTCTGGTCGATCGAGATCGCAGGCGACAGCCCGTCGATGCCGTCGACATCGGGCTTCTCCATCTGGCCGAGGAACT
>CAWUMZ010000014.1:0-20943 GCA_963923625.1 uncultured bacterium | reverse complement strand
GCGCCGATGCCGGTCGTGACCGCGCAGCCGACGATCGAGGCGACGTCGAGCGGCGCGTCATCGTCGATGACCACGCACGACGCGTCGGGCACGACGCACGCCTCGGCGAACGTCGACAGGAACGAGTAGTGGAAGACGGTCTCCCCATCACGCGACAGGCGCGAAGTGCTGTCCATCAGCCCGCCGGCGCCCATCGCCGGCCACGCCGCGCCGCACAGGTGCCGCAGGCCGCGGTTGCACTCCTCGCAGGCACCGCACGCGGGCGCCCAGGAGAGCGCCACGCGCTGGCCCACGCGCAGCCACGAGCCGGGGCCGACGGCCTCGACGATGCCCGCGCCCTCATGGCCGAGAACGGCCGGCATCGGCGTCGGCGCCTTGCCGTTCATCGCGTTCTGATCGGAGTGGCAGACGCCGCTCCACGCGAGCCGGACGAGCACCTCCTCCGGCCCGGGCTCCGCGAGTTGCAGCTCGACGACGTCGAGCGGCTCACCGAACGCGGACAGCACGGCAGCGCGGATCTTCATGTCCGTGTCCTCCTCCCGGGTGGGCGGATCAGTCGGCGTGCTGCAGCGTGCGCAGCTCGTCGATCGGGATGTGGCAGCGCATCGCGTGGCCCGGCTCGACCTCGACCAGCGGTGGCTCGGAGGCCTCGCAGACGCCCTTGATCGCGCGCGGGCAGCGCGTGTGGAACACGCAGCCGGACGGCAGGTCGATCGCCGAGGGCAGCTCGCCCGATAGGCGGATGCGATCCGGCGGATCGCCGTCGACGCTCGGCACGGCCGAGAGCAGCGCCTCGGTGTACGGATGGTGCGGCCCGCTGAAGACGACTTCCGCGGGCCCGAGCTCCATCAGGCGCCCCAGGTAGAGGACGGCGATGCGGTCGGACAGGTAGCGGACGACGCCGAGGTCGTGCGAGATGACGATGTAGCTGGCCTGCTCATCGCGCTGCAGGTCGCCGAGCAGGTTGAGGATCGCGGCCTGCACCGACACGTCGAGGGCGCTGGTCGGCTCGTCGCACACCACGATGCGCGGCCCGCCGGCGAACGCACCGGCGATCGCGACGCGCTGCTTGAGGCCGCCGGACAGCGCGCGCGGGCGCATCTCGAGATGACGCGGCGAGAGCCGCACCTCCTCGGTCAGCGCCGACATGCGCTCGTCGGCCGACTTGCCGCGGATGCCGGCGAGCTTGTAGAGCGAGCGCTCGAGGATCGCGCGCACCGTCTTGGAGCGGTTGAGCGCGGAGTCCGGATTCTGGAAGATGATCTGGATCGCGCGGCGCGCGTCAGCCTTGCGCCCCGTGGTGAGGCCGGCCAGCTGCTGCCCGTCGAGCTCGATGACGGAGCCGGGGTCGGCGGCGTGGATGCCGAGGATCGCCTTGGCGAGCGTCGTCTTGCCCGAGCCCGACTCACCCACCAGGCCGAGCGTCTCGCCGGCGCGAAGGTCGAGATCGACGTCGACGAGCGCGCGGACCTCGTGATTGCCCTGCTTGAAGGTCTTCGAGACGTTCTCGAGGTGGAGGACGACGTCGCCGATGCCGGCACCGGCGATCGGGGCCTGCAGCGGAGCGCCCACGAGCGTCGCGACCTGATCCGTGTGGTGGCAGTAGACGGTGCGCCCGCCAACGGGGTGCGTGGCCGGCGGCACGTCGGTGCGGCACTTGTCGGTCGCCAGCGCACAGCGATCCTGGAAGACGCACGCCGGCAGCTCGGTGCCGATCAGCGGCAGCGAGCCCGGGATCGTGTCGAGACGCCGCTCGGACTTGTTCGCGCCGCGGCGCGGCAGACAGCGCAGCAGACCGACGGTGTACGGATGCTGCGGGCTGTCGAACACCTCGGCCGCGGGGCCCTCCTCCACGATCTTGCCGGCGTACATGACGCCGACGCGGTCGCAGATGCGGCGCACGACGCCGAGGTTGTGCGCGATCAGGAGAACCGCGGCACCCGTCTCGTCACGCAGCATCGAGACGAGGTCGAGCACCTCTGCCTCGACCGTGGCGTCGAGTCCCGTGGTGGGCTCGTCGAGGATCAGCAGCTGCGGGTCGCACGCCAGCGCCATGGCGATCACAACGCGCTGCTGCATGCCGCCCGACAGCTGGTACGGGTAGCGGTCGAGCACGCGCTCGGCGTCGGCGATGCGCACGCGGTTGAGCGCCTCGACCGCCTTGAGCTTTGCCTCATCCTGCGAGAAGCCGAGCACGGTGAAGGCCTCGGCGACCTGCTTGCCGACCTTGATGGTCGGATTCAGGGACTGGCCCGGATCCTGGTACACCATCGAGATCCGCTGGGCGCGCAGCTCGCGCAGGTCGCCCTTCGAGAGCGCCAGCATGTCCTCGCCGGCGACAGTGATCGAACCGCTGGTGACGTGGCCGTTCTCGGGGAGATAGCGCACGGCGGCGTACGCGGTCGTGGACTTGCCGCAGCCCGACTCGCCGACGAGCCCGTAGGCCTCACCGGGCTTGATCTCGAACGTGACGCCGCGCAGCACCGGGCGCGGGACGCCGCGCACGTCGTAGGCGACGTGCAGATCCTCGAGCCTGAGGGCGGCGGTGTCGGTGCGCGTCTCGGTGGCGCTCACAGCTCCATCACCTCCTGCAGGCGGTCGGCGATCAGGTTGACGGCGATCACGAGGCTGGCGATGGCGATGGCCGGGAAGACCGTCGTCCACCAGTAGCCGCCGATCACGAGCCGGTACTCCTGCGCGATCATCAGACCCCAGTCGGGCGTGGGCTCCTGAATGCCGACGCCGAGGAACGAGAGCGTGGCGATCGCGAAGATGGCATAGCCGATGCGCACCGTGAACTCCACGATGATCGGACTCGTGACATTCGGCAGGATCTCGCGGGTCATGATGTAGAGGCCCGACTCGCCGCGCAGCTTGGCGGCCTGCACGTAGTCGTTCTCGCGCTCGGAGAGCACGGCGGCGCGCACGGTGCGCGCGACGATCGGCGTGAAGAGCAGGCCGACGACGATGATCACCGTCTGGGTACTCGGCTCGACGCCGGGGATGATCGACCAGCTGGGCGCGGCGGAAAGCGCGAGGAGGCCGACGAGGGTGAGCGGCAGCACGAGGAAGGCCTCGATGATGCGGCCGAGGACGTCGTCGAGGATGCCGCGGTAGTAGCCCATCAGCAGGCCGAGCAACGAGCCGAGAGCCACGCCGAGAATCGCCGCCAACGGCGCGGCGATGAGCACATCGCGGGCGCCGACCATGATGCGCGAGAGCACATCGCGGCCGAGCTGGTCGGTGCCGAGCAGGTAGCCGTCGACGCCGGGCGGCGTGTGGCTCAAGCCGTCGGGGGCGAGCGGATCGTTGGGGGCGATGGAGGTGCCCCCGATCGCGCAGATCAGCCAGATCCCGATGATGACGATGCCGATGATCGCCGACGGGCTCTTGAAGAACAGGCGGATCTTCTCGTTGCGCGCCTTCTTCTTCTCCGACGACGACGCAAGCTTCTCGCTCGGCAGCGGCGGGACGGCGGGGATCTCGTCTTCGATGACACCCATCACTGGTCTCCCAGGCGCACGCGCGGATTGAGGATCGAGATCAGGATGTCGCCGAGCAGCGTGGCGATCATGTAGACGATGCCGATCACGAGCACGCCGGCCGAAAGCACGGGCAGGTCCTTGCTCGTGGCGGCGCGGACGAGCTCGCGGCCGAGGCCGTTGTAGTTGAAGATCAGCTCAACGGCGAGCAGACCGCCGAACAGGTAGCCGGTCTGCGTGGCGACGACGGAGATCGTCGGCAGGAGCGCGTTGCGCAGCACGTGGCGGCGGATGACGACGCCGCGAGGCAGGCCCTTCATGAACGCGGTGCGGGTGTAGTCGGCCTCCATCGCGGTGATCACGCCGGCGCGCGCCATGCGGGCGATGTAGCCGAAGTAGACGATCACGAGCGCGGTGATGGGCAGGACGAGACGCCACAGCTGGTCGAGCGGACCCGAGGCGTCGTTGGTGCTGGCCAGCGTCGGGAACCAGGCCAGCTGGACGGCGAAGATGACGAGGAGGAACGACGCGGTCACGAACTCAGGCAGCGACGACCCGGCGAGGCTGATCGTCACGATCAGGCGATCGATCAGCGAGCCGCGTCTGAGCGCGGCCCAGACGCCGGCGAGGATGGCGAGCGGTACCGTCACCAGCAGGGCGAGGAGCGCCAGCTTCGCGGAGTTGAGGAACGTCGTGCCGATCACGTGGGTGACCGACTCGCGCGTCTTGTAGGACTCGCCCAGATCGCCGTGCGCGTAGTTGCTCATCTGATTGAAGTACTGCTTGATGAGCGGCTGATCCGTGCCGAGCCGATGGTTGAGCTCGTCGACCGACTCCTGCGGCGCGAACGGCCCCAGGATCTGGCGACCGACGTCGCCGGGGAGCACGTTCGACAACGCGAAGACGATGATCGTCAGCAGGAAGAGCGTGACGATCGCCAAGGCGATGCGGCGGATCAGGAAGACGAGCATAAGGTGACGGGATCCCTGGAAAGGCGGAAAGGGCCGGGGCCCCGCCGCCGAAGCGACGGGAACCCCGGCCCGTGATTTCCGTTCTGGCCTAGGCCTGCGACGCGCCCTCGAGGAACGCGAAGCCCATCGCCGTGGTCACGATGCCCTGGAACTTCTTGTTGAAGGCTCCGAGGGTGTTGATCGTGTACGGGATGCCGACCGGGACGTCATTCCAGAGCGTCGTCTCGAGCGCAGCCGCGGTCTTCTTCTGGTCGTCGACCGAGACGGCCGCGGACCACGCCGCGAACTGGTCGTCGAACGTGGAGCTCGCGTACTGCGACGAGTTCCACACGCCGTTCGTGGCGAGCGCCGCGTTGAGGTACACGTCCGGCGTGCCACGGTGACCGTAGTCGACGATACCGGCGTCGGACGCGCCCGAGCACGGCGGCTTCGCCGGCTTGGCCGGGCACCAGTACTTGCCGTAGAACGTGCCGTAGTCCGAGCCGATCAGCTTGACGTTGATACCGGCCTGCTTCATGCCATCGGCAGCCAGGACGGCCATGTTCGTCATGTCGATCGCCTTGATGTACGGCAGCTCGATGGTCAGACCCTCGGCACCGGCGTCCTTCAGGAGCTGCTTCGCCTTGGCGATGTCCTGGGTGCGCTGCTCGACGGCGGACTCATCGAAGTACGGGTACAGCGAGAAGATGACCTGGTCGTTGGCGACCGTGCCATGGCCGCCGAGGGCCTTGTCGATCATCTTCTGGCGATCCATCGTGTAGGCGATCGCCTGGCGGACCTTGGGGTCCATGACGGCGCCCTTGTCGCAGCGCATCCACAGCTCGCGGTGCGCGGCGGACTTGAGCTCCACGATGTTCATGTTCGAGTCGTTCAGCAGGACCTGGCCCTGGTCGGCCGAGATGGTCGTGCAGCCGTCGGCCTCACCGCTGGCGACGGCGGCGACCTGCGCGGCCGTGTCCTCGATGAAGATGAACTCGACGGAGTCGAGCGGGGTCTTGCCGCCCCACCAGTTCTCGTTGCGCTCGTAGGTGGCGCCGGTCTTGACGTCGAGCTTCGTGAGCTTCCACGGGCCCGTGCCGCCGACACCCGGCTTGAGGTTGTCCTTGACCGTCCAGGCAGCCGGCGTGATCTGCGACTGCGTGTTGTCGGACGAGACGAGGTACGGGAAGTGGCCGTTGGGCTTGTCCAGCGTGAAGACGACCGTCTTGTCGTCCGGCGCGGCCGTGCCGCCCTTGCTGAGCGTGCCGGTCAGCGCCGAGTTGCCGGCGTCGATCAGCTTGTCCATCGTCGCCACCACGTCGGAGGCCTTGAACGGCGTGCCGTCCTGCCACATGACGCCGTCGCGCAGCGTGAACGTCCACTCGGTGCCGTCGCTCTTGGTGGCCTCCCACTTGGTGGCCAGCTGCGGCTGGATCGAGAGGTCCGAGGCCGAACGCACGAGATACTCGAACACCTGGGCGCAGACGTTGTACGTCACGAGGTCGATCATCGTGATCGGATTGACGCCCTCGGAGCCCGGCAGCGACATCGTCAGCTTGATCGTGCCGCCCTGCTTGACTGCCGCCGTCGTCGCGCCGCCGCCGCCACCGATGCCGGTGTCGGTCGAGGCGCCGCCGCCGCCCGAGCTGCTCGAGCCGCCGCACGCGGCGATGATCGCGCTGATCGACGCCAGGGACAGACCGAGCACCGTGCCGCGCTGAATGAAGTGGCGACGGTTGATCTTCCCCTGGGCGAACGACTCGACCAGGTCGAGCTGCGCGGGATCAGCGTCCCGGCGAAGCGGGTCCAGTCCCTTGAAATCGGTCATGCGAGTTCCCTCCTCAGGTCTCGATGCATCTCCGCGAAGTCGGAGACGTCGTGGTTATCCCACACCACACCGGTGTGAGTCAACACGACAGGCAAGTTGTACCACGATGTGACCGCGTTGTCGTATCGTCATATGACCGACGGTGAGCGGAGGATTTCGCGCAGCGGCGGTCTCCGGTGGAACGGCCGGGTCAGTCCGACGCGCCGTCGGCCGCCGGCGCCTCGGCCGCAGGCTCCGGCCGCAGCTCCACGTCGACCACGCGGATGCGCGCGCCATCGACCTCGCGCACGGTGAACCTGAACCCGTTGTGGCTCACCACGTCGCCGGGTCGAGCGGGGCGCCCCAGCTCTCCGAAGAGGAAGCCGCCGACGGACGTGTAGTCCTCGTCGGGCAGCCGGCCGTCGAAGCGCTCGTTGAAGTCCTCGATGCCGTACGACGCCTCGAGCCGCACGCGGTCAGGGGCCAGGCGCACGACTTCGCGGTCCGGCAGGTCGAACTCGTCGTTGATCTCGCCGACGATCTCCTCGAGCAGGTCCTCGAGGGTGACGATGCCGCTCGTCGAGCCGTACTCGTCGACGACGATCGCCATGTGCGTCTTGGTGCGCCGGAAGTCGGCGAGGAGCTCGTCGAGCTTCTTCGTCTCAGGCACGATCGGCACCGGGCGGGCGCAGGCCTCGACGAGGGTCTCCCCCGCCTCGTCCATCTGGGCGGCGAACAGGCTGCGCACGTGCACCACGCCGACCAGGTCGTCCATCGTCTCGCGGTAGACGGGATAGCGCGTGTAGGGAGCGGCGAGCGCGCGGGTGATCGCCTCGGTCGCGCTGAGATCGCCGGGCATGCCGACGACGTCCGGACGGGGCACCATCACCTGCTTCACCTCGGTCTCGGCGAAGTCGAACACCTTGTGCAGCAGCTGCTCCTCGGATTCCTCGAGCACGCCCTCCTCGTGCGAGGCGGAGATCAGCATCTTCAGCTCCTCCTCCGAGTGCACAAGGCGCATCTCGGACGGCGACTCGAGCCCGAGCAGGCGGATCAGCGCCTCGCTCATGCCGCGCAGCACCCAGATGAACGGCCAGAAGACCCACATGAAGACCTGCACGGGGAGCGCCACGCGGAGCGCCACGGCCTCGGCGCGCGACAGCGTCAGCGTCTTCGGCACGATCTCGCCCAGCACGACGTGCAGCGACGTGATGATCGCGAAGGCGAGGATCACGCTGATCACGACGGTCGCGCCCTCGCCGAGCGCACCCCAGTTGCCGAGCGCGCTCTCGAAGACGCGCGACACGGCCGGCTCGCCGACGGCGCCGAGGGCCAGCGAGGAGAGCGTGATCGCGACCTGGAAGGCCGAGATGAAGCGCGCGGGATCGTCGATCAGCGCGCGCACCCGCTTGGCGGAGGCCGACCCCTCCTCCACCAGCTCGTCGATGCGGGTGCGCCGTACCGCCACGAACGCGAACTCGGCCGAGACGAAGAACGCGTTCCACGCGATGATCAGGACGATCACCGAGATCTCGATGGCCGTCAGCGTCGACATGCCGTCCCCGTGGGACGTGAGCCGGTCATTGAGCCGGGATGGCCGGAGGTCGTGTCAGCGGAGGCGCCCACGTATGACCGGAATGTATCACCCGCGGCCGCGCGGGCCCTCAGACGGCGTCGCCCGCGACGATCCGGCCCGCCTGCGGCGCCGCCGGGTCGAGCTCGAGCGCCCGCTGGGCGGCAGCACGCGCCTCCGGCGCGCGGCCGAGACGCGAGAGCGCGACGGCGCGCTGCTCATGGCCGATCGCCGACGCCGGCACCGCCTCGACGTGGCGCTCGGCGGCCTCCAGCGCCTCGGCCGGGCGCTCCGCGGCGAGCAGCGCCTCGATCAGCACGAGGCGCAGCCCCTCATCGTCGTCCTGCACGGCAAGCGCCAGCACGGCGGCGGTCGCCGCGAGATCGGGCTGCCCCTCCGCGAGCAGCGAGCGCGCCGCCGACGAGAGATGGTCGTGGTCGTCGTCGTGCAGCGCGAGGTCGCGCCGCACCAGATCGGCAAGCGCCTCGCGATCCACCTCGATCGGACCGTCGGGGCCGCTGACGGTGGTGAGCGCGCCGAGCGAGCGCAGGCGATCGACGACTGCGGGGTCCCCCGGCGTCAGGTCGAGCGCCTCGCGGTATGCGGCGATCGCACGCTCGTCGTCGCCGAGGTCCTCGAGCACGCGAGCGCGATTGCGATGGAACAGCGGGACATCGGCGAACACCCGCGCGACGAGATCGAGCTCGGTCAGCGCGGCCTGCGGATCGCCCGACTCGCGCAGGGCCGCCGCGCGGTTGAGGCGCGTCGGCGCATCCTGCGGATCGATCGCGAGCACCGCGTCGCAGTAGGCGAGCGCATCGTCCCAGCGATGCTCCGCGAGCGCCTGCTGGGCGAGCAGCGACGGGCGCTGCTTGGCCGCGATGCGGCGGTGCTCGGCCGCCAGCGGATGGTCCGGCTCCTCGTCGGCGAACCGGGCCGCGTAGGCGACCAGATCGGCGTGCGTCGCCGCCGAGGCGTCGACGTCGGCGGGGACGGCGACCTGCTCCGGCAGGCCCGTGCGGGCAGCGGCGAGCGGGTCGAGGTCGAGCAGGATCCAGTTCTCCATTACGCCCGCAGGGTACGCGAGCCGGGCATCTTCCCCTCCGCCCCCGCATCCGCTACAGTAGGCACATCACCCACGGCAACAGTGTTGCCGTGTAGCCAACACAGGGAGAGGCTCAGGATCATGTCCGTCCCCAGCTCCACCAAGTACCTGATCATCGGCGCCGGCATCCACGGCCTGTCGACCGGGTACCACCTCGCGAAGCAGCTCAAGGCGCGCGGCGTCGGCTCCGGTGCCGACATCACGATCATCGACAAGTCCGGCGTCGCCGCCGGCGCGTCGGGCATCGCCTGCGGCGTCGTCCGCAACAACTACTACCAGCCGGCCATGGCCGAGCTGATGGCGGCCAACGTCGAGGTCTGGGAGTCCGACCCCGAGACGTACCACTACCACGAGGTCGGCTACATCGCCCTCGGCCCCGAGGGCCAGGTCGGCGATCTGACCGAGGTCGCGGGTCGCCACGAGAAGATCGGCTACCCCTCCACGCTGATCACCGGCGAGGACAACGTCCGCGAGCACATGCTCAAGCTGTTCCCCGACTGGCGTGCCCCCGGCCTCAAGGTCGCGCTGCACGAGCACAAGGGCGGCTTCGCCTTCAACGTCGAGTCGATGCAGGGCCTCGCCAGCAAGGCCAAGGCCGAGGGCGTCACGATCATCGAGGGCATCAAGGTCAACGGCTTCGAGACCGACGCCTCCGGCGCCGTCACGAAGGTCGAGACCTCCGCCGGCCCGATCGAGTGCGAGCAGGTCATCATCGGCGTCGGCCCGTGGATCCCCCGCGTGTGGGAGATGCTCGGCCTGCCGGACAAGCTCGACGTCCGCACGCCGACCGGCGACGTCCACAAGGACCAGAACATGTGGACGTTCTGGTACCTGCAGGAGGGCGAGATCGCCGTCGACCCGCTGATGCACGCGACGGCCGACGGCAAGATGCCGCCCGTCCTGCACGTCGACTCCGACGCGCCGCTCTACACGGACGACGGCCGCCTCGTCACCGACGAGCTGTGGGGCAACTACTTCAAGCGCGATCGTCACGGCATCCAGGGCGGCGCCGCGCCGATCGCCCTCGATACGGACTTCGAGCTCGATCCGTACCCGACCTCCAGCGTCGACCCGTCGTTCCCCGACATGTGGTGCGCGAGCCTCTCGCACTGCATGGAGCGGTTCGAGGGCTGCCGTGCCAACTACAAGACGGCCCGCTCCGGCGGCGTCGGCTCGTTCACGGTCGATAACTTCCCGGTCTTCGACTACATGCTCCCCAACGTCTACGTCATCGCCGACTCGAACCACGGCTACAAGATGATCGGCGTCGGCAAGGAGGTCGCGAACGTGGTCCTCGGCGATCACTCCTCGCTCCTCCACCCGTTCCGCTACGAGCGCTTCGCCACCGGTGATCTCCACCCGGTGTCGAACAGCCCGTATCCCTGGTCGTAAGCCGGTGACCCCGCCCGTGCCGCCTCGGCGGTGCGGGCGGGCCCCGCGCTACGGGCGCAGCATGCGCTCGAGGCCCGCCCTCCAGATCCCGGCCATCGCCGGGATCGGCAGCGCCGCTGGCTCGTGGAGCGCCGTGAACGCGATGCCCGCCTGGTAGGCGATGAAGACCATCGCCAGCTCGTCCGCCGGCTCGTCCGTGCGCACCTGCCCCCGCCGCTGCCCCTCGGCAATCAGCCGGGATACGTAGGCGTTGGCCGCGTAGGAGAACTCGAGCAGCTCATCGTGCAGCGCCGGATCGTTGAGCGAGAAGAACACGATCTCGAAGTAGATCCGCTCGGCGATGCGCTGCTCCTCCGTGCTCGGCAGCCAGTACGCGCCGAGCTGCTCAAGCTCGTCGAGGCACTGCCAGTCGGCCGGACGGTCGACCTCGCCCGACGCCGCCGTCACGTCGATCGCGCTGCCCTCCCACGTGCTCAGCGCGACGGCGCGGAGCAGCGCCTCCCGCGTACCGAACGCGTGGGTGAACGGACGCGTCGAGCAGCCCGCGGCCCGAGCCAGCCGTCGGAACGTGCACGCCGCAACCCCCTCTTCGGCGATGACGCCGCGCGCCACCCCGACGAGACGCGCCAGCCGCTCCTCCGCGGTCTCCGTGCTCCGTGCCAACCCGACCCTGCCTCTCCACGCCTGCACGCCTACGCTACCTGCGTCCGCCGCACTCTGCGCCGCGCCCGACGCGCCGCCGAAGGGTGAGAACCGCGCCATGCCCGCCACTGCCACCGACCCGACCGACTCGCTCTCGCCCGTCGCCGCGACATGGCTGCGCGAGGCCTTCCCCGGCGGCCCGACCCCGGCTCAGGCCCAGGGCTGGCCGGCCATCGCCACCGGCGGCAATGTCCTGCTCTGCGCGCCGACCGGATCGGGCAAGACGCTCGCGGCGTTCCTCGTCGCACTCGACCGACTTGCGACCTCTTCCCGGGACGTCGCGGGGACGCGCGTCCTCTACATCTCGCCGCTGAAGGCGCTCAACTACGACATCGAGCGCAACCTGCGCGGTCCGCTCGCCGGCCTGCGCGCGACGGCCGACCGGCTCGGCCTGCCGCTGCCCGACATCGACGTCGGCGTGCGCACTGGCGACACGCCGGAGAAGGAGCGGGCGCGACAGGCCCGCACGCCGCCCGACATCCTCATCACCACGCCCGAGAGCCTGTTCCTGCTGCTGACCTCGCCGACGCGGCGCGAGGCGCTGCGCTCGGTCGAGACCGTGATCATCGACGAGGTCCACGCCGTCGCCGGCACGAAGCGCGGCAGCCACCTCGCGCTGTCACTCGAGCGCCTCGAGCACCTGGCCGGCCGCCCCGTGCAGCGCATCGCGCTGTCGGCCACCGTCTCGCCGCTCGACGAGGTCGCGCGCTTCGCGGCGGGCGATCGCCCGTGCACGATCGTCGACGCCGGCATGCGCCGCGCGATCGACGTCGACGTGGTCGTGCCGCTCGCCGACATGGCGCGTCCCGACGAGGATGTGGAGCTGCCCGAGCACGTGCAGGGCGCGGGTGATGCGGGCGGCAACTCGGTATGGCCGGCGATCTACCCGCAACTGCTCGAGCTCGTGCGCTCGCACACCACGACGCTGATCTTCGTCAACTACCGGCGACTCGCCGAGCGGCTCGCCCTGCGACTCAACGAGCTCGCCGAGGAGGAGATCGCGCGCGCCCACCACGGCTCGCTCGCCCGCGAGGCGCGCCAGGAGGTCGAGGAGCTGCTCAAGAGCGGGCAGCTGCCCTGCCTCGTCGCGACGTCCTCGCTCGAGCTCGGCATCGACATGGGCTCGATCGATCTCGTCATCCAGGTCGAGTCGCCGCGCAGCGTGGCACGCGGCCTGCAGCGCATCGGCCGCGCCGGCCACACGGTCGATGCGATCAGCCGCGGCCGGATCTTCCCCAAGCACCGCGGCGACCTCGTCGAGAGCGCCGTCGTGGTGCAGCGCATGTACGAGGGCGCCGTGGAGGACATCCGCATCCCGCAGAACCCGCTCGACGTGCTCGCCCAGCAGATCGTGTCGATGTGCTCGGCCGAGGACTGGACCGTCGCCGACCTCGAGACGCTCGTGCGCCGCGCCGCGCCGTACCGCGATCTGCCGCGTGCCCAGCTGGAGGGCGTGCTCGACATGCTCGCCGGGCGCTACCCGTCCGACGAGTTCGCCGAGCTGCGCCCGCGCATCACGTGGGACCGCATCGGCGACGTCCTGCACGGGCGCGACGGTACGCGCTCCCTTGCCGTTGCCAACGCCGGCACGATCCCCGACCGCGGTCTCTACGGCGTGCACCTCGTCGACGGCGGCGGTCGCGTCGGCGAGCTCGACGAGGAGATGGTCTACGAGGCGCGCGCCGGCCAGATCTTCCAGCTCGGCGCGTCCAGCTGGCGGATCGAGCGCATCACCCGCGATCGCGTGCTCGTCTCCCCCGCGCCGGGCCGTCCCGGCCAGATCCCGTTCTGGCGCGGCGAGGGCGCCGGCCGCACGATCGAGCTCGGCCGGGCACTCGGCGCCTTCACCCGCGAGGTCGGCGGCATGCGCACGGACAGCGCGCGCAAGCGGCTGCGCGCCGAGCACCACCTCGACGAGCGCGCCGCCGACAACCTGCTCGGCTACCTCCGCGAGCAGCGCGAGGCGACCGGCGTGCTGCCGACCGATCGCACGATCGTCGTCGAGCGCTTCCGCGACGAGATCGGCGACTGGCGCCTCTGCGTGCTCACGCCATTCGGCGCTCGTGTGCACGCGCCATGGGCGCTCGCTATCGGCGCGCGCCTCCGCACCGAGCACGGCATCGACGCGCAGGCGCTGTGGTCCGACGACGGCATCATCGTCCACCTGCCCGACTCCGATGACCCCCCGCCCGCCGACGTCGTCGTGCTCGACCCCGAGGAGATCGAGGACATCGTGGTCGGCGAGCTGGCCGGCAGCGCGCTCTTCGCCGCGCGCTTCCGCGAGAACGCGGCGCGCGCCCTGCTGATCCCGCGACGCCGCCCCGGCCAGCGCACGCCGCTCTGGCAGCAGCGCCTCAAGGCACAGGCGCTCCAGGGCGTCGCCACGCGCTACGGCGCCTTCCCGATCGTGCTCGAGACCTACCGCGAATGCCTCCAGGACGTCTTCGACATCGCCAGCCTCCGCGAGCTCCTGAGCGGCATCGGCAATCGCACGCTCGAACTCGTCGAGGTCGAGACGCCGACCGGGTCGCCGTTCGCCGCGTCGCTCCTGTTCGACTACGTCGCGCAGTACATGTACGAAGGCGACGCGCCGCCCGCCGAGCTTCGCGCCCAGGCGCTGTCGCTCGACCGCGACCTCCTGCGCGAGCTGCTCGGACAGGAGGACCTGCGCGACCTCCTCGACGCCGACGCGATCGCGCAGGTGGAGACCGACCTGCGTCGCCGGTACGCGCCGACCGTCGATGCCCTCCACGATCTGCTGCGGCGGCTCGGCGACCTGACGCCGGCCGAGGTCGACGATCCCGAGACCGTCGCGGAGCTCGTGCGCGACCGGCGCGCGACGATCGTGCGCATCGCCGGCGAGGAGCGCGTGATCGCCGCCGAGGACGCCGGCCGCTACCGCGACGGGGTCGGCGCGCTGCCCGAGCCCGGGCTGCCCGCCGCCTTCCTCGAGCCCGTCGCCGAGGCGCTGCACGGCATCGTGCGCCGCTACGCGCGAACGCACGGCCCGTTCACCGCCGCCGCCGTCGCCGAGCGGCTCGCCGTGCCGGAGCGCCGCGTGCTCGACGAGCTCGAGCGCCTCGCCGCCGACGGCGCCGTGGTCCAGGGCGGCCTGCTGCCCGGTGGCACCGGCGTCGAGTGGTGCGACAGCGAGGTGCTGCGGCGCATCCGCCGCGCCACGCTCGCCGTGCTGCGCTCCGAGATCGAAGCCGTGCCCGGGGCAGCACTTGCGCGCTTCCTCCCCCGCTGGCAGCGGATCGACGAGGGCGGCGGGGCCGCCGGCGAGCGACTGCGCGACGCGATCGCGACGCTGCAGGGCCTCGTGCTCCCCGTCGCCATCCTGGAGACCGACGTGCTGCCGCGCCGCGTGCCCGGGTACCGCCCCGAACAGCTCGACGCGCTGTCCACGAGCGGCGAGGTCGTCTGGGCCGGTGCCGGCGAGGGGCGCGTGGCGCTGTACATCCGCGAGGACGCGCCGCTGCTCGGTCCGCCGCCGCGCGGCATCCCCGCCGAGGGCGAGGCGATCGACCGCGTCCGCAACCGCCTGGCGCAGGGCGCGTGCTTCCTCGACGAGCTCGCCGCCGGTGCGGAGCTCGATCCGCAGGAACTGATGATGGCGCTCTGGCAGCTCGTGTGGGCGGGCGAGGCGACGAACGACCGCTACGCGCCGCTGCGCAGCTCATCCCGCCGCACACCGGCCGCGCGCTCGCTTTCATCGGTACGCCCGCCGGAGCGCGGCCGAGGCGGCGGACGTCGCCTGTCACGCCGCCGAGGCGCCACGCCGACCCCACCGGCCGGCGGGCGCTGGTCGCTCGCCGCGCCGCTCTTCACGGGCGCGAGCGAGGCCGACCGCGCCCGCGCGCAGGCCGAGATCCTGCTCGACCGCTACGGCGTCGTGACGCGCCCGGGCGTCAAGGCGGAGGGGCTGCTGGGTGGCTTCTCCGGCGTGTACCCCGAACTCGCGGCGCTCGAGACGATCGGCGCCGCTCGACGCGGCTACTTCGTCGAGGGTCTCGGCGGCGCGCAGTTCGCCCTGCCCGGTGCGCTCGAGCGCCTGCGCGAGGCCCGCACGGAGATCGAGAGCGAGACGCTCGTGCTCGCCGCCGCCGACCCCGCCCAGCCGTACGGCGCCGCGCTGCCGTGGCCCGAGTCGCTGGGTGGACGTCCGGCGCGGTCGGCCGGCGCCCACCTCGTGCTCGTCGATGGCGAGGCGGCGCTGTTCGTGGAGCGTGGCGGGCGCACGCTCACGCCCTTCGCCGACCTCGACGACGACGTGTACGCCGCCGCGCTGAGCGCGCTCGCCGCGGCCGTCGACCGCGGCATCGTGAAGCGCCTCAACGTCGAGCGCGTCGCGGGCGCGAGCGCCCTCGGCTCCGAGTGGGAGGAGCGACTGGTCGCCGCAGGCTTCCGGATCGGGCCGAAGCGGCTGACGTTCGGGTAGTCCGGAAATGCGAACGGCCCCGCCCGGTCCGAGGACCAGACGGGGCCGCGCACGTCGATTCTAGGCCGCGGCGACGTCGGCCAGGGCGGCCTTGAGCGCGCCGGCCAGCTCGTCGATCTGCGTGCGATCGCAGATCAGCGGCAGCGCCGTGACGACCATCGGCAGCACGCGCACGTCCGGGCGGACGATCACGCCGTGCTTGCGGGCCGCGCCCGCGACCGGCGCCGTGAGGGCGTTGTCGACGAGCTGCAGCGAGTGGTAGAAGCCCTTGCCGCGCGACTCGACCGCGAGCTCGCTGGAGGCGGCCACGTCGGCCATCGCGGCCGCGTAGTACTCCTCGTTCGCAAGCACGTTGTCGATCACGCCGAGGCGCTCCATGATGTCCAGGTTCGTCAGCGCGACGGCGCACGCCAGCGGGTGACCGCCGAACGTGAAGCCATGCGCATACATCGCGTCGGCGTTGATCAGCGGCTCACCGACGGCCTCGGTGAAGACCACGCCACCGCACGGCGCATAGCCCGAGGTGATGCCCTTGGCGAACGTGCAGATGTCGGCGTTGAAGCCGAGGCGATCGGTGGCGAACCACGCGCCGAGGCGACCGAAGCCGGTGATGACCTCGTCGCACCAGAGCAGGACGCCGTACTTGTCGCAGATCGCGCGGATCTTCTCGCCATAGCCGTCCGCCGGCGGCAGGCCGCCGCCGTTCTGCAGCGGCTCCATCACGACGGCCGCGACGGTGTCGGGGCCCTCGGCGAGGATCTGCTGCTCGATCGCGTCGGCGCAGGAGAGCGTGCAGCCGCCCTTGTCCTGACAGTAGAGGCACGAGCGCTGGTACGTGTTCGGCGCGTGGCGCACGTTCGGATCAAGCGGCTCGAACGGGACGCGCGAGGCCGGGATGCCGGTCAGCGAGAGGGCGCCCATCGTGCAGCCGTGGTACGCGCCGCGGCGGGCGATGATCTTGCGCTTGAGCGGCTGCCCCTTTGCGAGGAAGTGCTGGCGCACGAGCTTCATGGCCGACTCGACCGACTCCGAACCGCCCGACGTGAGGAGGACGCGGGACATGCGATCAGGCGCGAGGCCGAGGATGCGCTCCGTCAGCGCGAGCGCGGACGGGTGCGTGGCGGCCCAGTTCGGGTAGAAGCAGAGCTCCTCGAGCTGCTTGGCCGCGGCCGCGCCGATCTCGGCGCCGTGGGAGTAGCCGATCTGCGTCGTGAACAGGCCGGAGACGCCGTCGAGCAGGCGGTTGCCGTCCTTGTCGATCGCGTAGGCGCCCTCGCCCGTGACGATGACGGGCGGCGACTGATTCTGAAAATCAGCCATCTTGGACCAGTTGAGCCACTCGCCCTTGTGGGCGTCGGGCGGCAGGGTTTCGAACGTAACCGGGTTCACAGTGAACGCACCTCCTCGTACGTGAGGCGAAGTATGGCGCACATGGGCACGGAGGGATACCCTGCATCCCGCATGGACACCACGCTGACGGAGAGCACCCTGGCCGGCTCGCCCGCGTTCGAGCTGCGGGCCGGCGAGCTGACCGCGACGGTGGTGCCGTCGGTGGGAATGGTCGTCGCCTCGCTCCGGCACCGGGGCGACGAGCTGCTCGGCCAGCGTGGAGGCCTGACCGCGTATCGCGATCGCGGCTCGAGCTTCGGCATCCCGCTGCTCTACCCGTGGGCCAATCGCCTCGGGGGGCTCGACTACGCGGTCGCCGGCGCGACGGTGCACCTCGACGCATCGACGACACCGCTCAAGCTGGATGGCAACGGCCTGCCGATCCACGGGCTGCTGACGGCCAGCAGCCTCTGGGAGGTCGGGCACGCGATCGCCGACGAGGGCGGCGCCGAGGTGATGGCCACGCTCGACTTCGGGGAGCATCCCGAGCTCCTCGACGGCTTCCCCTACCCCCACGCGATCGCGCTGACGCACCGCCTCGATGCAGGCGGCCTGCAGACGACGCTGACGGTGATGCCGACCGGCGACGTCGCCGTACCGATCGCCTTCGGGTTCCACCCGTACCTCGCGCCCGGCGGCGACCGCACGGCCTGGCTGATCGACCTGCCGGTGACGTCGCACGCCGTGCTCGACGATCGCGGCCTGCCGACGGGCGCGACCGAGTCCGCCCCGCCGGGACCGCGCGCCCTCGAGACCGCGGCGTACGACGATCTCTATCCCACGCTCGAGGACGAGCCGGAGTTCGCCGTCGAGAACGGAGAGCGGCGCCTCGAGGTGTCGTTCGGCCCGACCTTCCCCTGCGCGCAGGTCTACGCGCCGGCCGACGCGGACTTCATCTGCTTCGAGCCGATGACCGCGCCGACCGACGCGCTTCGCACGGGCAACGGGCTGCGCCTCGTGGAGCCCGGCGGCGTCTTCACGGCCACGTTCCGCATCGACGTCCAGAGCGCGTAGCCGTGCCCGAGGGCGACTCGCTCGCATTCGTCGCGCGGCGCCTGCAGCCACTGGTCGGTGAGGTTCCGAGCATTGAGACGCCGCAGCCGCGCCACGCGCCGCTTCGCCTGGCCGAGCGCCTCGCCGGGCAGGCGATCACCGCGGTCGAGTCGCGCGGCAAGCACCTCCTGATCCGCTTCGCGTCCGGCGATGCGGTCCACAGCCACCTGCGCATGTCGGGGCGCTGGGAGGTCGGCACGCCGGGTCGCCCCACCCGGCGACCGCGCGGCGCTGCCTGGCTGATCCTCACGAGCGGCGACTGCGAGGCGATCCTCTTCAACGGCCCCGTGCTCGAGGTGCTGACGCCCGCGCAGCAGCGCCTCCACCCCGCGCTCGGCCTGCTCGGTCCTGACGTCCTCGACGACGGCTTCGACGTCGCTGCCGCCGTCGCGCGGGCGCGCCGCGGTCCCTTCGAGCAATCGGTGGCGGACGTGCTGCTCGACCAGCGCGTCGCCGCGGGCATCGGCAACGTGTGGAAGAGCGAAGCGCTCTTCGACCTGCGACTCGACCCGTGGACGCCGGCCGCGGCGCTCGACGACGCGGCGCTCGGTGCGCTGCTGGGACGCGCCGCGGCGATGATGCGCGCGCACGTGGCGAGCGGCGCCGCGCGCCGACCCGTGCGCGTCTACGGTCGGGCCGGACGCCCCTGCCCGCGCTGCGGCCAGCGCATCCGCGCCCGCGCGCAGGGCGACGAGGGCCGCCGCACGTTCTGGTGTCCGGGTTGTCAGGCCTCGGTCGCCGACGGGTCGCCGAAGAACGACTGAACCCGCTTCGCGGCCTCGGGATCGCGCTTCGTCGCGTTCGGACGCGGGCGCACGACGCGCGGTCCGCCGCGCTCGATCAGCGCGCGCACCTCGTCGGCGGCGTCGACCGCCGTGAGCGCGGCGGTCTCCATCGAGACGAAGTCGCTCACCCAGTCGCCGGCCACGAACACGCGACCGCCGAGACCGTGCTCGAGCGTCTCCTGCGCGCGCCAGCGACCCGGCGCGCCGTACGGACCGGCGTGCTCCCACGGCATCGTCCACAGCTCGACGATGTGCCGGCGCAGCTCGGGGAAGAGCCGGTCGACGCTCGCCAGGTGGTGCTGCTGGATCTCCTCGTGCGTCTTGCCGAGCAGCGCCTGGCCACGGTCGGCGCCGGTGTAGACCATCAGCACGCTGCCCTGCTTGGGCGCGCCCGTGCCGCGCAGCGCGTTGGCGTGGTTGAAGAACATCGTGAAGCCGAGGTCAGGCGTCAGGACCGAGTAGAGGTCGTCCCACGGCATCGGCTCCGTCTCGTCGGTGCGGATGCTGGTGACGATGTGCGGGCCGAAGCGGATGCGGTCGACGGCGGCGGCGAACCCCGGCGTCATCGCGTCGGCCATGAACGGCGCGAGGTCGGGCGCCGGCACGGCGACGATCGCGGCTCGAGCGCGTACCTCCCCCGCCCCGTCCGGCCCGTCGAACCCGACGGTCACGCCCGCGCCGTCGAAGGCGAGGCGCGTGGCGCGGGTGCGCAGGCGGATGTGGGCGGCCAGGTCGGCGCCGAGCGCGTCGGTCAGCAGCCCCGACCCGCCGCGCATGTTGCGACCGAGGTCGCCCGAGTCCCAGACGTGCCCGAACAGCGCGGCCATCGACCCCTCGGAGATCCGGTCCGGCTCGGCGATCGTGCGGTTGCAGAGCGCGCGGAAGATCTCGGCGGCATCGGGATGCAGCGGACCGAGGAAGTCGGCGAAGGAGCGGTCGCCGCCGTACTGCAGGAGGCGCAGCCGGACGTCCGCCGCGCTCTCCCCCGGTCGCGGAACCGCCAGCCGCATGTACTCGTCGCCGATGCGCTTGACCTTGAGCCCCGCGCGCGCGAACGAGATCCGGCCGCGCACCGACAACGGCAGCTTGAACGGCATCAGCTCGGGCCGGATATCGCTGATCAGCTCGCCGCGCAGTGCGACGTTGAGCATCGAGCCCGAGATCGGCAGGACCTCGAGCCCGTACGCGTCGACCATGCGGCCGACGGTCGAGTCGGGCGGCGGGAACATGTGCGCGCCGACCGACACGGCGAGGTCGCCGCGCCGCTGCGACCAGATGCGCCCGCCCACGCGGTCCGAAGCCTCGAGCACGAGCGGGTCGAGCTCGCGCAGCTCGCGCGCCGCTGTGAGCCCGGCGATGCCGGCTCCGATGATGACGACGTCGCGCTCCTCGGCCATGCGCCGAGTGTAGCCGCGTTGAACGTTGCACCGACGGGCGCGGTACGGTGCTCGAATGCTCCGCGGCTTCGTCGAACGAAAGACGCTCTTCGCGTGCATCCTCGCGACGGGCGCGATCTTCATCGACATCTCGGTCGTGAACGTCGTCCTGCCGGACATCCGCAACGACCTCCACACGTCGCTGGCGCAGGAGCAGTGGATCGTCAACGCCTATCTGATCACGATGACGGCGTTCGTGCTGCCCGCCGGCGTGATGGGCGACGTCTGGGGGCACAAGCGGATGCTGCAGATCGGGATCGCCGCCTTCATCGTGGCGACGCTGCTCGTCGGCCTCGCCCCGAGCGCCGGCTTCCTGATCGGCGCCCGTGCGCTGCAGGGCCTCGCCGCAGCGCTGCTGACCCCCGCCTCGATCGCCACGCTGCGGACGTCGATCGCGCCGGAGCGACAGGCTCGCGCGATCGGCCTGTGGGTGACGGGCACGAGCCTGTCGTCCTCGGTCGCGCCGGCCTTCGGTGGTCTCGTCGGCGGGCTGTTCGGCTGGCGCTGGGCGTTCCTCGTCGTGATCCCCGCCCTCGTCGTCGCGCTCTGGTTCGCCCGCGGCATCGTCATGTCGGAGCGCACCGACCGGCGCATCGACCTCGTCGGCGGCGGCATCGTCGCCGTGGCGATCGGGCTGCTCACGGCCGGCCTGATCGAGTGGCCATCGCGCGGCATCCTCGACCCGCTCGTGCTCGGATTGCTCGGCGCCGGCGTCGTGGTGCTGCTGGTCTTCATCCAGCACGAGCGCATGTTCCCCGACCCGATGATCCCGCCGCGCGCGGTGCGCGACCGGCTGATGAACCGCGTGCACGTCTTCACGATCCTCGC
>CAWUMZ010000013.1:0-21179 GCA_963923625.1 uncultured bacterium | reverse complement strand
AGTGCGAGAGTGACAGATTTCGTGCGCGAGACCGCATCAATACTGCGATTGCGAGTAATCCGAAGACCGTGAGCGCGATCACCGCATAGGCCGTCGGGTCGCCCGCGAGATCGGCCAGCGGCGCGACCGCCAGCGGCGCGATGGCGAAGCCCGCCGACCAGACCATGTTCGGCAGCGCGTTGGCCGTGCCGTGCGAGAGCCCGAGGTCGTCCGCGGCGGCCGACATCAGCGGGAAGATGCCCGTCATCAGGATCGGGAAGAACGGCCCGAGCGCGACCAGCAGTGCGAGGATGCCCCAGTCCGGCAGCGGCAGCACGAGCAGCGCCGGAACGATCCCCATGCCGAGGCCGCCGACGAGCGCCACCGGGAAGGAGCCGAGGCGCTCACCCAGGCGCCCCGCGACCTGCGCGGCGATCACGCCGAGACCGGCGCCGATCGCGATCGCGATCCCGATCGCGGTCGGGCTGACGCCACGCGCGCCGAGCGCGAGCGGCGCGAGCAGATCGACGGCGGCGACGCCGACTGCGTCCGCCAGGGAGAACGCGAGCGAGCACAGCACGAGCGGGTGGCGCAGGAGGCGCGCGAGCGTCGAGTGCAGCGCCGGGTCGCGCGGCATCTCGGCGCCCTCGGGGGTCGCGATCGACAGCACCAGCGCGATCGCCGCGAGCGCACTGACGAGCCCGAAGACGACGGTCGGCGACGTGGCGCCGGCGAGCGCGCCGATGAGCGGCCCGCAGACCGCGCCGGCGGCGAGTACGCCGGAGATCGCGCCCGTCGTGCGCGAGCGGCGCTCGCGCGGCGTATTGCCGGTGAGCCAGGCCATCGCCGCGCCCCAGTTGATGCCGCCGCCCGCGCCCTGCAGCAGGCGAGCGATGATCACGACCGCCGGAGTCGGCGCCCACGCGAACAGCACGGTCGCTACGATGAAGCAGCACGTTCCGGCGATCACGATGCGCCGCGCGCCGAGGCGGCTCGCGAGCCAGCCCGCGGGCGCCGTGACGACGAGGAACGTGACCGGGTACGCCGCGAGCAGCACCGCGGCGCCGAAGCGGCCGAGGTGGAAGTGCTCGGCGTACCACGGCAGGAGCGGCACGATCGCCAGGTACAGCAGCGAATCGACGAACATCGTCGACGCCACCGCCAGGAACAGCCGGTTCCGCATGCGGCGGAGTGTATGTGACGCCGAAGTTCGCACCCGCGCGCCGCGCCGGTACGATGCGCGGCGATGATCGCGCTGATGTTCTACTCCCCGCTGGTCGCCGACCAGATCAAGAGCCGTCGCAAGACGGTGACGATCCGCCTCGGCGACAAGAGCGCCAAGTACGAGAAGGGCATGATCGTGGCCGTGCTGATCGGCCAGCGGTTCGGCCCCCGCGAGCGCGTCTTCGATGCCGTCATCGACAAGGTGGAGGTGAAGCCGCTCGGCGACGTCTCGCCGCGCGAGATGCAGCACGAGAACGCCTCGCTGCGCACGCTCGACGAGTTCGTCGATTTCCTCCGCAAGCTCTACAACCGCGACGTCCGGGAGGACGACACCGTGACCGTGATCCACTTCTCGGAGATCCGCTGATGGCCCGCGTCGGGTGCATCGGCCTCGGCACGATGGGCGGCCCGATGGCCGGTCATCTGCTCGACGCCGGCCACGAGGTCGCGGTCTGGAACCGCACCACAGCCAAGGGCGACGAGCTCGTGGCGCGCGGTGCGCGACGCGCCGAGTCGCCGGCCGACGCCGCGCGCGACACCGACGTCGTCGTGACGTGCGTGTCCGACACGCCCGACCTGATGGCGGTCGTCCTCGGCGACGGCGGCGTGATCGAGGGCGTCCGCGACGGCGCGGTGCTGCTCGACTGCTCGACCGTCTCGCCGAGCGCCGAGAAGGAGCTCGCGGAGGCGCTCGCCGTCAAGGGCGTCGAGGTCGTCGATGCACCGCTGTCCGGTGGGGCCGAAGGCGCGAAGAACGGCGTCTGCACCGCCTTCGTCGGCGGCTCCGACGCGGCGTTCGCGACCGCCATGCCGATCCTCGAGGCGTTCTGCAAGACGATCACGCACCTCGGTCCGACAGGTGCGGGGCAGGCGGCGAAGGCCGTCAACCAGATCATCATCAGCGGCACGTACGCCTCGGTCGGCGAGGGACTCGCCTACGCCGAGAAGGCGGGCCTGCCGATGGAGGCGCTCGTCGAGGCGCTGTCCGGCGGCGCCGCCGACTCGTGGATCCTGCGCACGCGCTCGCCGAAGTACATCTCGCACGAGTACCCGGCCGGGTTCCGCACGGTGCTCCACCGCAAGGACCTCGGCATCGCCATCGGGGAGGGCGAGGCGGTCGGCCTCGATCTGCGCCTCACGCGCATCGTCGCCGCCTGGCAGGACGCGCTGATCGCGGCCGGCTACGGCGAGGAGGACTCGTCCGCCCTCGGCCGCATCGGCCGCGGCGACGTGCAGCCGGACTAGCTAGTCGTCGGCGCCGGGCAGGGCGACCGGGCCCTTGTCGGCCGGCTCGGCCTTGCGGCGAATCGGCACTCCGAACAGCTCGCCCTCGCGGATCGGCTCGCCGCACACGCGGCAGTCGACCTGCATGATCGACCGCATCGGCGCGTGGCACGCGGGGCAGTCCTTGATCATCGCGCTGCCGCAGTCGGGACAGGTGTCGAGGTCGGGCGGACCCTCGAGCTCCATGTACCGCTTGGCGAACCCGCAGGTGCCGCAGAGGATGATCGCGTCGCCGAGGACGCGGCGCTTGTCGTCCTTGTCCATGGGGGCAGCGTAGAGGGGTGGTGACGCAAAGGGGCCAGACCCCTTTGCGTCACTCGGACGGCACGGACGTCTCAGTGGATGTGCCGTGACGCAAAGGGGTCTGGCCCCTTTGCGTCACCACCCCCCTTGACTTCCGCGTCGACCCCGGCCAACGATGCGCCGGATGGGTTGGCTCTTCGTGATCTTCGGCGGCATGCACCTGCTGCTCGGGCTGGGTCTGTTCGGCTTCGTCACCTGGCTGATGCTGGGCAAGGACGAGGACGACGTCGAGGAGTCCGACGGCGGTGGAGGTGGCGGCAGCAGCCTGCGGCCGCGCCCGTGGCGTCCCGGCCCCGGTCGTCATCGCGACCGTCGCGGTCCGGTGCGCGTGGTCGACGCGACGCGCAGCCGCCAGCCGGCCGTGCGCCCCGTTCGCCAGTCCCGCTGAGGCGCTAGCCGCCCGCGAGATCGCGGCGCATGAACTGCCAGGCGGCGATGGCGAGCGGCACGACGGCGAACAGCACCAGCGCCAGGACGTCGCCCCAGGGAATCGAACCGGACTGCAGGATCGGGCCGGGCACGTACCAGCCGAATGGCGTCAGCTTGGCGAGCCGCTCGCCCGTGCCCCACAGCGGCAGGAGGAAGCTGAGCATGTACATGACGACGAGCGTGCCGAGCGTCCACGCCATCGCGCGGCCCTTCTCCGACACGAACGAGGAGAACATCATCGCGAACGACCCGAACGTGATGAACAGGAGCCCGGCCTCGAGCGAGGCGAGCACGAGGTGCCAGGTGTCGAGATGCCCGATCGGCGATGACGTCCACGTGGCGATCGTGCAGCCGACGGCGTAGAAGAGGCCGATCGCGAAGGAGCCCGGCACCATCACGACGACGTGGGAGAGGAACCACGAGCGCCGCGAGACCGGGCGCGTGATGGAGAGCGCGAGCGAGCCGTCCTGCAGCTCGCCGGCGATCGCGCGGAGGCCGAGCCCGACGGAGAACGCCGCGCCGCCGAGGAAGAACGGCGGATCGAGCAGACCGACGGTGACCCACTGCGCGAGCGGATCGAGACCGAGCAGCGCCCACGCCGGGCCGAGCATCTCGGCCTCCTGCTGGAGCATGGATCCGAACTTGTCGGACGTGGCGAAGAGCGCGACGAGCAGGAAGCCCCAGCCGGCGGTGAACAGCAGCTCCAGCGGGAACTGGATCCGCTGCTGGTGCACGAGGCGCGAGATGATGGCGCGGTTCACGGGTTCGTCGCGTCTCCGTAGTACTCCATGAAGACCTCGTCGAGCGACGCCTCCTGGATCTTGACGTCGAGCACGGGCAGCGCCGCGAGTTCGGCGAGCAGCGGCTGGATCGGGCCGTGGTGCGAGAACGTCCGGCGACCGAGGTTGCTGTCGACGAGGTCGGCGCCGGTCAGCTGGACCTCCACGTCGGGATCTGCGAGTTCGACGACGACGTGGCGCGCTCGGTGCTGGGCGAGCTCGCCGATCGTGCCCTCGCCGATGATGCGACCGCCGCGGATCATCGTCACCTCGTCGCAGAGCGCCTCGACCTCGGCCAGCACGTGGCTCGAGAAGAGGATCGCGCGCCCTGCGTCGCGGCGCTCGCGCAGCAGCGAGATGAGGCCGTTGAGGACGAGGGGGTCGAGCCCCTCGCCCGGTTCGTCGAGGATCAGGAGGCGCGGATCGTGCTGCACGGCCTGCAGGACGCCGAGCTTCTGGCGCATGCCCTTCGAGTAGGTCCGGATCTGCCGCTTGAGGTCCGCCTCGCTCATCCGCAGGTGCGCGCAGGCATGGTCGCGCATCACGGGCTCCCGTCGGGAGAGCGCCGCGAAGTGATCGAGCAGCTGCTTGCCCGTCATTCGGCCGTAGAAGCCCGGGTCGGATGGCAGGAAGCCGATCTCGGTCCGGACCTCGGGCTGCGACCACGGGTCGCCGTCGAACACGCGCGTCTCCCCGTCGGTGCTGCGGAGGAGCCCCACGAGGATCCGCATGGCCGTCGTCTTGCCGGCGCCGTTCGGGCCGAGGAAGCCCCGGATCTCCCCCGGCGAGACGGTCAGGTCGATCTCGTCAAGTGCTGCGAAATCGCCGAAGCGCTTCGAGACTCCGCGCATGTGGGCGACATCGGACATGCACCCAGTATTCGCGAACGTCACGGGTTCGGCTGCACTCTGCGGTCATCGGGAAGGGGCGCTACGGTTCAGCCACTAACCGCTTCGACCCTGACGGAGGTCCTGCGATGGCGGTCGCGAGCACGATTGATGTAGTGATGCCCCAGATGGGGTCGAGTGTCACCGAGGGAACGATCTCCCGCTGGCTGAAGCAGGTGGGCGACACCGTGCAGGCCGACGAGACCATCGTCGAGATCTCGACCGACAAGGTCGATACCGAGGTGCCCTCGCCCGCCACGGGCGTGGTGATCGAGATCCTGGTCCCCGAGGGCACGACGGTCGACGTCGAGACCCGCATCGCCGTGCTGTCGACCGACCTGTCGGCGACGCCTGCCGCGGCCGCACCGGCTGCCGCGCCGGCGGTGGAGGCTCCGACTCCCGCCGTCGAGGCGCCTGCGCCCGCTGCCGAGCCCGTAGTCGCCCCATCCGCGCCCGTTGCCGCCGCGCCGGCCCCTGTCGCCGCTGCCCCCGTTGCGGCGTCCGAGGAGGGCGAGGGCCGTGCCTTCGTCTCGCCGGTCGTCGCGCGCATGCTCACCGAGCACGGGCTCGACATCTCCCAGATCAGTGGCACCGGCCGTGGCGGCCGCGTGACGAAGAAGGACGTCGAGAACGCCCTCGCCGCGCAGGCCTCCGGCGGCGCCCTTGCCGCGCCGTCCGCCGAGCCGACCGCCGTCGCCCCACCCGCGCCCGCGGCCGCTCCCGCTGCGCCGCCGGCACCGGCTGCACCCGCGGCAGCCCCCGCGGCACCGCCCGCACCGGCTGCACCCGCCGCGCCGTCGGCCCCGGCCGCCGCGGAGCCGACCGCCGGACCGGGCGAGGAGATCTACACGTTCTCCCGCGTCCGCCAGGTCACCGCGAAGCACATGCGCGAGTCGATCGACACCGCCGCGCACGTCACGCAGGTGTGGGAGGTCGACCTCGGCCGAGTCACGGAGATCCGCGGCCAGCTGAAGCCCAAGTTCAAGGCCACCCACGGCGTCAACCTGTCGTTCCTGCCGTTCATCATGAAGGCCACTGTCGACGCGCTCGCGCTCTGGCCGTGGATGAACGCCGAGGTCCGCGAGGGCGAGGCCGTCATCAAGCGGTACGTCAACCTCGGCATGGCCGTCGCCGTCGATGACGGCAAGGGCCTCCTCGTGCCCTCGATCAAGAACGCCGAATCGCTCAACCTGCTCGGCCTCGCCCAGGCCGTTGCCGACTTCGCCGTCCGCGGACGGTCGAAGAAGCTCGGCATCGACGATCTCACCGGGGGCACGTTCACGATCACGAACCCCGGCGTCTTCGGCTCGCTCTACGGCACGCCGATCATCCCCGTCGGCCAGGTCGGCATCCTCGACACCGGCGCGATCGTGCGCCGGCCGATGGTCGTCGCCGGTCCGGAGGGCGTCGAGGCGATCGCGATCCGCCCGATGATGTACATCTCGCTCAGCTTCGACCACCGCCTGATCGACGGCGCCTACGCGTCGCAGTTCATGGCGCAGGTGAAGCAGAACCTCGAGACGTGGGATGCGGAGGCGTTCGGGGCGTGAGCGCCAACGCCGCCACCGCGGCCTATCTGATGGATCTGCCGGGGCTGACGCCCTACGCCGAGGGGCTGGACCTGATGGACAACCTCGCGGGTGCCCGCAACCAGCAGGCGATCGCCGATGTCCTGATGCTGCTCGAGCACGAGCCCGTCGTCACGCTCGGAACCCGCACCGACGTCGCCGCCGAGCTTCCGCATCCGGCGCTCCTCGAGCAGCGGGGCATCCCCGTGGTCGAGGTCGCGCGCGGCGGACGCGCCACGTACCACGGTCCCGGCCAGCTCGTCGGCTATCCGATCCTCGACCTCTCGAACATGGGTCGCGATCTGCGCGCCTACGTCGAGATGCTCGAGGGCGCGATGATCGACGCGCTCGGCGATCTCGGCATCAGCGCGGAGGCGCGCGAGGGGGAGGAGCACACCGGCGTCTGGGTGGAGGACCGCAAGATCGCCTCGATCGGCGTCCACGTGGCCTCGTGGATCACGACGCACGGCTTCGCGATCAACCTGGACTGCGACCTCGAGCCGTTCGACCTGTTCGTCGGCTGCGGCCTGCAGGAGACGCGGTACACGACCGCCTCGCTCGAGGCCGGTCGGCCGATCACGCGCGCCGAGGCCCAGCCTGTCCTGCTCGCCCGTCTCGGCGAGCGCTTCAACCGCACCTGGGAGGAGCTGCCGTCGTGATCACGGGGTATCGCTTCACGATCTTCGCGAGCGACCTCGAGCGCTCGCGCCGCTTCTACGAGCACCAGCTCGGCTGCGCCATCGACAACGTCACCGACCTCGGCTTCACGGCGCATCGCGACGCGCTCGAGTTCGTCGTGGAGGGCGGCGCGAAACGCCGCAAGCTCGGCAAGGCGTGGCTCGGCGAGGCCGGCCTGTACATCACCATCGTGGCCGACGACTTCGACGCGCTGCTGGCCGAGCTGCAGGAGCGTGACGCGCCCTTCCTCGACGACGTCAACGAGCTGCCCGACGGCAAGCGCGTGACGGGCCTGGCCGATCCCGACGGCGTGCTGTTCGAGGTCCGGGAGGCCTAGCGTGCCCTGGGGGCCCGAGGCGAAGAACCGGCCCGACTGGATGCGCGTGCGCGCGGCGAGCCCCGGCTCGCGCTTCCAGGAGCTCAACGGCATCGTCCGCGAGAACGGGCTCACGACCGTCTGCGAGGAGGCGGGCTGCCCGAACATCGGCGAGTGCTGGGGGCGCGGCACCGCGACGTTCCAGATCCTCGGCGACACCTGCACGCGTGCGTGTCGCTACTGCGCGGTCAACAGCGCCAAGCGCGGCGAGGAGGTCGATCCGCTCGAGCCGGCGAAGATCGCCGCGGCCTGCGAGCGGATGGGACTGAAGCACGTCGTCGTCACGAGCGTCGACCGCGACGACCTGCCCGACCTCGGCGCGTCGCACTGGGCGCAGACGATCCGGGCGCTGCGCCGTCGCAACCCCGAGCTGCAGGTCGAGGTGCTCGTGCCCGACTTCCTCGGCGATGAGGATCAGGGCATGCTGACCGTCCTCGAGGCCGAGCCCCACGTCTACAACCACAACATCGAGACGGTCCGCCGCATCCAGCCGAAGGTGCGCATCAAGGGCGACTACGACCGCGCGCTCCACATCCTGCAGCGCGCCAAGGAGCTGTGGGCGGAGCACTTCCCGGAGCGCGGGCCGCTGCTGACGAAGAGCGGCGTGATCGTCGGCATGGGCGAGACGGATGACGAGGTGATCCAGACGCTGCGCGATCTGCGCGCGCACGACGTCGACGTCGTCACGATCGGCCAGTACCTGCAGCCGACGGAGAAGCACCTGCCGCTCGACCGCTGGGTGCCGCTCGACTCGTTCCGCCGCTTCCGCGAGGCGGGCATGGAGCTCGGCTTCGGCAGCGTCTTCGCGGGCCCGCTGGTGCGATCCAGCTACCGGGCCGAGGAGCAGCGCCTCGCCGCAGAGGGCGGCAGCCGCGTCGTCGCGTACTAGACTGCCCGCGTGATGAAGACCCGCCGCCTCGCCCCGCTGCTCGCCCTCGCCCTCGTCGCCGCCGTCCTCGCGAGCTGCGGCTCGGAGACCTCGAATCGCAATGCGGAGGGGGCGTGGAATGCCGCCAACGAGGCGACGCAGGCGTTCGCCGCGAACGGCGCCAAGTACGCGCTCGCGCTGCAGGACTGCACGAACATGGCCGCCGGCAACGCGGCCGAGGCGGCGTGCGCCAAGGAGTCGCTCGCGAACGTCGCCGACGCGTGGGCACCGGTCGGCACCGCCCTCACGGCGCTCGACAAGGTCGGCAGCTCGGAGTGCCAGGCCGCCGTGTCGAAGGCGATCGCCGACGGGCATCTGATCGACGGCAGGGACACCTCGCCGCCGACGAACGCGCAGACCGCCGAGGCGCTCACCACGCAGATGACGAACGCGATCCTGCAGTTCTCGCAGGAGATCGCGGGCGCGAAGTCCGCCTGCGCGTAGCGGCGCGGTAGCGCCTGCGCGCAGCGGCGGGGCGAGGGCGCGCGCACGCGCGGCGGTGGGCGAACGGCTGCTCCTGACAAGATGGGCCCGGGCCCATCGTGTCAGGGACGGAACGCGGGGTCTGCGTTGATGGCGTCCGAGCCGGCGCGAGTCGCGTGCGTTGCCGCGCGTGGTCCGCAGAGGTTCGTTGCGCGTTCGCGCTCGTGTGCGCGAGGGACGGCATGGGCGGTGCTTGTGCATGCCCGTCACGTCGGTGGAGGGTGCGTGGGTCGCGCCGGATGGTCGGGCGTCAGCCTGCCGGCGTCGCGAAGCGCCTAGTTGGCGATGAGGCCGGTGGCCTCGGGGTGCACCGCGTGCACGACGGCGGTCGGTGCGATCTCGCGCACGGCCGCCGCGACCTGCTCGGTCGCATCGGCCGCGCACCACACGAGCACCGAGGGGCCGGCACCGGACAGGGTGACGCCCAGCGCGCCGAGTTCCGCCGAGCGGCTGCGCAGAGCGGCGAACGTGGGCATCAGCGGCTCGCGCGCGTCCTGGTGGAGTCGATCGGTGAGCGCGGCCGAGATGTCGTCGAGCGCGCCGGTGTGCAGCGCGTGGACGAGCAGCGCGCTGTGCTGGAGGTTCCAGACGGCGCTGCCGCGCGGCACGTCGGGGGTGAGGGCGGCGCGGGCATCGCGGGTGAGCACGCGCTCGTCGGCGACCGCGACGACGAGGCCGAGGCCTGCGGGCGGATCGATGCGGCGCGCGATCGCGGGATCGCCCGCGGCGATCGTGACGCCGCCGAGCACGCTCGCGGCGACGTTGTCGGGATGGCCCTCGATCGCCGAGGCGCGCAGGATCAGACTCGCCGCGTTCACCTCTCGGCCGCGCAGCACGTCGGCGGCGGCCAGCGCTGCCACGATCGCGGCGGCGGACGAGCCGCAGCCGGCGCCGAGCGGGATGTCGTTGCGGACGTCGACGGCGAGGTCGTCGCCGCGCTCGTCGAGCTCCGTCAGCAACGTGGAGACGACGAGGTTCGACGCGTCGGCAGGCAGCGCGTCGGCGCCTTCGCCGGACACGCGCACGCCGAGGGGGCCGGGCCGGCGCTCGACCTCGACGCGCAGGCGAAACGGAAGCGCGATCGCCAGGCAGTCGTAGCCGGGACCGAGGTTCGCGGACGAGCCGGGGACGTCGACGGTTGCGCGGGACTCGGCCACGGGCGGGAGCCTAGTGGATCGGGGCGCGCCGACCTCCTGCTGCATACGCGTTTCGATCCGGTGCGCGGTATTCCCTTCGGTGCCGATTGGCACTAGGATTCGCTGCATGGTCCCTGCATCGCGGGACCGGGAGGAGAACTGAAGATGGGCGAGACCATCACCGTGACCGTCAACGGCACGGCCCACACCGCCGAGGTCGAGCCTCGGACCCTGCTCGTGCACTTCCTGCGCGAGCAGCTGAACCTGACGGGCACGCACATCGGCTGCGACACGTCGACGTGCGGTTGCTGCACCGTGCACCTGGACGGCGACTCCGTCCTGTCGTGCTCGACGCTGGCGATCCAGTGCGACGGCCGCGAGGTGCGCACCGTCGAGGGGCTGCAGGCCGAGGACGGCACGCTCCACCCGATTCAGCAGGCGTTCCACGAGAACCACGGCCTCCAGTGCGGCTACTGCACGCCGGGCATGATGATGGCCGCCGTCGGCATCATCGAGCAGCAGCCGAACGCGACGGACGAGGAGATCCGCGACGCGCTCGAGGGCAACCTCTGCCGCTGCACCGGGTACCAGAACATCGTCGCGAGCATCCGCGCCGCGGCCGACCAGATGGCGAGGAGCTGATCATGGCCGTCGACTACACGACCCAGGCCACGGGCGGCATCGGCGATGCGGTGCTGCGCAAGGAGGACCGCAAGTTCGTCACGGGCGAGGGCCGCTACGTGGACGACCTCAAGCTGCCCGGCATGCTGCACGCCGCGTTCGTGCGCTCGCCGTTCGGCCACGCGCGCATCACGTCGATCGACGCCAGCGCCGCGCTCGCGCTGCCCGGCGTCCACGCCGTGCTGACCAACGAGACGCTCCCGGTCGCGACCGGCGTCCTCAGCGCATCGAACCCGGGCGGCGACGTGCGCCATCCGGAGCAGGCCATCCTCGCCAAGGAGATCGCCCGCTACGTCGGCGAGCCCGTCGCGATGGTGATCGCCGACGACCGCTACCTCGCCCGCGACGGCGCCGACCTCGTGCACGTCGACTACGACCCCCTCCCGGTCGTGGTGGACGCCGAGAAGGCCCTCGAGGCCGGTGCGCCGCTCGTGCACGCCGAGTACGACAGCAACCTCGTCAAGACGCTCGAGCACGTCACCGACGGCTTCGACGACGCGATGGCGAAGGCGTCGAGGGTGATCAAGCTGCGCGTCGACAACCAGCGCCTGACGCCGTCCGCGATGGAGACCCGCGGCTGCATCGGCGACTGGCAGGAGGCGACCGGCGAGGTGACGCTCTACACCTCGACGCAGGTCGCGCACTTCGTCCGCACGTTCGTCAGCATCGTCTGCGGCACGTCCGAGGCGAAGGTCCGCGTCGTCACCCCGGATGTGGGCGGCGGCTTCGGCGCGAAGCTCAACACCTACCGCGAGGAGTTCGCCGTGTGCGCGGCCTCGCACGCGGTCGGGCACCCGGTCAAGTGGATCGAGGATCGGACGGAGGCCGCGGTTGCGACCATCCACGGCCGCGCCCAGGTCCAGTACTACGAGGCCGGCGTCGATGACGACGGCCGCATCGTGGCGCTCAAGTGCGACGCCGTGCAGAACAACGGCGCGTACAACCAGCTCCTGACGCCGTCGATCTCGCACCTGACGCTGTTCATGGTGCCGGGGCTCTACGACATCCAGGACGTCTCGATCCGCATCCGCCAGGCGTTCACCAACACAACGCCGACCGACGCGTACCGCGGCGCGGGACGCCCGGAGGCCACGCACGGCATCGAGCGCGTGATGGACGCGATCGCGGACGACCTCGGCATCGACGCCGCGGAGGTTCGCCGCCGCAACTTCATCAAGCCGGAGCAGTTCCCGTACAGCTCGGCGACGGGACTGATCTACGACTCGGGCGAGTACGAGGCGAACCTCGACAAGGCGCTCGAGCTGTCCGACTACGCCGGCTTCGAGGCGCGTCGCGCCGAGAGCGAGAAGAACGGGAAGTACCGCGGCATCGGGCTCTCGACCTACGTCGAGGTCTGCGGCCTCGCGCCGAGCGCCGTCACCGCGGCCCTCGGCATCGGCGCCCCCGGCTGGGAGCACTCGACCGTGCGCCTCCACCCGACCGGCAAGGCGACCGTCATCACGGGCACCTCGCCGCACGGCCAGGGCCACGCGACGAGCTGGTCGCAGATCACCCAGACGGAGCTCGGCATCCCGTTCGAGGACGTCGAGGTGATCCACGGCGACACGGCCTTCCAGCCGTACGGCCTCGGCACCTACGGCTCGCGCTCGCTGGCCGTCGGCGGCATCGCGCTGTACCGCTCGCTCGGCAAGGTCCGCGAGAAGGCCCGCGAGCTCGCGGCGCATCTCCTCGAGTGCTCGATCGACGACCTCGAGTGGACCGGCACCTCGTGGCAGGTGAAGGGCTCGCCGGATCGCGCGAAGACGATCCAGGAGCTCGCGTACGCGGGCTGGACGTCGGCGTCGCTGCCGGAGGGCATCGAGCCGGTGCTCGAGGCCACGACGTTCCACGATCCGCCGAACTTCACGTTCCCGAACGGCACGCACGTGTGCGAGGTCGAGATCGATCCGGACACGGGTCGCGTCGAGATCGTCAACTACACGGCGGTCGACGACTGCGGCAACGTCATCAACCCGCTGATCGTGGACGGACAGGTCCATGGCGGCATCATCCAGGGCCTCGGTCAGGCGCTCTTCGAGGAGACCGTCTACAGCGAGGACGGGCACATGATGACCCCGACCCTCGTCGAGTACCTCGTGCCCAGCGCGGCGGATGTCCCGCCGATGACGCTGTCGCGCACCGTCACCCCGTCGCCCTCGAACCCGCTCGGGGTCAAGGGCATCGGCGAGGCCGGCACGATCGGCGCCTCGGCGGCGATCGTCAACGCCGCCGTCGATGCGCTGTCGGGTATCGGCGTCCGTCACATCGACATGCCGATGCAGCCGTCGCGTATCTGGAACGTCATTCAGGAGGCCCAGTCGTGATCCCGTCCACGCTCGAGTACACGAAGGCCTCGTCGATCGACGAGGCGGTCGCCGCCGTCGCGGCGGGCGCGGTCCCGCTGTCGGGCGGCCAGTCGCTGATGCCGATGATGCGGCTGCGCCTCGCGGCGCCGCACGCGATCGTCGACCTCAGCGGCATCCCCGAGCTCGTCGGGATCTGCGAGGACGAGGACGAGATCGCCGTCGGCGCGATGACGATCCACCGCGAGGTGGCCGCCAGCGCGCTGATCCGCGAGCACGCGGGTCTCGTCAGCGACGCCGCGGGTGGCATCGGCAGCCCGCAGGTTCGCAACCGCGGCACGATCGGCGGTTCGCTCGGTCACGCCGATCCGCACAGCGACATGCCGGCCACGCTCGTGGCAGCCGGTGCGTCGGTGATCGCGCGCGGTCCGAACGGCGAGCGCCGCATCCTCGTCGAGGATCTGATCACGACCTACCTGACGACGACGCTCGAGCCGGGCGAGATCATCACGCAGGTCCGCATCCCGAAGAGCGACGATCACTCCGCGTACGCCAAGTTCCATCGGCGTGCGATCGACTGGACGATCGTCGGCGTCGGCGTGTGCATCGGCGACGACGGCGTGCGCGCCGCCGCCACCGGCGTGTCCGATCGGCCGATCCGCCTGTCCGGCTTCGAGGAGGTCCTCAACGGTGGCGGGTCGATCGACGACGCGATCGCCCGCGTCGCCGAGGGCACCGATCCGCACGACGGCCTCGACGGCTCGGTCGAGTACAAGAGGCACCTGCTCGGCGTGCTGGCCCGCAGGGCGCACGCCGAGGCGAGCAGCCGCTAGTCCGCGCGGGGTCGGGTTCGCACGCGAACCCGACCCCGTAGGATTCGCCCGGTACACGAACTCCCCCGGAGGCCCTCCATGCTCGAAGGCAAGCTCGCTCTCATCGCCGGTGTCGCGAATAAGCGCTCGATCGCGTGGGGCATCGCCGAGGAGCTGCATCGGCAGGGCGCGAAGCTCGCGTTCACGTACCAGGGCGAGCGCGTGGAGAAGAACGTGCGCGACCTCGCGGCGACGGTCGACTCCGACATCTGCGTCGAGATGGACGCCCGTGACGACGCGTCGATCAAGGCCGCGTTCGACGCGGTCGTCGGCCAGCTCGGCGGTCTCGATCTCCTCGTCCATTCGATCGCCTTCGCGCAGGCGCACGACCTGCAGCAGCGCTTCATCGAGACGAAGCGCGAGGACTTCTGGCTCGCGGTCGACGTCTCCGCCTACTCGCTGGTCGCGATGGCGCGCGAGGCCGAGCCGCACATGGAGAAGCGCGGTGGCGGCTCGATCGTGACGATGACGTACCTCGGCGGCGAGCGCGCGGTCCCCGGTTACAACGTGATGGGCGTGGCGAAGTCGGCGCTCGATTCGTCGATGCGCTACCTGTCGGCCGACCTCGGTCCGAAGAACATCCGCGTCAACGCGGTCTCGGCCGGTCCCGTGCGCACCCTCGCGGGCCGCTCGATCCCGGGCTTCACGGTGATGGAGGAGCTCGTGATGGAGCGCTCGCCGCTCAAGCGCAACGTCGATCAGGCGGATGTCGGCAAGGCCGCCGCGTACCTGCTCGACGCCGAGAACGTGACCGGCACGGTCGCGTACGTCGACTCGGGCTACCACGCGATGGGGCTCTAGCCCCACCCGAGCGGACTCAGGCGAGCGCGGCCGCGGCGGCGCGCGTCAGCTCGTCCCACGCGCCGGCGGAGACGCCGGCGGGGCGCGCCTCGGCGAGGATGCGCCGCGCGGCGGCGCGTCCGTGGATCAGCGTGTCGTCGGCCTCGACCGCGACGACGCGATCGTGGTGCGAGATGAGCGTGAGCGCCGTGTCGAGCTGATCGATGGTGAGGCCGAGCGCGGCGATATCGGCGTGGCGGTATCCGCACACGTCCATCGCGGGCTCGGCGCCGAGGTGCTCCTGCCAGATCGCATGCACGCCGTCGTGCCAGCGGCGCTCGAAGTCGACCTCGTCGGCGGCGTTCTGGACGTAGCGCATCACCGCGGAGCAGTCCATGATCGCCAGGCCGACGCGCTGGCCTTGGAGCGTTGGCGCAACCCGGGCGACCTCGCGCTCGAGCGCGAGGTGGATGTCAGCGGGGTCGAGGTGCGTGCCGGCGTAGGGATGCTCGCCGAGCGCCCAGGTGCAGATCGTCGCGCGGGCGGGCGGTGCGACCTCGGCGTGGCGCGGGTCGGCGATGTAGATCCAGTGGTCGACGTCGGCGCCGAAGGCCCGGTCGACCGTCGGGAACAGCGGTCCCGAGGCGTCGAAGCAGTACAGGAGGGCGTGGCGCGCAGCGGCGTCGTGGCGCGCACCGGTCAGCTCGTCGACGGTGCAGTCGAGCGCACGCGCCAGCCCGTCGAGGACGCGCAGCGACACCTCCGGGGCGCGCCCGGTGCTGGCGCTGCGGCCGTTCTCGATCGCGGCGACGTACGCGGCCGAGATGCCGGCGCGCTCGGCCAGCGCGCGCACGGTCAGGCCGTGGGCGAGGCGGCGATCGCGCACCTCGTGGCCGAGGTCGTTGGCGGTGGATTCGTGCATCGGCAGGTGACTCTAGCGAGCGAGCGGTGGAGGAGCGGGTTGACGCTCCCCGGGCTATTCACTAACGTGATCGCAGTTCATTGTGCTGAACAACGCACGCGAATGCAACCGGAGAAGAGGAACCCCATGTCCAAGCGCTACCACGCCCTGCGAGATGTCGTCTGCTCGCTGCCCGAGCCGGGCTGGAACTACGGGCATGCCCGCTCGCCGTTCTACTCCTACGACGTGGAGAACGGCGCGACGTTCGTGATCTACAACGGCCGCATGATGCCGATCTCGCTGAAGACCTCCACGCGCGAGGAGGGCTACTGGGCGCTCCGTCGCACCGTCACGCGCCTCAACACGGGTGAGTTCGTCACGGAGCTGAAGGGGCCGGATGCCGGTCGGCTGCTCGACCGTGTCTTCACGCGCAAGGTGTCGGCGCTGAAGGTCGGCCGCTGCGCCTACGGCCTGGCCTGCTGGCCGGACGGCGGCATCATGGTCGACGGCATCCTGATCCGGCTCGGCGAGGATCGCTTCTGGTACGTGCAGGCCGACGGCGAGTTCATGGGGTGGGTGCGCGGCGTCGCCGTCACCGCGGGCATGGACGTCGAGATCTTCGACGCGAAGTCGTGGGTGCAGCAGCTGCAGGGTCCGAAGTCCCTCGACCTGCTCGCTGACCTCGCCGACGAGGGCATGCCCGAGGACTTCCGCTACTTCGACATGCGCGAGATCACGATCGCGGGCGTGCCGTGCCTGATCACGCGCACCGGCTGGACGGGCGAGATGGGCTTCGAGATCTACACGATCGACGGCACCGATACCGATGCGATGTACGACCGCACGACCGAGGTCGGCAAGGCGCACGGGCTCGTCGACATCGGCCTCGACCCGATGGACACGCGTCGCATCGAGGCGGCGATCCTCAACAACATCTCGGACATGGACCACCTGATGACGCCGTTCGAGGCGGGTCTCGAGATGTTCGTCGACCTCGAGCGCGAGGACGAGTACTTCGGCAAGGAGGCGCTGCTCAAGGCCGACCGCCGCACGCGGATGTACGGCGTCAGGTGCGCGTCGGGCGAGCCGCTGATCGGCGGCCATGTCGAGCGCGACGGCCGGGAGATCGGCATCATCACGGCCTCGTCGTGGAGCCCGTTCCTCGAGTGCGGCGTCGCGTACGTGAAGCTCCACAGCGCCGACGACATCGAGCCGCGTACGGGTCGCGTCGTGTGCTTCGACCTGGAGCTGCACGACTGCGAGCTGATCGACCTGCCGTTCTACGACGCGGAGAAGAAGATCCCGCGCGGGCTCGAGGCGCCGGCGGTGTGAGCGGCGTGCCGGGAGCGGCGTCGCGCCGCTCCCGGCAGCGTCTCTCGCCCTGCGCTCAGCTGACGGTGAACGTGCCGCGCATCTGCGATGCGTGGGGCTGGCAGAAGTAGATCCACGTGCCGGGCGTCAGCTCGACGGTGGTGCGCTTGGTGCCGGTGAACGGCACGGAGGTGACCTGCGTGATCGTGCCGTCGGGCGCCTGCAGCGCGAAGTCGTGCGCGGCGGCCTGGTCGGAGACGGCGAGCGTGTAGGTACCCGCCTTGAGCGTCGTGACGTCGGCGCCGCCCTGCTGCAGCCCGATCGTGGATCCCGGGCCGACGCTGCCGACCAGGTCTGTGCCCGCGAGCGTCGTCTGCTGGGCGACCGTCTCGGGTGGGACTGCGCCTGACGGCGTGGCGGTGCCGCCGCACGCGGCGAGCAGCGCGACGAGCGGCATGATCGCGAGTAGGCGGTTGCGGCGGCTCATCACCGCACTGTCGCGAGCCGAGACGCCGGTCGATGCGCGGATCGCCGCCGTCGGGCTGCGGGATTGCCACCGGATGGGGCGCGGGCGCACACGCGTCGCACGGCGGACGGCCGATTCGACGTACCATGGTGCCGTGCGCGCCGTCCTCCGCAGCCTCGTCCTCGCCGCTGCGCTCGTCGGCGTGCTCCTCACCGGCACGGCGCTCGCCGCACCCAGCGTGACGCTTGCGCCCGTGGTGAGCGCCGCACCGTCGCATGGCGGCGGTGCTCCCGTGGTCATCCGCGTGACGATCGCCAATCCCCGCGCCGTCCCGGTGCGCGTGCCGCGGGCCGATCTGGCACCGGCCGCGTTCGCGGTCACGCGGAACGGCGCGCCCGTGCGCTACACGGGCCCGATCGCCAAGACGGTCGTGCCGCTGCGCGCCGATGGCCTGCTCATCCCCGCGCGCGGCAGCCGGACCATCGCCATCGACCTCTCGCACGCCTTCGCCTTCACCCGTACTGCGACGTACGTCATCGCCCTGCAGCGGAGCAGCGGCCTTGCGGTCGAGCCGATCGAGGTCCGCGTCACCGGACGCCCGATCTGGATGCCGCCGGTTGCACCCGTCACCGCGCGGACGCGGATCGGCGCGCAGTCGGTCTCCTTCACCGGCTGCATCGGCAGCGAACCGACGCTGTCGACCACCGCCATCGCCGACGCGCACGCCTACGCCGTCAGCTCGCTGCAGTACTTCACCGATCGTCGGGCCGGAGCGCGCTACGTGCACTGGTTCGGCACGTACGACGCAGCGCGCTGGGCGGCGGTACGCGACCACTACACGGCAGCCGAGGCGGCGCTCGCATCGGCGGCGATCACGATCATCTGCCACGACCCCGACTGCAATCCAGGCACCTACGCGTTCGTGTACCCGCCCAGTCCGTACAACGTCTACGTGTGCGACGCATTCTGGACGGCGCCGGCGACCGGCACCGATTCAAAGGCGGGCACGCTCATCCACGAGTTCATGCACTTCAATGTGGTCGCCGGAACAGACGATTGGGTATACGGCCAGTCCGGCGCGGCGAGCCTCGCCATCTCGAATCCCGGTCATGCCGTCGCCAACTCCGACAACCACGAGTACTTCTCCGAGAACAACGCGCCGATTGCGGACAATGCCGCTGCGGTGACGGTGAGCACGGCGACCGCCGATTTCGGCTCCGTGGCAGTCGGCTCGGCGAGCGCGCCCCTCACCGTGACGGTGACCAACACCGGTGATATCGGGCTGACGATGGGTGCCATCGCCCCATCGGCGCCGTTCGCAACGGCGAATGACGCGTGCAGCAACCGCATACTCGCAGCGAGCGCCGTGTGCACCTTCCAGCTCGTCTTCGCCCCGACCGCGGCCGGTGCCAGCTCGGCATCGATCACCGTCCCGACCGACGCCGTCATCGCGGCGCCCGCCATCGCGGCGACGGGTACCGCCCCTGCTGTCGTGACCGAGGCGCCCGCACCCGTCGCGCAGACTGCAACGGCGGCCGTGACGACGCGAGCCGGTCGCGGATCGCTGACGCTCACGGCCGCTGCCGGAAAGACGGTCCTCGTGCAGGTGCGCCGCCACGGCCGCTGGGTGGTGGCTCGTACGATCGCCATGCAGCCCGGCACGACGACGATCCGACTCAAGCACGGCACCTACCGCGTGATCACCGACCCCAAGGGCACGGCGATCGTGAGCAAGGCGATCGTCGTCCGCTGACGCGCCTGGCCGGCGAGCCGGCCGCAGCCGACCCGCCCGACCCGTGCGTCAGGACGCCTTCGCGAGCAGCGCGGCGATCGGCGCCACGCCGTCTTCCGCGATCGCATCGAACGCCGCGACCATCGCCTCGACGTCCGCATCTGAGAGGGCGAGCGCCGCGTTGAGGCGGAACTTGTCCTTGATCTGATCGCCGTTCATCGGGTTGTCGGAGCCGCCGCGCGGAACCAGCACCTCTTCGACGAGCTCGCGCCCATCGTTCGTCCGCACGGTGATCGCGCCGGCGAGATCCGCATTGCCATTCGGGAACGGCTCGACGACGTAGTCGACCCGCTCGGCGACGGCGAGCACCGCCGGATCGACGATCGCCGCCTCCGTGAAGCTGTCGACGCCGACATGATCGTGCACGAGCATCGCGCCGATGGTGAAGGGCAGCGAGAACTTCGCCTCGTACGGATTCGCCGGGGCCTTCTTGCGCTCCGTCGGCTCGAGCACGAGCCGAACGGCGACCTCGCTCGGCACGCGGCAGGTGATGCTCGCCACATCACCAGCGGCGATGCCGTCACGGTCGATGATCACGCGCAGCGCATCGAGGATCGTGTGGGTGCAGTGGCAGGCCGGGTACGGCTTGATCGCCACGGCCATCGTCTCCCACGTCGAGCCGAGCCCCGCAGTCAGCGCACCCACGTCGTACTGGCCCTCGTTGAGGTGGGTCGGCAGGAAGCCGAAGCGCCCCTCGAGGATCGTCGCCGGTCCTTCGCCGCCATTCGCAGCGAGCCCAGCCGCGGTGACGCCGCCGAGCGACGCCCAGGCCGGGTGGTACGGCTTGGTCTGCGACCCGTCGGCGAGGAACTCGAGCACGCCGGAGCCGAAGCTGCCGCTGATGCCGAGCGCCTGCGTCGTCACGTCGATGTCGAGACCGCGCAGGCGCGACGCGATCGAGGCGCCCGCGAAGATGCCGCACACCGACGTGGGATGGAAGCCGCGGACATGCAGATTGCCCGCACCTGCCAGGCCGATGCGCGATGAGAGCTCGAAGCCCGCGACCATCGCGGCGACCACCTCGCGGCCGTCGGCGCCCCACGCCTCGCCGCACGCGAGCGCGACCGGGCCGATCACCGCACTCGAGTGCACGAGCGCCGCGTCGTGCGTATCGTCGAAGTCGAGCGCGTGGATCGCCGCGGCATTGGCGAATGCGGCGAGGCCCGCGGGCAGCCGACCGCCGATACCCAGCGCGGTCGCCTCGGGCGTGCCGCCCATCTGCTCGGCCACCGCGCGCGCAGCGGGCACCTCACCCATCGCGAGCCCCGCGATGCCGGCGCCGAACGCATCGAGGACATGCAGGACGGCCTTCTCGCGGACCGCTTCGGGAATCGCGTCATACGTGAGGCCCGTGGAGAACTCCGCGAGCGTCCGTGCTGCCGGCTCGGCCATCCCTAACCCCGCAGCGCCGCAGTGGCGGCCTCGTCGATGCGGTCTTCCACGATGCGCACCCCGTAGATCCCCTCGGCCTGCTCGAGGCTGATCAGATCGTCGAGGTAGTCATCGAGCACGCGCTCCGGATCACGTTCCTTCGGATCGCCGTAGCCGCCGCTCGTGACGCCTTCGATCAGCAGACGATCGCCGGGTGCGAACTGGAAGGCGTTCTCCTTCGAGTACATCTTCACCCGCGTGCCGTCGGCCTGCACCTTGTAGAACCTGCCGGGCCTGCCGGGCGTGCCGCCGAACGCGCCCGGCGGCGGATCGATGTCCTCATGCCGCTCGGACTCGGTCGTCACCTGCGCGGGCGTCAGGAACGCATACTCGCGTACCGCGCTCGTGCCGCCGCGCCACTTGCCGTGGCCGAAGTCCTGCTCGATCAGCTCGTAGCGGTAGAACCGGAACGGCAGATGGAGCTCGAGATCCTCGATCGGCTGGTTCTTGATGTTCGCCGACAGGCAGTCGACGGCGTCCATGCCGTCCTTGCCCGGGCGCCCGCCGTACGAGCCCTCGTCGACCTCGATCGTGATCCAGTACGAGCCGTCCGGGAAGGTCCCGCTCATGTACATGCCGTTCAGCTGC
>CAWUMZ010000012.1:0-21537 GCA_963923625.1 uncultured bacterium | reverse complement strand
TCGGGGACCTCAACGCGACCGGAGTGACGCAGAGGGGTCTGGCCCCTTTGCGTCACCTAGCCGAAGATGCCCTGGCGGATCGCCTCGGCGACGGCCTCGAACTCCGCGCTCTGCGAGCGATCCTCGATCAGCGGCGGTGACAGCGTGCGCACCTTCTCGTACTCGGCCTCGAGCAGCGGCCCCGAGCGCAGCGGCCGACGCAGGTCGAAGCCCTGGGCGGCGGAGATCAGCTCGACCGCGACGACGCGACGGGCGAGTGCGAGCACCTGCAGCGCCTGCAGCCCGGCGGTCGCACCCATCGAGTTGAAATCCTCCTGGCCGGCGCTCGTCGGCAGGCTGCCGACGCCGGCGGGATGCGCGAGGACGGCGCCCTCGGCGACGAGGCTCGCCGCCATGTACTGCGCGATCATCAGCCCCGACTTCGTGCCCGGATCGGCGATCAGGAACGGCGGCAGCGAATGCGGATCGCCGCTGCGGCCGTCCATCAGGCGGAAGATGCGGCGCTCCGAGAACGCCGCGAGCTCCTGCACCGCGATCGCGAGCGTGTCGAGCGGCAGTGACAGCGGCTGGCCGTGGAAGTTGCCGCCGCTCAGCACGTCGCCCTCCTCGACGAACAGGAGCGGGTTGTCGGTGACGGCGCCGAACTCCGGCTCGACCGCGCGATCGACGTACTCGAGCGCCTCGCCGACGGCGCCGAGCACCTGCGGGATGCAGCGCAGCGTGTAGGCATCCTGCACGCGCTCGCAGTCGACATGGCTCTCGCGCATCTCCGATCCGTCCATCAGCTCGAGCATCCGCTGCGCGACGGCCTGCTGGGACGGGCGGTTGCGCAGCACGTGGAGACGCGGATCGAACGGCGTCGACGAGCCGAGCAGCGCGTCGACGCTCATCGCGGCCGCGACCTGCGCCGCCGCGTACAGGTGCTCGGCCTCGGTCAGCGCGAGCGCGCCGATCGATGCCATCAGATGCGTGCCGTTGAGCAGCGCGAGCCCCTCCTTCGGGCCGAGCGCGACCGGCTCGACGCCGACGAGGCGCAGCGCGGCGGCGCCATCGAGACGCTCACCGTCGGGCGCGAATGCCTCGCCCTCGCCGATCAGCACGAGCGCGATGTGCGCGAGAGGCGCGAGATCGCCGCTTGCGCCGACGGAGCCGCGCGACGGCACCACCGGCGTGACGTCCGCGTTGAGGAGCAGGATCAGCGACTCCACGATGTCGACGCGAACGCCGGAGTGCCCGCGCGACAGCGAGGCGGCGAGCAGCAGGAGCATGCCGCGCACGACGTCGACGGGCAGCGGATCGCCGACGCCGACCGCGTGGCTGCGGACGATGTTGACCTGCAGCTCCGAGAGCCGGTCGTCGGGGATGCGCACGGACTCGAGCGAGCCGAACCCGGTCGTGACGCCATAGACGGCCTGGCCGGCACCAGCGACCTGCGCGATCAGCTCGGCTGCAGCCGCAACGCGAGCACGGGCGTTGGCGCCAAGCTCGACCTCGGCGTCGCCGCTCGCGACGGCCACGACCTCGGCGCGCGTGAGCGCCCCGCCGTCCAGCACGATCCTCATCCGACTCATGTCGGCATCATCGCGCACTCGCGACGGCCTGCGCAAAGGATCCATCGATCTGCGCGTGCACATCGACCGGTGCGGCGAGCCAGCCGGCGGCGCTCGCCGCCGCGTCGATCTGCGCGAGCGTCCGGTCGTAGTACTCGCCGCCGGGCAGCAGGTCCACCGCGTTCGCCGAGACGTCGTACAGCGAGATCCCCTGCAGCTCGGCCGTCGCGTCCTCCACAGGCGCATGGCGCATGGACGCGATGTCGGCAGCGACCGCGTCAGGAGCATCGCGCTCGTAGAGGTAGAGGTCCTGCCAGGCACGCGTGAAGGCGAGCACCTGACCGGGGCGGGCAGCGGCTGTCTCCGTGCGCACGACGAGCACGCGCGACAGCAGGCCGGGCAGGTCGCCAGCTGTCGCAATCGGCGCGATCGCGGCATCGGCCGCCTGGACCTCGGCTGCCCGGACGCCGTCGTCGACCGCGGCGTCGACCGCGCGATCCAGCAGCAGGGCCCCCGGACTGCGGCCGCCGGAGCGCACGAGCCGCACCTGCGTGACCGGCACCTGCTGCGCCGCGAGCGTGCCGCGCAGCATCAGCTCGCCGTCCGTGCCGGCGACGTACCCCACGCGCTTCCCGACGAGCCCGGACACGTCGCCGACGTCGGGCCGCGCGAGGATCTGCTCGCCCGTCGTCACGGTGGTGAGCAGCAGCACGATGCGCAGGTCCGCACCGCGCGACGCGAGCGCGAGCGCCTGATCGGACGAGACGACGGCGGCGTCGGCCGCACCGGAGCGCAGCGCGGCGAGCACGTCGTCGTCGGACGCCACGGCGCGCGTGCGCATGCTCAGACCCTCACGGCCGACGAAGCCCAGCGCGGCACCGGTGCGCACGAGGTCGAACGCCAGCGACGGCTGGCCGATCAGCCGGAACGTCCCCGCCTCCACCGGCGTGGTCGCCGGGATCGTGGATGCCGGGACGGTCTCGGTGAGCGGATCAACCGAGGCGGCATCGGTGGTCCCGCCGCCCGACGAGCCGCAAGCGGCCGCGAGCGCGGCCACCGCGATGCACATCATCGCCAGCCCGCCCCGCAGTGCCCTGCTCCCCATGCCCACGGACGAATCATGCCGCGCTCGCGCGGTCTTCGCTGGCTGCGCGCGCGGTGCGGCACACTTCGGGTATGGCCGGCCCTGTCGATTTCTCCCTCACCGCCACGCCCGGGCGCGTGCTGCCGACCGCCGTGCGCGGCGAGGGCTGCCGCATCTGGACGGCCGACGGGCAGGAGTGGATCGACGCGTGCGGCGGCGCGATGGTCATGAGCGTCGGGCACTGCCATCCGCGGCTCGTCGAGGCGCTCAAGCGCCAGGCCGAGCAGCTGACCTTCACCTACCGCTTCTCGTTCTCGAACGAGCCCATGCTCGAGCTGGCCGAGCTGCTGCGCGAGATCTCGCCGATGCCCGATTCGTGGGCGTTCTTCAACTCGTCGGGCTCCGAGTCGGTCGAGTCGGCGATCAACCTCGTGTTCCTCTACTGGCAGGAGCGCGGACGGCCGGAGAAGACCGGCCTGATCTCGCGCGTGCCGTCGTATCACGGCTCCACCGTCGGCGCCCTCGGCCTCTCCGGCACCGCGCGGCGCGACGACTACGAGGCGCTGCTCGATCCCAACGCCGTGGCACCCACGCCCGGCGCCGACATCGGCGCGCGCCGCACGCCGGCCGAGGAGTGCGCCCACGCGCTCGCCGGACTCGAAGCCGCGATCCTCGAGCGCGGACCCGACACCGTCGGCGCCGTCTTCCTCGAGCCGATCACGGGCGCGAGCGGTGCTGCGCTGACCCCGCCCGACGGCTACCTCCAGGGCGTGCGCGAGCTCTGCACGCGCTACGAGCTGCTGATGATCTGCGACGAGACGATCACGGGCTTCGGCCGCACGGGCACGTGGTTCGGCGTCGAGCAGTGGGGCGTCGAGCCCGACGTCATCACCTTCGCGAAGGGCGTGACGAGCGGCATCGTCCCGTTCTCCGGCATGCTCGCCGCGGGCCACGTCGCCGAGGTCCTGATGCGCAGGCCCGACGGCTTCCCCGTCGGCCACACGTTCTCCGGCTACCCGCTCGGCTGCGCCGTCGGCGCCGAGATGATCCGCGTGATCCGCGACGAGCGCCTGCTCGACAACGCCGCCGCGATGGGCGCGCGTCTGCGCGACGGGCTCGACGGGATCACGGCAGCGAGCCCCCACGTCGGGCAGGTGCGCGGCATGGGGCTGCTCCAGGGCATCGAGCTCGTCGAGGATCGCGAGAGCCTCGCGCCGCGCGCCGGCGCCACCGCCCGCGTCGTCGCCGCAGCCCGCGAGCGGCACCTGATGATCTACTCGTGCGTCACGCGCGTCGGCAGTCGCGTGGTCGAGGCTGTCATGCTGGCGCCACCACTGAATATCGGCGAGGCCGATGTCGACATCATCCTCGCCCGCCTCGACGAAGCGATTGGAGCCGCATGAGCGACATGGATGACCCCGCAGCGATGTACCGGGCGGCCGTCGACGTCGCCCTCACGGGTGAGGTCGGCATGGCTCCCGATTTCGACCGGCACCTCCAGGAGGAGGTCTGGCGCCTGCTGTGCAACGACCGCGACCGCCTGCTGACGTACTGCCAGCGGATGGGCATCGTCGTGACGAAGCTGACCACGCGCCAGACGCTCAAGAGCGACAAGCCGATCTTCGAGCTCGTGGTGCACGGCGACGACGCGGATACGGTCCGCAAGCTCGCCGGGCGCGACCGTCCGCTGCGCTAGCTGCGGGGAGCGGCAGGCTCGCCGTTCGGCGCGCCGTACCATGCAGGGACATGGCCCGTCCCGTCGTCGTCAAGCTCGGCAGCTCCACGATCGTGGATCCGCGCGGGCGCCTGCGCCGCAGTCGCCTCGAGCGGATCGCCGGTGAGATCGGCGGACTCGCCGCGGAGACACCGATATGCATCGTGTCGTCCGGCGCGATCGCGCTCGGCCTCGGCCGCCTCGGGCGCGCCGAGCGCCCCGGGTCCGTCGCGGAGCTCCAGGCGGCAGCCGCGGTCGGACAGGCCGTCCTGCAGCAGTCGTGGCAGCGCGCCCTCGGCCGTTCGGGCCGGATGACCGGGCAGGTGCTGCTCGCGGCGAGTGACTTCGAGCGGCGCGAGTCGTACGTGAACGCGCGTCACACCCTCGAGGCGCTGCTCGCGTGGGGCATCACGCCGATCGTCAACGAGAACGACTCGACGGCGACGCAGGAGATCACCTTCGGCGACAACGACGCCCTCGCCGCGCAGGTCGCGGTGCTGCTCGGCGCGCGCCTGCTCGTGCTGCTGACGGATCAGGAGGGCCTCTACACCCGCGATCCCCGCCACCCCGATGCGGCGCTGGTGCGCGAGGTGCCCGACGCCTCCGCGCTCGACGACGTCGACACGGCGGCCGCGGGCTCCGGCTGGGGCTCGGGCGGCATGCGCTCCAAGGTCGTTGCGGCCGAGATGGCGCGCGCGGGCGGCGCGCACTGCGTGATCGCCAACGGCGGACGCAGCGGCGCGATCGCGGCCGCCGTGGCCGGCGAGTCGATCGGCACGCGCTTCCCCGCGCAGGGCGATGCCCCGAGCGCGTACAAGCTGTGGCTGCGCCACGCGATGCCGACGAGCGGCCGCATCGAGGTCGACGCGGGTGCGCGCAAGGCGCTCGAGCGAGATGGCGCCTCGCTGCTACCCGTCGGCATCAAGGCCATCAGCGGGCGCTTCGCGGCCGGCGACGGCGTCGAGCTCGTCGATACGACGGGCGCGGTCTTCGCACGTGGCATTGCCGAGATCGGCAGCGTCGAACTGAAGCAGCAGGTCGGCAAGCGGGGCGGCGATCCGGCGGTGCACCGCGACCGCCTCGCCCTCCTGTAGATCCATCGCCCGCCCGCGGCGCGCCAGCCGATATCCTTGGCGACCATGAGCGCCACCACGCAGAGCGAGATCAGCGTCCGAGGCCGCGCCGCCGCGCGCGCCATCCGCAGTGCCAGCACCGACGTCCGTGACGCGGCGCTGGCCTCGATCGCCGCGCGCCTCGAGGCCGACGCGCCGGCGATCCTCGCCGCCAATGCCGAGGATGTCGCGACCGCCGTCGCCGATGGCACCTCCGCGGCGCTGGTCGATCGCCTCACGCTGAATGACGAGCGCCTCGCCGCGCTCGCGCAGGCCGTCCGCGACGTCGCCGCCCTGCCCGACCCCGTCGGCCGCGTGATCGACGACCGCCGCCTGCACAACGGCCTCGAGCTGTCGAAGGTGCGTGTGCCGATCGGCCGCGTGCTCGTCGTCTACGAGGCGCGGCCCAACGTCACCGTCGACGTCGCGGCGCTGTGCATCAAGTCGGGCAACGTCGCGCTGCTGCGCGGTTCGGCCTCGGCCCGCCACACGAACGCCGCCCTCGGGGCGGCCGTCCGCGGCGGGCTCGCCGACGTCGGCCTCCCCGAGGACATCGTGATCCCGATCGAGGGCTCCCGCGACGATCTCGGCGAGCTCGTCGGCGACGCGAGCGCCGCGGATATCGTCGTGCCGCGCGGCGGCGAGGCGCTCAAGGACTTCCTGCTCGAGAAGAGCCGCATCCCCGTGCTCGCGGCGGCCGGCGGCATCTGCCACGTGTACCTCGATCGCGACGCCGACGCCGACATGGCGGTGTCGATCACCCTCAACGCCAAGGTGCAGCGTCCCGGTGTGTGCAATGCGGCCGAGACGCTGCTCGTGCACGCCGAGCGCACCGACCTGCTCCAGCCGGTCCTCGGCGCGCTCCGCGACGCAGGCGTCGAGCTGCGCGGCGACGAGCGCACGCGCGCGGCGATTGACTTCGAGATCAGCGAGGCGACCGACGCCGACTGGGACGCCGAGTACCTCGACCTGATCCTCGCCGTGCGCGTGGTCGACGATCTCGACGCCGCGCTCGATCACATCGACCGGCACTCGACCGGGCACTCCGAGGCGATCGTCACCGACTCGCTCGAGGCCTCCCGCGTCTTCACCGACGGCGTCGATTCGGCCTGCGTGTACGTGAACGCCTCGACGCGCTTCACCGACGGCGGCGAGTACGGCATGGGAGCCGAGGTGGGCAACTCGACCGCGCGCCTGCACGTGCGCGGGCCGATCGGCCTCGAGGACCTGACGACGACGAAGTACGTCGTCATCGGCACCGGCCAGACGCGCGGCTAGCCGTGGACCCGCGACCGGTGCGGATCGCGTTCGATCTCTCGGCAACGCGGCTCGGCCAGGCCGGCGTGGCGCGCACTGCGCTGCAGCTCGCCGACGCCCTCGATGACCGCGCCGACGTCGAGCTGCTGCGCATCGGCATGGGCTCCACGCCGGCGCCCGGGACCGTGGTGCGCCGCGCGCTGGCGCTGCGGCTCGACCTCAGGTGGGCGACGCGTGGGGCACGCGCCGAGGCGGCATCCCGCGGCGCCGACGTGCTCCACCTGCCGCTGCCGCGCGGTCCGCTCGCGCCGGGTCGGCCGCCGACGGTCGTGACCGTCCACGACCTCGCCGCGCTCCACCACCCCGAGACGCTCAGCCGCTGGAACCGCACGTACACGCAGCGGACGCTCCCGCGCGTGCTCGCCGCCGCCGACGCGGTCGTCGCCGTCTCGCAGGACACGGCCGACGACGTCGCGGCCTTCGCGCCCGCGGTGACGGATCGCATCCACGTGATCCCCAACGGCGTCGACCCGTTCTGGTTCGCCGGCGATGCGCCCGCTCCGCCTGCAGCGCCCTACGTGCTGGCGGTCGGCACGCCGGAACCCCGCAAGAACCTGGGACGCCTCGTCGAGGCGATGCGCCTGCGCCGCGCGCGCGGGGCAAGCGAGGAGCTGGTGCACGTGGGCGCGGACGGCTGGGGCGGCGTGCGTCTCCCCGACGAGCCGTGGCTGCGGCGCGCCGGCCGCGTGTCCGACGCCGAGCTCCGCGACCTCTACCGCGGCGCCGCCGCCGTGGCTATTCCGTCGCTGCACGAGGGCTCCGGCCTGCCCGCGCTCGAGGCGTTCGCCGCCGGCGCGCCGGTCGTCGCCGCCGCGGTAGGCGCGCTGCCCGAGACCTGCGGCGACGCGGCGGTGCTCGTCGATCCCCTCAGCGCGGCGTCGATCGCCGACGGCATCGACGAGGCGATCGAGCGTCGCGACGCGCTGCTCGCCGCCGGCCGCCTGCGCGCCGAGCAGGCGACCTGGGCGCAGGCCGCTGAGCGCTGCGCCGAGCTGTACCGCTCGCTCGTCTAGCGGCGGCGCGACGGCGCGAGGCCCGGCGCCTGCCCGCCGAGCACCGTGGGGTGGCGCTTGATGAAGCGGCCGACGTTGCGCAGGTGCCAGACCGTGCGCTTGTCGATGAACTTGCCGTCACTGGCAGCCTGGTGCGCGTGCACGACCTCGGCGGCTGGCTCCTGCCAGATCTCCCAGCCGCGCTGCCAGAGGCGCCACTGCAGCTCGATCTCCTCGACGTAGAGCGGCGCGAAGGCCTCGTCGAAGCCGCCGACGTCGTCCCACGCCTCGCGGCGGATCAACAGGAACGCGCCGAGCGACCAGTCGACGAGGCGCGGACCCGCTGGCTCGCCGAGGTAGTGGTCGGCGGCGAAGCGCGACGGCGGCAGCACCTTGCGCAGCGGCGTGCGGCGGATGATCGAGCCGACCGGCTCGGGAAAGCGCCGCGCGGCCTCCTGATACGAGCCGTCGAGGTTGCGCAGGGTCGGCGCGACGAGCCCGCAGCGCGGGTGCTCCTCCATGAAGCGCACGAGCCGCGGCAGGCAGTCGACCTGCGCGATCGCGTCGGGATTGACGATCGCGAGGTAATCGCCCGGCGCGGCGGCGAACGCGACGGCCTGGTTCTCCGCATACGAGCGCGTATCGGGCTGCTCGACGAGCACGCAGTCGGGGTGGTCGGCGCGGATCAGCTCGGCCGTGCCATCGCCGGGGCGGTTGGCGATGACGACGATAGTGAGCGCGTCCCCCATGCCCTGCTGGCGCAGACCGGCGATCGCGTCGGGCAGATCGTCGGCCTGACCGGTGGACGTGAGCGCGGCGACGACGGTCGCCTGCCGTCCAGGCGCGACCGGACGCACCGCGCGGTGCGCCTGCGGTCGCTCGCGCAGCACATCCTCCCAGACGCCGGCCAGCCGATCGGCGGCCGCCGTCCACGTCAGCTCGCCGGCACGGGCGATGCCCGCGTCGCGGCAGCGGGCCCGCAGCGCGTCGTCGTCGAGCAGGCGCGACAGCCCGTCGGCGATCGACGCGACGTCGAGAGGATTCGCGAGGACGGCGGCGCCGCCCGCCACCTCCGGCAACGCGGTCGTATCGCTCGTCAGCACGGGCGTGCCGGTGGCCATGGCCTCGGCGACCGGAAGGCCGAAGCCCTCGTAGAGCGACGGGAAGGCGAACACACCGGCCGCGGCATACAGATCGCGCAGTGCGCTCTCGCCCTGCACGTAGCCGATGCGCCGCACGTGGCTCTGCAGGCGCAGCTCGGCGATGCGCGCGTCGAGCTCCGCCTCGTCCTGCTTGGCGTCGCCGGCGAGGACGAGCAGCGGCATGTCGTCGCGCGAATCGCGCACCCGCGCGTACGCGTCGAGCAGGCGCAGCAGGTTCTTGCGCGGCTGGAGCGCGCCGATGAACAGCACGTAGCCCGGGTCCAGCCCCCACGCCGCCCGCACGCGCTCTGCGGCCGTCGGGTCGGGCGCGAACGTCGGCGAGACGCCGTTGGGGATCGCGATCACGTGCGTCGGGTCGAGGCCCGGCACCGTGCGCAGCACGTCGTCGCGCGCGTGCTCCGAGACGGTCACGACGCGCGCGGCCCGGCGGATCGACCACGGCACGAAGCGGCCGAACGCGAGCGCATCGGCCTTCGGCATCAGCTGCGGGGCGAAGCGGTACGACGAGTCGTGCACCGTCACGACACCGGGGCAGGTGAGGCCGGGCGGCAGCACGTAGTTGCCGTGGTAGAGCGCCGGTCGGTCGGCACGCAGGCGGGCCGGCAGGCTCATCGCCACGCGACGGTAGTTCGAGCCGACGTCGACGGCGACGGGCCGCACCACGCCGGAGGCCGTGATGGCCTCGGGTACGCGATCGGGATCGCGCACGTAGGCGAGCACCGTGAAGGGCAGGTCATCGCGCGCCGCGAGCGCGGTCAGGAGACCGGTGGCGACGGTCTCGTCACCCGTGCGGTTGCGGCCGATGACGTCGGCGTCGAAGGCGATGACATCGGGCATGGATCAGCCGACGCGGCTGCCGCGCACCGGGCGATCGCGCGTCGCCTCGGGGAACATGGCCCGCTCGCCGAGCGTCGCGCGGGCGAAATCGAGGAACGAGACGACGAGGCGGCTCTGCGGCCGCGAGGCGTTGCGGACCGCGTAGAACAGGCGCCCGGGCTCGAGGCCCTTCACGGTCGAAGTCGAGAGGCGACCCTCATCGAGCTCGCGCTCGACGGCGAGCCGGGACAGGAACGTCACGCCGAGGCCCGCTTCGACGGCGGACTTCGCGGACTCCTGCAGGCCGAGCTCGGCGACGACGTTGAGATCGCGCGCGCGGATGCCGTGGGCGCGGAGCTCGCGCTCGACGACGGTGCGCACGCCGGCACCTTCCTGCTGCACGACGAGCGGCTCGTGGACGAGCTCCTCCACCGTGATCTGCTTTCCGGCGAACGGGTGGTCATTGGTCACGACAAGCACGACCTCGTCGCGCAGGAACGGCTCGAAGACCAGCGATCGATGCGCGCGCTCGGCGCCCACGATGCCGAACTCGAGCTGCCGGTCGAGCACGCGGTCGACGATCGTCTCCGTGTCGTCGACGCGGAGCGAGACGAGCACGTCGGGGTACTCCTTGTGGAACGAGCCGAGCAGGGCGGGCAGGATGCGCTCACCGGGGCCGGTCGATGCGCCGACGATGAGATGCCCGTGCAGGCCCTCACCCTCCTCCTCGAGGCTGTGGAAGAGGTCACGCTCGGCGCCCAGGATGCGCTGGGCATGGCGGTACGCGACCTGGCCGGCCTCGGTCGGCTCGACGACGCGCCCGGAGCGGTCGATCAGCTGGCAGCCGAGGCGCTTCTCGAGCGAGCGGATCGCGAGTGAGACCGCCGGCTGCGTCACGCCGAGCTGCTCGGCGGCCTGCGAGAAGCTGGAGCGGTCGACGACGGCGACCAGCGCGGCGAGCTGCTTGGTGTCCATCAGTCGACGGCCTTCCGCGTCGCTGCGCTCTCACGCACCGGCGACTTGGCCGCGGCGAAGTACAGGTCGAGGGCCTCGTCGTCGGCGCCGCGCTGCAGCGCCAGGTCGATCTCGTCGAGGCGACCGGCGAGCCAGGCCGCGTCGATGCGCCCGCGGCGTGCGCGCATCAGCTTGTCGTGGTGCGTGCGCTCGACGGACTCGTCGTCGGCGAAGAGGCGCTCGTGCAGCACCTCGCCGGGCCGGCGGCCGATCACGCTGATCTCGATGTCCTTGCCCGGCTCGCGACCCATCAGGCGCACCATGTCCTGCGCGAGATCCATGATCCGCACCGGATCGCCCATGTCGAGGACGAAGATGTCGCCCGACTGTCCGACGCCGCCGGCCTGGACGATCAGCTGGACGGCCTCGGGGATCGTCATGAAGAACCGCGTCATCTCGGGATCGGTCACCGTCACCGGGCCGCCCTCGAGGATCTGGCGGCGGAACGTCGGGATCACCGAGCCCGACGAGCCGAGCACATTGCCGAAGCGGACGGCCATGAAGCGCGTGCCGGGGCGCTCCTGCGCCTCGGCCTCGACGACGTACTCGCAGAGCGCCTTCGACGCGCCCATCGCGGTCTCCGAGATGACGGCCTTGTCCGTCGAGACGAGCACGAAGCGCTCGACGCCGGCGTCCGCGGCGATCTCCGCCAGCGCGCGCGTGGCGAGCACGTTGTTGCGCAGGGCGCTGAACGGGTTGATCTCCATCAGCGGCACGTGCTTGTAGGCGGCGGCGTGGAAGATCACGTTCGGCTGGGCCTCGGCGACGATCTTGCGCATGCGGTCGGCGTCCTTGACGTCCGCCACGCACGAGTGGACATTCGCGACCTCGTGCTCGCGCAGCCACTGGTCGATGTGGAAGAGGTTGTCCTCGGCGTGATCGATCAGCGTCAGCTGCGCGGGTGCGAGGCGGCTGATCTGGCGGACGAGCTCAGAGCCGATCGAGCCGCCGGCGCCGGTGACCACGACGGACTGGCCGGCGAGGTACCCGCCCATCGAGGCGAGGTCGAGATTGACGGGCTGGCGGCCGAGGATGTCCTCGACCTGCACCTCGCGCAGTCGGCGCAGCAGCGTCGGGTCGCCGTCGAGCAGGTCGTACAGCCCCGGCAGCGTCTTGACCGGGACGCTCGCGCGGCGGCAGGCGTCGACGACGCGCTGGCGCGCGGTGCCGTCCGCGCCCGGCATGGCGATCACGACCTCGTCCGGCGGCGAGGCCTTGAGGATCCCCGCCAGGTCGTGTGTCGTGCCGTCGACCTTGACGCCGTGGAGGCGCATGCCCTGCTTGCGCGGATCGTCATCGCAGAGCCGGATCGGCGTCATGCGCAGCGAGCGGTTGGCGAGCATCTCGCGGACGATCACGGAGCCGGCGTCGCCGGCGCCGACGACGATCACCTCGCGGCCGCGGGGGAACAGGGTGCCGCGGCCCTCGAGGATCGTGCGGGCGACGGCGCGTACGCCGACGGTGCCGAGCAGGAGCAGCAGGAACCAGATCGCGAGTACGCCGCGCGGCGGCGTGGCCGCGACCGGCGGGAACAGGTTCGCGTAGAGCGCGACGACGACGAGCGCGATCGCCGACGCGCGCAGCAGGAGTCGCACGTCGCGCAGCGAGACGTACCGCCACCAGCGCGTGTAGAGGCCATTGGCGATGAAGACGACGACGGTGAGGACGACGACCCACGGCAGCGTCGCCCAGAACAGCGTGTTCGCCCAGATCGGCACGACGTCGAAGCGCAGCTGGAACGCCAGCCACCACGCGACGGCCGCGACGGCCGCGTCTGCGGCCATATGACCGATGCGATGCCAGGAGGGGAGGCGCATATCAGCGATGATTATAGGTACGCGGCCGATCCCCTGCGCGGCACCTGCGGCGATTCGGCAACGACGCTTCAGGCGAGTCCGTCGAACGCCAGATCCACCAGCGTCGCCGGATCCCGCAGCGTCGGCGCTGCCGTCGGACCGCGCGGGGCGATCACGAGGTCGTCGACGCGTTCGAGCTGCTTGAGGCGGCCGTCGGCGATCAATGCGCGATCAACGGCTCCGAGCGTGCCCGCGAACGTGGTCCACACGGGCGTGCCGAGCACGACGGCCTCGCGGTTCATCGTCCCGCCGGCGGAGATGACGAGGTCGGCCGTCGCGACGAGGCTGCGGGCATCGACGGCGCGCTCGGGGACGATCACGCGCGGCAGACCGAGTGCCCGAACCGCGTCGCCCTGTTCGCGGGTGCGCGGCAGCACGATCTGGTCGACGCGCGCGTCGGCCGACAGCGCCTGCAGCACCTGATCGAACAGCGGGTTGTCGGTGCGGTGGTACAGCGCGAGCTCCGGCGGCGGCCGCATGATCGCGAGCAGCGCGTCGGGTCGGGCCCCGAGGCCGACGCGCACCGACGGGTCCGCCTCGAAGCCCCACAGCGCGTACTCCTCCTTGAGGCCCGGGAAGCGCACGACGTTCGTCGCCTTCGCACCATGCGCCGTGATCGCCTCGAGCGGGATCGCCTCGGGCACCAGCACCCGAGCGGCGAGCCGGCAGTTGCTCCCGTGCTGCAGCTTCGCGCCCTCGTAGTCGAACATCGTCACCGTCGGGAACCCGAGCAGTCGCCCGACCATCGGCTGGTCGGTCGAGCCGTGCGCGAGGCCGACGTCGAAACGTCGCGGCTTCGCCCACTGCCGCAGGGCGTGCACGCGCCCGATGGCGGCGCGCCCCTTGCCAAAGCGCGAACGGCCGCCGTGCGCGCCGATCTCCTCGACGTGCAGCCCGTGCAGAGCGGCGAGCTCGGCCGTCTGGCCGTAGGGACGCGCCGTCAGCTCGACCGTCGCGCCGCGCTGCTCGAGCACGCGCACGAGCGGCGCCAGCACCGGCACGTGCGGCGCGTTGGTGAGGTCGATCCAGACGCGCATCGCGCGGCTAGGCGGACGCGGCCTCGAGCGCCGCGACCAGCGTCTGCTGATCCGCGGCGGGCAGCGTCGGGTACATCGGCAGCGCAAGGCACTCGCGCGACGCGCGCTCCGTCTCGGGCAGGCTCCCCTCCTCGTAGCCGAGATCGGCGAAGACCGGCTGGAGGTGGTGCGGCGTGTCGTAGTAGACGACGCTGCCGACGTCTGCGGCCTTGAGCGCGCCCTGGATCGCATCGCGATCCTCGCAGCGGACGACGTAGAGGTGGTAGATCGGATCAGCGCCGGGCGCCGTCGCCGGCAGCTCGACGAAGCGGTCGAGGCCGAGTTCGGCGTAGCGCGCGGCAGCGGCCTGGCGCATGTCGTTCCAGCCGGCGAGCTCGGGCAGGAGCACGCGCAGGATCGCCGCCTGCAGCTCGTCGAGGCGGGAGTTCATGCCGACCTGGGTGAAGGTGCGCTTGTCCTTCGAGCCGTGGAAGCGCAGCTCGCGGATGCGGTCCGCGATGGCGGCGTCGTTCGTGGTGACGAGCCCGCCGTCGCCGAAGCCGCCAAGGTTCTTCGTGGGGAAGAACGAGAACGTGGCGATATCGCCGATCGCGCCGCAGCGCACGCCGTCGAGCGAGGCGCCGTACGCCTGCGCCGCGTCCTCGATCAGCAGCAGCCCCTTGGCGTCGGCGATCGCGCGCAGCTCCTTCATCGGCGCGGGATGGCCGAACAGGTGCACGGCCATGATCGCCTTCGTGCGCTCGGTGATGGCGGCCTCGACGGAGGCCGGATCGAGCTGGTACGTGGTCGGCTCGATATCGGCGAACACCGGCGTGGCGCCGACGGCGGCGATCGACTCGGGCGTGGCGTAGAAGGTGTACGCGGGGCAGATGACCTCGTCACCGGCGCCGATGCCGTGCGCGCGCAGCGCCAGCAGCAGCGCATCGGTGCCATTGGCGACGCCGACGGCGTGCGCGACGCCCAGGTCAGCGGCCGTCTCCGCCTCGAAGGCCTTGACGTTCGGACCGAGGATGAAGACCCCGCTCGAGATCACCTCGCCGACGGCCGCGGTGATGCGGTCGTTCAGCGGTGCCCACTGGCCGCGGAGATCCATCAGGGGTACGCCCATGCGGCTCAGGATACCGTCCGCCCCGCCCGGGGCTGCCCGGTAGGCTTCGGGACGTGTCCGCTCCGCTTCGCATCGTCACCGACGCCGCTGGCGTGGACGAGGTGACGGCGGCGGCGCGGGCGGCGGGCCGCTGCGCGCTCGACACCGAGTTCATGTGGGAGAAGTCCTACGCCCCGCAGCTCTGCCTCGTGCAGGTCGCGGTCGGCGATGCGATCTGGCTCGTCGACCCGCTGGCCGGTGCGCCGCTGGAGCCGCTCGGCGAGCTGATCGCCGACGCCTCCGTGCAGAAGCTGATGCACGCGCCGTCGGCCGATCTGATCGCCTTCGGCCTGCACTTCGGGTCCGTGCCCGCCAACGTCTACGACACGCAGATCGCCGCCGGGTTCGTGGGCCTGACCGCCAGCGCGAGCCTCGACCGGCTGCTCGACGCGGTGCTGAAGGTGCGCCTCGACCACAACGAGACGTTCTCCGACTGGACGCGCCGCCCGCTCAAGGAGACGCAGCTGCACTACGCGGCCGATGACGTCCGCTACCTCGACCAGCTCGTCGCCGAGCTCGAGCGCCGCCTCGCCGACCGCGGCCGCGCGGATTGGGCGCACGCCGAGATCGATCGCCGCTTCTGCACGCCCGAGGCCGCGGGTGGCGATCCCGAGCGCGCGTACCGCAAGGTCCAGCGCCGCGGCAAGCTGTCGCCGCAGGCGCAGGCCGTGCTCGTCGACGTCGCCGCCTGGCGCGAGCACCTCGCCCGCCGCCGCGACCAGCCATCGGGGTGGGTGATGAAGGACCCGACGCTCGTCGAGATCGCGCGCGCGGCCCCGCGTACCGTTGCGGACCTCCAGCAGATCCGCGGGCTCGGCAAGAGCCTCGGCGAGCGCGAGAGCACCGAGCTCCTCGCCGCCGTCGCGCGCGGGCTGGACCGCGAGCCACCGCCGGCCGAGCGCAGCGTCCCGCAGCGCATCGCGCGCCAGGTCGACGCCGTCGCCACGCTCGCCGTGCCGATGGCGCGCATCCGCTGTCAGGACGCCGATCTCGCGCCCGAGCTCGTCGCCAACCGCGCCGATCTCGACCGCTTCCTCGAGGCCATCGTGGCCGGTGAGGATCTCTCGACGCTGCCGCTCGGCCAGAGCTGGCGCAAGGACCTGCTCGGCGATACCCTCGTGCGGCTCGTGGCCGGCGAGATCAGCCTGTCGCTGAACCAGTCGGCGCCGTTCCTCAACGTCGAAGAGCGCTGCTAGCCGTGCGGCGCGTCGGCATCGCCATCGGCGTCGCGGTCTTCACGCTGCTCGTCATCGCGATCCCGACCGATCTGATCCCGAACCCGATCTTCACCCGGCAGGTGGAGCCCGCCGTGTGGGCGTGGCCCGTCGCGGTCCTCACCGCGGTTCTGGCCGGCGTCCTGATCGCCCTCCCCCGCCCGTCGAGCTGCCGCCCCGCGACCCGCACCGGCATCATCGGCGGCGGCCTCGCCTACCTCGCGGTCGGCTGCCCGACCTGCAACCACCTGGTCGTGCTCGCCCTCGGCGCGACGGGCGCGCTGACGTGGTTCGCCCCGATCCAGCCGTACCTGGCGCTCGTCGCCCTCGCCGTCCTGATCGGCGCGATCGCGCACCGCGTGTGGCTGCTGCGACGCAGCGGCGATCTGCGGCTCGCCTAGACGGGCTCGCCGATCGGCGCCGACTTGAGCGACGCCTCGGGGTTGTCATCGACGACGCGGTAGTAGGTGTCGCGCTGGATCGGCTTGTACCCCGCATTGCGAATCACCCGGCAGAAGTCCTCCGACGTGGCGCGATACGTGGTGCCCGCGCTCGAGACGACGTTCTCCTCGAGCATGATCGAGCCGAGGTCATCGGCGCCGAAGTGCAGCGCGACCTGTCCGATCTTCATGCCCTGGGTGACCCACGACGACTGGATGTGCGGGATGTTGTCGAAGTAGAGACGCGAGACGGCCTGCACGAGCAGGTACTCGAACGACGTCGGCGTCTCGTTGACGGTCTTGCCGAGCTCGGTGTTGTCCGGCTGGAACGTCCACGAGATGAAGGCGCGGAAGCCGGGGACCTCGTCCTGCAGATCGCGCAGCTTGCGCATGTGGTCGACGCGCTCCTCGAGCGTCTCGACGTGCCCGTACATCATCGTGGCCGACGTCGACATGCCCTGGCGGTGCGCCTGGCGCATCACCTCCAGCCACTCCTCGCTCTTCGTCTTCTTCGGGGCGAGGATGTGCCGGACGCGATCGACGAGGATCTCACCGCCGCCGCCGGGGATCGAGTCGAGGCCGGCGTCGCGCAGGCGCGAGATCGTCTCGGCGATAGACAGGTGCGCGCGACGCGAGATGTACGTGACCTCGGGCGGCGACAGGGCGTGCATGTGGAACTTCGGGTACCGCTCCTTGATCGAGCGGAAGAGGTCCTCGTACCACTCGAGCGTCAGCTCGGGGTTGTGCCCGCCCTGCATCAGCGCGCCGGTACCGCCGACCGCGATCGTCTCCTCGATCTTCGAGAAGATGATGCGCTTCGGCAGGACGTACCCCTCGCGCTTGTCGCCGGGCAGGCGGTAGAAGGCGCAGAAGTTGCAGTCCGTGACGCAGATGTTGGTGTAGTTGATGTTGCGGTCGACGATGTACGTGACCTCGCCCGGGTTCGCCTTGCGATTGCGGATCTCGTTGGCGGCGGCGCCGATCGCGACGAGGTCGCGCGACTGCATCAGCGTGAGCGCATCGGCATCCGACAGGCGCTCCCCGTCGAGCACGCGGGCGAGGATCTCGCTGACGGTTCTGGTGGATTCGACGACGGCCATTACGCCTCCGCTCCGTGGTGGCGGGCCCCCGCGAACACGAGCTCGGGGGCGGATTCGATGATGCCGGCCTGCGCGGCCAGTTCGAAGTATCGCTGCAATCCCTCGCGCTTGCGGTCGGTGAAGCGGTACTGCAGGTTCTCGAAGTAGCGGGCGAGGAAGCCGGCCGGGAAGCCGTACCGCTCGGCGGCGGCCTCCGCGACGAGCGCGGCGTGCTCCGATGCGTCGGCGACGGCCGAGGCCAGCGCGTGGTCGAGGGCGAGCAAGCGCTCGGCGTCGACGGTGCGGCGCGCGGCCCAGACGGCGAAGACCATCGGCAGGCCGGTGCGCTCGAACCACAGCTCGCCGAGGTCGTGGTGCGGCGTCGGATCGTCGATCGACGAGCGCAGCGCCTCGTCGCCGATCAGCAGCGTGGCGTCGGCCGCCGAGCCCTCGGGCAGGATCGCCGCCTCCGGGAAGAGCACCTGGACGAGCGCCACCGAGGCGGCGCTCTGCGCGGTCACCGCGATCGAGCGGATCGCGGGCAGCGGCACGTCGGTGACGAGGTTGACGGAGTCGACCTCGCCCTCGGAGGCGATGCACATCGACGGCAGCAGGATCCAGTCGTCGGCATTGCGCGCGTAGGCGATGCTGGAGACGTTGGCGACGTCGAGGTCTCCCGCGGCAAGCAGCGCGTTGAGGCGCGTCGGCACCGCCAGCGTCTCCTCGATCGCGCCGGGCTCGAGCCGGTGCTCGAGCGACCACGCCAGCGGGAACGTGTTGATGAAATCGACACGACCGACGCGCAGCGGGTTCATGCCTTCGCGTCCCACCGGCGCAGCTCGTTGTAGAAGGTGTCGCGCTGGACCGGGACCTTGCCGGCCTCCTGGATGACGCGCACGAGGTCGGCGATCTTCTCCTCGGTCGGCGTCACGGCACCCGCGGCGTGCGCGATCTTCTCCTCGACGACGGTGCCCTGGATGTCGTTGGCGCCGAACGAGAGCCCGACCTGGGCGAGCGGCGTCGAGATCATGATCCAGTACGCCTTGATGTGCTCGATGTTGTCGAGCATGAGGCGCGACACCGCGAGCATCTTGAGGTCGTCCTGCCCCGTCGAGAACTTCCAGCCGCGCCGCTCGAAGACGGTGTTCTGCGGGTGGAAGGGCAGCGGGATGAAGGCCATGAAGCCGCCGGTCTCGTCCTGCAGGTCGCGCAGCGCGAGCAGGTGCTCGATGCGCTCCTCATAGGTCTCGACGTGGTTGTAGAGCATCGTGCAGTGCGTCTTGAGGCCGAGGCCGTGGGCGATGCGGTGCGTCTCGAGCCACTGCGCGCCCGGCTCCTTGCCCGGCGCGATGATCTTGCGCACGCGCGGCGAGAAGATCTCGGCACCGCCGCCGGGCAGCGTATCGAGGCCCGCGTCGATCAGCTCGCGGAGCACCTGCTCGTGCGTCATGTCGCAGGAGCGCGTCATGTGGTGGATCTCCGACGCCGTGAACAGCTTGAGGTCGACGCCCGGCAGACCCTCCTTGAGGGCGCGCGTGATGTCGGTGTAGTACGAGAAGTCGAGGTGCGGGTTCTCGCCGCCGACCATGTGGATCTCGGTGAAGTCCTGGTACTCGCGCACGTTCTGGGCGTGGGCGACGAGATCGCCGATATCCCACATCACCGCGTCGGCCTGCTTGGACGTGCGGGCGAAGGCGCAGAACTTGCACTTCACGCGGCAGATCGTCGTGTAGTTGAGGTACAGGTTGTTGACGAAGTAGACGTCGTCGGTGCCGCCGCGGTTGCGGCGCGCCAGGTCGGCCAGCTCGCCGAGCTCGAGGATGTCGTGCGACTCGAGCAGCGTCATGCCGTCGTCGAGGTCCAGGCGCTCGCCGGCCACGACCTTCTCGCGGATCTCCTGCAGGGCGGTGTTGCGTGCGATGGTGGCCATGGCGTTCCTCCTCAGGTATCGCGGTCGACGACGCCGCGGACGACCATCCGCAGCGGTGCCGTGTCGAGGTCTCCCTGGATGCGGTCGAGCGTCTCCTCGGCGGCGCGAACGAGCTCGCGCGCAGTCTCGCGCGCCTCGTCCAGCGCGCCGCTGGCGGCGACGCGCTGCAGGAGCGGCAGCACCTCGTCGGCCGGGGGCTGCGTGCGCAGCGCGTCGGCGATGTCGGCGTCGTGGCGCGCGGCGTAGAGCAGCGGCAGCGTCGCGGTGCCGCCGATCAGATCGGTGCCGAGCGCCTTGCCCGTGGCATCGGAGACGCCGCCGCAGTCGAGGATGTCGTCGGCGACCTGGAAGGCGATCCCGAGCAGTCGACCGTACTCGGCGAGCGCCTCGGCGTCGGCCGACGGCAGGCCGCCGAGGCGACCGCCGAGCCCGCACGCGGCCGCGAACAGCCGCCCGGTCTTGAGCGTGCAGCGCTCGAAGTACTGCTCCGGCGTTGTCTCGGGGTTGCGCGTCTGCTGCATCTGCAGCGCCTCGCCCTCCGACAGGCCGAGGGCGGCCTGTGCCAGCAGGGCCAGGCTCTCCATGTCAGCGGCCTCGGCGAGCACCGCGAAGGCGCGGGCGAACAGGAAGTCGCCGGTGGCGCCGGCGATGAAGTCGCCGTGCTGCGCCCAGACGGTGGGTCGGCCGCGCCGCAGCGACGCGTGATCGAGGACATCGTCGTGGACGAGCGTCGCCATGTGCACGAGCTCGACCGCGCTGCCCGCGCGGACGAGGTTCTCGGTGCGCTGCTCGGCCGCCGGGGCGGACAGGAGCACGAGCAGCGGGCGCAGGCGCTTGCCACCGGCCGTCAGCGTGTCGGCCGCCGTGGCGGCGGTCGCCCCGCCGACCCACGCGACGTCGTCGCCGAGACGATCCTCGACGCGGACGAGGTACTCGCGGATGCCGGGCAGGGCCAGCAGGTCGGTGAGGGTCGCGGTGCTCATCCGCGCTCGCCCTCGACGGTACCGACGTGCAGCGCCACGATGCCGCCGCCGAGCGTGCGGAAGCGCACGTCGCGCAGGCCCGCCTCGTACATGACGTGCGCCAGCGGCGTCGGGCCGGGGAAGCGCTTCACCGACGCGGGCAGGTACGTGTACGCGCTGTCGCCCTTGCGATCGGCGACCTTGCCGACGGCGGGCACGAGGCGGTCGAACCAGAGGCGATGGAAGCGCGCCAGCGGGCCGGACTCCGGCGTGGTGATCTCGAGGCACACGACCTTGCCGCCCGGCCGGACGACACGACGCAGCTCGGTCAGGCCCTGGAGCAGGTCGGCGACGTTGCGGATGCCGAAGGCGACGGTCGCGGCGGCGAAGCGGTCATCCTCGAACGGCAGGTCGAGGGCATCGCCGTGCAGCAGCGTCACCTGATCCATGCCCTTCTTGACGACCTTGCGACGCCCGATGTCGAGCATGCCGTTGGAGAAGTCGATGCCGATCACCTCGCCGCTCGGCCCCACGCGGCGGCCGAGCTCGAGCGAGAGGTCGGCCGTGCCGCAGCAGCAGTCGAGCACCGACGCGCCGGCGCCGACCTCGGTGGCGTCGGCCGCGAGCTTGCGCCAGCGCACGTCGAGTCCCGCGGTCATCACGCGATTCATCACGTCGTACGGCCGTGCGATCCGGTCGAACATCGCCTCGACGCGCTCGGGCGGGAGCGTGCCGGTCTCCGCGCCGTAGGCGACGGGCAGGCTGTCGGTGGTGGCCGGGAGGTTATCGGTGCTCATGCGCTCCCCCAGCGTTGCAGCATTGCGTGGTCGATGCCGCAGAGATCGAGCACGCGCGCCGCGACGAAGTCGACCATGTCCCCCACCGACTCGGGGTGGGTGTAGAACGCGGGCATCGCGGGGGCGATCATCGCGCCCGCCTCGGCGAGCGTCGTGAGCGCCCGCAGCTGGAGCACCGACAGCGGCATCTCGCGCGGCACGAGCACGAGCCGACGGTGCTCCTTGAGGGCGACGCTGGCCGCGCGGTGGATCAGATTCGCCTGGCTGGACGACGCGATCGTGCCGCACGTCGCCATCGAGCACGGGCAGATCA
>CAWUMZ010000011.1:0-21689 GCA_963923625.1 uncultured bacterium | reverse complement strand
GCGGTGACGGAGTTGAACAGCCCGTGCGGCAGCACCTCGACGCCGCGCAGGATCATGCGATCCGCGTTCAATCGGCGATCATCGCCCGACTGGGCGTACACGGGCAGAAGTGCGGGATCCTCGAGCCCCGTCAAACGCGCGAGGATGCGCAGCGGGCTCGTACGCGCCTCGGCGGCCGACGCGGCGAGCAGCGCCTGGCTCAGGCCGTAGCGCACGGCGGTGTGCAGCGGCCTCCCGTCGTGACGGAGATCCTCGACGAGTCGGCACGCCGCCGCGAACTCCAGATCCCCAGCCGACAGCAGAGCCGACTCCGCGAGGGCCACTTCGGCGCTCAGTGACGCGGGATCGATCGGAGCGTCGCGGCCGCCGACGCCCGCGTATTGCACTGACACCGCATCGCCCCACCCGACGGCTCCCGCCGCGGTCTCCACGCGGAGCAGGATGGCGCGAGCAGGCGCGCGCACCGCGTCATGCCCGGGCGTGATCGGCCGACCTGCGTACGCGAATCCGTCATGGTGCGCGCCCGCGCGAATCGCCATCAGGTCATCGGCGTAGAACGCGGCCTCCCCGGGCACGGCGTCGAGGAACGCGAGCGCGGGCATCGGTCAGTCGGCGAGGGCGAGCTCGAGCATGCGCTCCATCTCGTCGAGGCCCTTCGACCACGTCGCGGGATCTGCGAGATCGATCCCGAAGGCCCCGAGCTGGGCTCCGGGGGAGGCGGAACCGCCCGTGGCGAGGAACTCGAGGTACGGCTCGACGAACGCGTCGCCCTGCTCCCGGTAGAGGGCGAACAGCGTGAGGCTCGCCAGATGCGCGAAGGCGTAGGCGTACGTGTAGAAGCGCGTGTTGATGAAGTGCGGGATGTAGCTCCAGCCGCGGCGGTAGCCCTCCGGCAGCTCCATCGAATCGCCGTAGTAGCTCTGGTTGCGGCTGAACCAGTACTCCGCGAGCCGATCCTTCGTCAGCGCCTGTCCGTTGAGACGAGCGCCGTACGCGTCCTGCTCGTAGCGGGCCATCATCGTCTGGCGGAAGACCGTCGCGAACCCCGACTCGAGCTCCTGGCGGATCAGCGCGGTGCGGGTCGCAGCGTCCGACTCCGTCTCGAGCATGCGATCGAACACGATCAGCTCGGCGAAGGTGCTCGGCACCTCGCACAGCGCCAGCGGCGCGTGCATCGAGAGCGCCGACTGCCGTTCGCTGGACAGCGCGAAGTGCATGCCGTGCCCGAGCTCGTGCGCGACCGTCATCAGATCGCGGAGCGTGTCGGTGTGATTGAGCATGATGAACGGCTGGCTGTTTTGCGCGACGGAGGCGCAGAAGGCGCCGCCGCGCTTGCCCTGACGCGGCTCCGCATCGACGCGGCGCTCGTCGAACACGCCGCGCGTGACGCGCGTCAGCTCGGGCGAGAAGCGGCCGAAGGCGTCGTCGACGATCGCGCGCGCCTCCTCGTACGGCATGGCGCGCCCCTCGCCGAGCGGCGCGTACTGATCCGCGAGATGCAGCCGCTCGACGCCCATCAGCTCGGCCTTCCGTCGGAACCAGCGCTGTGCCATCCCGTAACGCGACTCGATGGCCTCCATCATCGCGTCGACCCAGGCGGGCTCGAGCTCGTTCGAGAGGTGGCGGGCCGCCATCGGCGCGTCGTAGGCCCGAAGGCGATCCATCGTCAGCCGGTCCGCGACGATGCTGTCATAGCAGGAGGCGAGCACATCGCCGTGCGGCTCGAGCGCGACGTACAGCGTCTCGAGCGCGGCCATGCGCACCTCGCGCACCGGCGTGTGCACGTAGGACAGCAGCTCGTCGACCGTCTTCTCGGCCATGCCGCTGCCGTCGTCGAACAGCGCGCGGATGTTGGACACCGTCTGCGCGAACAGGTTCTGCCACGCCGATACCACGGGCTCGCGCTCGGCCAGCATGCGCTCCTGATCGTCGGGCAGCACGTGCGGTCGAAACCGGCGCTCGCTCAGCAGATGGTGCCGATCCCCGGCAACCTCCGGCGACTCGAGCAGCGGCAGCGCAACGGCGTCGTCGAGCGCGATCCACTCGAGGTCGAAGAAGCGCAGCGCGTTCTGGGCGCGGACCATGCCCTGATCCACCACCGTCTCGAGGTCGCGCGCCTCGTCATCGTTGACGTCGACGCTACGGCGCAGCCCGACATATGAACCCACGCGGTGCAGCGCATTGGAGATGCGCGACAGCTCGGCGAGCGCCTCGGCGAGCCCGGCCGCATCGAGCTCGCCCACCGTGCCGCGGTAGCGCGCGTCGAAGGCCTCCGAGGCGGCGATCGCCTCGTCGAGCAGCGCACGCGCCGAGGGGATATCGGCGCAGATCGCGGAGAGGTCCCAGCGGACCCCCTCGGCGTTCGGCCCTGTCGGGGTGATGGCGGTCATGGGCGAAGTGTCACCGATCTTCGCCACGCAGTCGACGCTGTGCGAGAAGCAGCGCCAGCGAGCTGGTCGCGGCGAGCACGTCGCCGCCGATCAACTCGACCGCGTCGTCGAGCGGCATGTGCACCGGCAGCGTCGGCTCATGCTGCACCGCCGTCGGATCGGGGCGGCACGCACGCGCGAGGTAGACGTAGCCGCGCTCATCCATGCGCCCCGGGCTGGTGGTGAACTCCCCCAGCGGCTCGAGGTGATCGCTCATGACGAGCGCCTCCTCGGCAAGTTCGCGGCGCGCCGTCTCGATCGGCGCCTCGCCCGCGTCGATCGCGCCGGCCGGCACCTCCAGCGTGATGCCGCCGACCGCGTAGCGATACTGGCGCACGAGCACGACGTCGCCGTTCTCCATGATCGGGACGACCTTCGCGAAGCCCGGCGAGCGCACGATCGGGAACGCCATGCGCCGGCCCTCCGGCGTCTCGACGTCATGCTCCTCGATTGTGACGATGTCGTCATGGAGCACCCGTACGCCGTGCAAGTGCCAATCGGAGAGGGCCTTATCGTCCACGCCCGCACTGTAGGACGTGGGCTCGCGGGGTATCCTTCGGCTCGCATGCGCCCGGCTCTCCTGGTTCTGATCGCGATCGTCGTCGTCGTCATCGGCGGGGCGGCTGCGCTCCACCTGACAGGGGGCTCGTCGACCGCGGCGACCACGCCAGGCGCGTCGGGAGACGACGGTACGACCAAGAGCGCCGTGAAGCCGGTCAAGGATGTGCCGCAGCTGACGCTCCCCGATCCCCTGCCCCGGCGAACGCTGCAGGTGCCGATCCTGATGTACCACCGCATCGCGGTCCTCAATGGCGATGAGCCGGCGGTGACCGTGGGTCTCACCGTCGATCCGGGCGAGTTCCAGCTGCAGATGGCCTGGCTCCATGACCACGGCTACCACACGATCTCGCAGCTCCAGCTGTTCCAGGCGCTCGAGGAGGGCAAGCCGCTGCCGTCGAAGCCGATCATGCTGACGTTCGACGACGGGTACCGCGGAATCGCGACCGTGGCCGCGCCGATCATGTCGCAGCACGGCTACTCCGGCACCGCCTACGTGATCACCGATCGCATCGCGCAGAACCCCAAAGCCGCGCCGACATGGCTGACCTGGTCGCAGCTGCGGCTGCTCGAGAAGCGCGGCTGGGACATCGGCTCGCACACGGTCTCCCACACGGAGATCCCGCACATGAGCGAGGAGGCGGCGATGAGGACCCTCCGCCAGTCGCGGTTCGCCCTCGAACGCCATCTCGGCCACCCGGTCCAGTGGTTCTGCTACCCCGCCGGCTCCGTCGATCAGAAGGCGGTCGACGAAGTGCGCAAAGCGGGGTATGTCCTCGCCACGACGACGAAGTCGGGCGACACCCTGTCCGCGCAGGACCCGCTTCAGCTGGAGCGCATCCGCGTCTCCAACACCACCGGTGTGCGCGGACTCGCCGCGGCGCTCTCCTAGCTCCCGGCGCCGAAGACGTCGGCCGACGGCGCGCCGACGCGGGAGGCTCCGGACGCGAGCAGCGACCCCACCTCGTCGAGTCCACGCACGCCGCGCACCGCCTTGACCCCGATGGCGACGTCGAGCTCCTCACGCATCAGCTCGATGTCGAGCTGGCCGTCGGGTTCCGGCGAGAAGCCCGATGACGTCACCAGCATGTCCACCTCGGCGGCACCCACGGCGCGGGCGAGCAGACGCAGCGACCGATCATCGAAGGCTCCGGTGTCGATGACGCCGCGCACCAGCGTCTCGGCCGCAGCCTCCCTCGCCGCAGCCGCGCACAGACGGAGCTCGTCACGGACGTGGTTCGGGTCGCCACTGGCGAACCGCGACAGATCCACCGCGATCTCGACCTCCTGCGCGCCATCGTGCACCGCACGCACGCACGCACGGGCCTTGAGCTCCGGCACGTCAGCGCCGAACGGGTGCGAGATGAGCGCGACCAGTTTGACGTCGGAACCGCGCAACGCGGCGGCAGCTGACTGGACGTGCGTCGGCGGCACGCAGATCGCGGCCACGTGATGCTCGAGACCGGCGCGACACAGCGCAGCGCAATCAGCCGCTGTGGCACGTGGACGCAGCAGCATCAGCTCGATCGATTTGCCCATGCCCGCGGTGCGTCGCGCCATGCCTGCAGCCTACCGCCGGCACGTGATCCCGGTCGCTGCCGGGCACCCCGGGTTCGTCTACCATTCGACCTCCAGCGATGACCGACTTCCGCGATCAGAAGCGCTATGACGCGCATCAGGAGGCGATGCGCAACTCCCGCCGCGCCAAGCAGCGGTCGACGGCGCGCGCCCAGCAGCGCCGTCGTCGCATGATCGCGGTCGCGGTGCTCCTCCTCCCCGTCGCCATCGCCGCCTTCGCGTTCACCTGGAGCCGCAGCGCCCCGCCGTCGAAGCCGGCGAAGACCGTCGCCACCTCCACGACGCCGCGTCAGAGCGCCGCCGAGCAGGCCGTCGGCGGCCGCGTCCCGATGCCCGATCACGTCCGCGGCGTGCACACCACCTCGTACGCCGTCGCGACGCCGAGCCTGTTCGAGCCGATCATGGCCCTGGCCGACCCCAAGGTCGGGATGAATTCGATCCAGATCGACGTCAAGGACGAGCGGGGCGAGCTGGCGTTCTCCACGCCGATCCCGCTCGCCAACAAGAGCGGTGCGCAGCAGGACATCTACGACCCGGTCAAGGTGCTCCGCCGTGCCCACGACGCCGGCCTCTACACGATCGCGCGCATCGTCACGTTCCAGGATGGCTATGCCCCGCAGGCCGATCCGTCGATCGCGCTGCATACCCCGTCCGGTGCGCTCTGGAAGAACAACCTCGGCATCACGTGGCTCGATCCCACCAACGAGAAGGCCTGGGACTATCCGATCCAGGTCGCGCAGTACGCCGCCGAGCTCGGCTTCGACGAGATCATGTTCGACTACGTCCGCTACCCGACCGACGGCGACGCGACGCAGATGGCCTTCAAGGATCCCGGCCGTGCGCGGCAGGACACGATCACCTCGTTCCTCAAGGCAGCATCGGCGAAGCTGAAGCCGCTCGGCGTGCACGTCTCCGCGGCCATGTTCGGCCTCGCCGCCACGGACGATCTCGGCATCGGTCAGTGGCCGGGCAAGCTGCGCAACACCCTCGACGCCGTGTATCCGATGGTCTACCCGTCGCACTTCACCGACGGGCAGTTCGGCATCGCCAAGCCCGGCGACACGCCCGGCCCGACGGTCGCCGCGGCGCTGTCGGACTGGCGTCGCAAGACGAACGGTGGCGTCATGCAGATCCGCCCGTGGCTGCAGGACTTCACCCTCGGCGGCATCCCGTACGGCGCCAAGCAGGTGAAGGAGCAGATCGCCGCCGCGGACCGCACCGGTGCCGGCGGTTGGTTGCTGTGGAACGCCCAGTGCATCTACACCGCCGGGGTCTTCGGCGGCACGAACGGCCAGCCGTAGGCCCTACGGGCCGAGCCGATCGAGCAGCGACGGATCGTCGCGCCACCCGCGCTGCGTCCGCACGCGCAGATCGAGCATGACCTTGCCGCCGACGATGCGCTCGATGCCCGGGCGCGCCGAAGTGCCGATGTCGCGGATCATCGCGCCGCCGGCACCGATCACGATCCCCTGCTGCGACTTCGACTCCACGTAGATCGAGGCCTCGATGCGTGCGGCACGCCGACGCGTCGGCGGGTCGTATTCCTCGATCACCACGGTGAGGGCGTGTGGCACCTCGTCCCGCAGGCGCCGCAGGGCCTGTTCGCGGATCAACTCGGAGATCTGCAGGCGAACCGGATCAGACGAGCGCGCCTCCTCGGGGAACAGCGCCGGTCCCTCAGGCGCGAGACGCACGAGGTCGGCGACAAGCGCCTCCACCCCGTCGCCGGTCTTCGCGGATACGGGGTGCAGCTCCGCAAACGGGCCGAGCTCGGCGGCGGCCTGCATCGCCGCGGCGATCCGCTCGGGTGGCATGCCGTCGGTCTTGTTGACGACGACGATCACCGGCACGCCAGCCGCGTACGCTGCCTCAGCGCTGGCGCGATCACCACCGCCGATCGACTGCGTGCCATCGAGGACGAGCAGGACGACGTCGACATCGGCAAGCGTCTCGGTCACGCTCTCGGCCATCCGGCGGGTGAGGCCGTCCCGCGGGATCTGAATCCCCGGCAGGTCCGCCAGCACAAGCTGCCAGCCGTCGCCGTGCGCGATGCCGGCAATCCGGCGCCGCGTCGTCTGCGGCCGACTCGACGTGATCGTCACGTGCTCCCCGACGATGCGGTTGACGAGCGTGCTCTTGCCGACGTTGGGTCGACCGGCGAGACCGACGAGTGCGCAGCGGAACTCCACCGCGTCAGGGTACGGGAGGCGTCGGAATCCGGCAGCGGGCGCGTGGTTCAAGTACTCTGCTCCATGGAGTTCATGAGCACGCCAACCACAGCCCGCGACACCGTCTTCTCGCCGCTCCACGTGGAGGGAGCCGTTGAACGCATCGTCCGGCGTCTGGGCGAGGCGATCGGCTCCGGCGTCCTGCAACCCGGTGAGCGACTGCCGTCGGAGGTCGAGCTCGCAGAACGCCTCGACGTCGCGCCGATGACGCTCCGCCAGGCGCTGGCGATCCTGCGGGACGCCGGCTACGTCGAGACGCGCCGCGGGCGCGGCGCAGGGACCTTCGTCGTGGACGACATCGCCCGCCCCCTCGGCAATGCGCGTCGCATCCCCACCCACGATGAGCTGCGTGATCTCGTCGACTGGCGGCGGGCGGTTGCCGGTGAGACCGCATACCTGGCGGCCCAGAGGGCAGATGCGAACACGCGAGCTCGCATCGCCGACGCCGCTGCGCAGGCGGAGGCTTCGGCCTTCGGCGCCTTCGCCGGCTATCGACTCGCCGACAGCGGCTTCCATCTTGCCGTCGCCGAGGCGACTGGCAGCCCGCGGCTCGTCGCAGCCGAGACGGCGATCCAGGCGGAATTCGGGGAGATCCTCGGCTCGCTGCCCGGCAGCGAATCGACCGAGGCCGTGCGCGCCTCGACCATGGGGCACACGCCGATCCTCGCCGCGATCCTGCAGGCCGATCCCACCGTGGCGCGGGAGGCGATGGTGGCGCATGTGGAGGCGACCTACGACTGGATCGTCGGCCTGCACCTCGGCCGCCTCGCATCTGGCACTTGATTCTTGAAACCTAAGGAGTAGAGTTCTCCGCATGGCCACGACCGTCTCCCCCATCGACGCCCCGGATCTGCCGTTCTTCGACGTCAACGATCCCGCGTTCTCCGTCCGTTCCGAGCTCGTCCGGGCCGCGCGTGACGCGGGTCCCTACGCCCGCACGCCGTACGGCCTCGCCGTCCTCCGCTATGCCGAGGTGAGCGCCCTCGTCAACGACAAGCGCCTGATCCAGGGCAGCGCCCGCTGGTCGGAGCACAACGGCATCACCGGCGACTGGGCCACCTGGTGGGCGAACATCGTGCTCAACAAGGAGGGCGCCGAGCACGTCCGCCTGCGCAAGCTGGTCAATCCCGCCTTCTCCTCGCGCCATGTGGAGGGACTCGTCCCGAAGTTCCAGGAGCTCGGGAACGAGCTGATCGACAGCTTCATCGACGACGGCCAGTGCGAGTTCATGCACCAGTTCTCGGAGCCGTACGCGACGCGGGTCATCTGCCGCCTGCTCGGCGTCGACGACTCCAACTGGGAGGAGCTCGCGCTCTACGCCGAGAAGATGAGCCTCGCGCTGTCGATCGCCGCAAAGGAGCGCCTCGACGAGGTCGAATGGGGACTCGAGCAGATGGGCATCTACGCGGATGGACTGATCGCCGAGCGGCGCGCCGAGCCCAAGGACGACTTCCTGCAGACGCTCGTCGATGCCAATGAAGACGGTGACCGCCTCTCCGACGCCGAGCTCCGCACGACGGTGATCCTGCTCTTCCAGGGCGGCATCGACACGACGCGCAACCAGCTTGGGCTGGCGATGGACCTCTTCGTGCGCCACCCCGAGCAATGGGACCTGCTGCGCGAGCATCCGGAGTACGCCGCCAACGCCGTCGAGGAGGTCATGCGCATCCGCCCCACGACGACATGGGTGACGCGTGAGGCCGCCGAGGACTGCGATATCGACGGCATCCACGTGCCGAAGGGCACGACGATCCACCTGTTCACGGAGTCGAGCGGCACCGATCCCCGGGCCGTCGACGCACCCGACTTCGACATCACGAACGACACCCGTCCGAAGCACTTCGGCTTCGGCGGTGGTCGCCACTACTGCCTTGGGCACTTCATCGCCCGCGGCGACATGACCGAGGCCCTCGCGCTGCTCGCCCGGCGACTCCCGGGCCTGCGCTACGCCGAGGAGCCCGAATGGCTGCCCGACTCCGGCAACACGGGACCGATCCGCCAGGTCATCACCTGGAACCGCGAGGAGGCACGATGACCGACGCACTGACCCGCCACCGCGAGGCGAATGCCCGCGCCGCCGATGACCTCGCCGCCCGCGTCAAGCAGGCCGATGTCGAGTTCATCTACTACCAGTTCGTCACCATCAACGGCCGCGTGCTCGCGAAGGTCGTGCCAGCGGGACACCTCCGCCGCAGCCTCGAGAAGGGCGTGCAGTTCCACGGCTCGGCGATCGCCGATGTCGCGGCTGACCGCCACGGCGAGCTGTTCGGCGGCGGCATCGCCGCCGAGGAGTTCGCGGTCATGCCCGACGCCGACTCCTTCCAGGTGCTCCCGTGGGAGCCCGGTGTCGGCCGCTTCCTCTGCTCGCTGTACCGTCGCGACGACAGCCACCGCGATCCCGGCGCGCCGCTCTCGACGGACGTGCGCGGCGCCATGCGACGCGCCATCGACGGCCTCGAGGAGCGCACCGGGTACGAGCTCCGGAGCGGCACCGAGCCGGAGATCACGTGGAAGGGCGACGGCTACGACCCCGTCTCCCGCCCCGGTGTGAGCACCGCGTATCACGCGGGCACCCTCGAGCAGACTCGCGCGATCTACCAGCGCGTCATCCGCTACGCCCGCGCAATGGGCATCGACATGATCGAGGGCGACTACGAGGACGCCGGGCAGATCGAGCTCAACTTCATGTACGACCGCGCCGATCGCACCGCCGATCGCCTGATCACCTACCGCCAGATCTGCGTGCAGGTGGCGCGCGAGTTGGGCATCGAAGTGACCTTCATGCCCAAGCCGGAGATCGGCATCATGGGCAACGGCTGCCACCACAACCTCTCGCTCTGGAAGGACGGAGCGAACGCATTCGCCGAGCCCGGTCGGCGCGAGCTGCACATCACCGACACCGCGAAGCACGCGCTCGGCGGCCTGCTCAAGCACGCCGGCGAGTCGATGGCCGTCTACGGCAGCACGGTCAACTCGTACAAGCGCTACTGGGATGCCGGACAGTTCGCGCCATCGCGCGTCGACTGGGGTCTCGACGATCGCAGCCGCAGCGTCCGCGTGAGCGCCAGCGGCCGGCTGGAGCTGAAGCTCCCCGACTCGATCGTCAATCCGTATCTGTCCCACGCGCTGATCGCCGCCGCCATGGAGGACGGGCTCGCGAACGCGATCGACCCGGGCCCGGCACCGGAGCCCGGCGTCGTCGGACCTGAGAAGTTCGACTCGCTGCCGCTCACACTCGGCGATGCCGTCGAGCGCTTCGCCGCGTCGCCGTGGGTGAGGAGTGCCCTCGGCGAGGACCTGACGCAGCTCTACACCGAGTTCAAGCGCGATGAGTGGGCGCGATTCTGCGGCGCCGTCACCGATTGGGAGGACATGATGTACAGGCAGTGGATCCCGTGAGCGGGTACGACCTCGTCACGCCCGGCGCACTCACCCTCGGCTGCGGCGACCTCGACGCCCCGCCGCTGATGGGGCTGATGCGCCCGGACGGCACCCGCCCCGGCTACGAGCCCGATGCCGCGCGCCTCGTGGCCGATCAGCTCGGCCTCGACCTCGTCTGGGTGCCGCTCGAGTGGAGCGACTTCTACCCCGCGCTGCACGCGCGACGCGTGGATGGCGTCTGGTGCGGCCAGGGCATCACCGACCACCGTCGGACGCTGGCGGACTTCACGCGCCCGTACGCCGTCTTCAACGAGTCGCTCGTCACGCGCTCCGAGAGCACGATCTCGAACCCGCTGGAATGCGCCGGCAAGCGCATCGGCGCGATCGCGATGAGCACCAACATGGCGCTCACCGAGACGTTCCCCGGCGTCATCCCCGTGCCCTTCGACGGCGCCACGGACGACGTGTACGCCGACATGATCGCCGCCACGCGTTCCGGCGAGATCGACGGCTTCGTCGATGACGACGTCGTGATGGTGCCGCTGGACGAGGACCCGGAGCTGCGGCTCGCGTTCACGATCGAGACCCGCAACCAGTGGGGCATCGCCGTGCGCCACGGTGAGGACGCGCTGCGCGCCGCGCTCGACGCTGCGCTCACGACGATCATCGAGGACGGATCGCTCGAGGCCACGTGGACGCGGCACATGCCGGACCTGCCGTGGCCGCTCGGGTAGCCGATAGGCTGCACCCATGCGACCGCCCGTCATCGGCCTGACCGCGTTTCGGCGCGACCTCCCCACCTACCTCGGGGATCGCACGGACCTCTACACGCTCGATCCGGGCTACACCGATGGCATCACGCGCGCCGGCGGCCTGCCGCTGATCATCCCGCACAACGACGACCCCGAGGCAGTGCTCGATCTGCTCGACGGCCTCGTGCTGACGGGCGGCGGCGACCTGCATCCCGAGCACTACGGCGCGGAGACGCTGGCGGACCTCGAGGACACGAACGCGGGTGCCGATGTGTGGGAGCTCGCGCTGGCGCGCGGCGCGCGCGAGCGGCGCCTTCCGGTGCTCGGGATCTGCCGCGGCATGCAGACGCTGGCGGTCGCGGCTGGCGGCACGATGATCCAGGACCTGCAGGAGGAGCACGGCCATCCCCTCATCGAGCACACCCCGGAGGCGCTGATGGGCTCCCGGCATGACGTCGAGGTGGCGGCCGACTCGCGCATCGCCGAGGTGATGGGGCGGCGCTCGTTCGTCGTCAACTCGATCCACCATCAGGCCGTGACCGATCCGGGCGATCTCGTCGCGACGGCGAAGGTGGGCGACGTGGTCGAGGCGCTCGAGAGCACCGGTGACTGGTCGGCCATCGGCGTGCAGTGGCACCCCGAGAAGATGCACGAGCCCGAGCAGCAAGCGCTCTTCCGCTTCGTGGTCGATGCGGCCCGAGCACGCAGCCGGTCCTGAGTCGCTTTCCGGACACGGCGCCGTCGCGTACACTCGGCGCATGAAGCGCACCGTCAACGGCGCCTGCCCGCTCGACTGCCCCGATACCTGCGCCTGGCAGATCGAGGTCGAGGACGGCCGCGCCGTCCGCATGCGGGGTCGCAAGGATCACCCGTACACCCGCGGCTCCCTGTGCGGCAAGGTCAATCGGTACCTGGACGCCGTGTACGCGCCGGACCGCCTGACGGTGCCGATGCGCCGCGTCGGCGAAAAGGGCGACGGGCGCTTCCAGGAGATCGACTGGGACGAGGCGATCGGCCTGGCTGCCGCTGGCATCCGCGAGACGATCGATCGACACGGCCCCGAGGCGATCCTGCCGTACTACTACGCGGGCACGCTCGGTGCCGTGCAGGGCTGGTCGCTCGGGCAGCGCCTGTTCAAGCACCTCGGCGCCACCCGCCTCGGCACGACGATCTGCACCGGCGCGGCCACCGCGGCGATGAAGGTGACCATGCATCGACCTGTCGGCATGGACCCCGAGGATTTCGTGCACTCGCAGCTGATCCTCGTCTGGGGCGCCAACCTGCTCTCGTCGAACATGCACCAGTGGCACTTCATCCACGAGGCCCAGCGCAACGGGGCGCACGTGGTGGCGATCGATCCGCTGCCCACGGACACCGCACTCCGCTGCGACCAGCACCTGCAGCTCCTCCCCGGCACGGACGGCGCGCTCGCCATGGGGCTGATGGGAGAACTGCTGGCCGCAGGCGCCTGCGACGAGGAGTGGCTCGCCGAGTGCACCGTCGGGTGGCCCGACCTGCGCGAGCGCCTGGCCGACTGGGACGCGGCCAAGGCTGCCGCCATCTGCGGTCTCGATCTCGGTGAGGTGCAGGGTCTCGCCGACCGCATGATCACCACGCGCCCGACCGCGATTCGCATGGGGCTCGGGCTGCAGCGTCACGGCGGTGCCGGCGCCGCCTACCGCGCGATCATGATCCTCGGCGCCGTCACCGGCGACTTCCGACGCGTCGGCGGCGGTGTGCTGCCCGAGACCGCGGGTCGCTTCGACGACATCACCGTCGATCTCGAGGAGCCCGCGGATCTGCCGCGCCCCCAGGCGCGCATGATCAACATGTCGCGTCTCGCAGAGGCGCTCACCGATACGGCTCAGGAGCCGCAGGTGCACTCGCTCGTCGTGTGGAACACGAATCCCGCCGCGACCGTGCCCGACCAGGTGCGTGCCCAGCGCGGCTTCCGCCGTGACGACCTGCACGTGACCGTGCTCGAGCATCGCATGACGGACACCGCGCTGTTCGCCGATGTGCTGCTGCCCGCGACCATGCAGACCGAGCATCTCGACATCCACCCCTCGTACGGCCACCACTACCTGACGCTCAACCTCCCGGCGATCGACCCGATCGGACAGTGCCTGCCGAACACCGAGATCTTCCGGCGCCTGGCGACGGAGCTCGGGCTCGATCATCCGCGGCTGCACGATTCCGACGAGGCGCTCGTCCGTCAGTTCATCGACACCGATCTCGCGCGCGACCGCGGAATCACGTTCGAGTCGCTCTGCGAGACCGGGTACGCCCGCATCGACGACATCCGCGGCACCGCGCCACACGCCCACGGCGGCTTCCCCACGCCGGATGGCCGGCTGCACATCACCGTACCGTCGCTTGCCGACGAGGGTCTCGACCCGGTGCCCGGCTACACCCCGTCGCACGAAGGGGCCGATCCGGTGCTCGCCGAGCGTTTCCCGCTGATCCTGATCTCGCCGGCCCAGCGCTTCTTCCTCAATTCGACCTTCGCCGATCTCCCGGGACACCTCCGCCATACCGGCGGGCCGACGATCTTCCTCAGCGCCGCCGACGCCGAGGAACGGGACATCGAGCATGGGGACACCGTGGAGGTCGCGAACGACCGCGGCGCCTTCCGCTGCGCAGCGGCGATCCACCCGCACGCCCGCGACGGCGTCGCGTGGTCCTACAAGGCGTACTGGGCCAAGGACGGCGGCGGCAGCAACGTCAACGCAACGACGCCGGTGCGCGATGCAGACATGGGCGGTTCCCCCACGTTCCACGACAATCGCGTCGAGGTGACGCTCGTGGCACGCGCCGTCGAACCCGCTGACGACCGCACGGTCGCCGCGGCCGGCGACTGAGCTACGCCTTCTTCTTCGCCTTCTTCGGGATCATGCCGCCCGGGGCGAGCCCGGCCAGGAACTCGGAGACCCGGTTGGGCTTCTGCCCGACGGCCTCACGGGCCTCCTTCGCGGCGACGCCGGTGCGCACCACGTGCGCGCCGATGTAGCGGATCGGATCAGGCGGCAGCGAACCGGGGCGGCCGTTGACGAGGCCGCAGGTCGCGATGCCGTCACGATCGCCGAGCACCATCCCCGCCAGGATCTCGCCGCCGAGATGCGACGGCCCGACGCCGTTGCCGGAGAATCCGGCGCCGTAGAGGATGTGCGAGCGCCCGCCGAGGTTGCCGAAAAGCGGGATGCCAGTCGGCGAGCGGTCGATCGGTCCGCTCCAGTCGCGGTCGATGCCGACGTCGGCGAGGTTCGGGTAGAGGCGACGGAACCCGCGCGTCACGTCGGCCGCACGCTTGGGATCGCGGTCGAAACCGGAACCCATGCGTCCGCCGAAGGCAATGCCCCAACCGCCCTTGCCGAACGTCACCCGCCCGTCAGCGGTGGTCCGGTAGTAGTGGATCTGCAGCTGCGAGTCGGAGATCGCCTCGCCGCCGGTCCAGCCGATCTCCTCGAGGCGCTCGGGGATCGGCGGCGTCGAGACCATGTCGCTGGAGATGGCTACGATCTGGCGATGCAGCTCGCGCAGTCCGGCGGCGTGCGCGTTGATCGCGAGGATCACCTTATCGGCCGTGACGGCGCCGTCGGGCGTCCGGATGACCGCCGGCGAACGCCGGTCCAGCTCGACCATCGGCGTGTGCTCGTAGATCCGGACACCGAGCTGCAGCGCCACGCGCGCGAGTCCGCGAACGAGGTAGCCGGGGTGCACGGTCGCGGCGGATGCGTCGAGGACGCCCTCGAGGTGCACGGGCGAGCCGGTGCGGCGAGCGATCTCCTCCGGCGATAGCTCCTCGAACGGATGCACGCCGAGACCGGCGGCGACCTCCATGACGGGGCGCCACGAACCACGCTGCACGTCGGTGGTCGCGGTCCACAGGTACCCGGCTCGCCGGAACTGCGCGTCGATCGCGTAGCGCTCGCACGCCGCCTGAATCTCACCGATGGCCCGCTCCGATGCATGAGCGAGATCGAGCGCCTCGCGCTCGCCGACCAGTTTGATCAGCGTCTCGATCTTGGCCCACCAGCTGAGCACCTCGCCGCCGTTGCGACCGGAGGCGCCACCGCCGCAGATGTCCTTCTCGATGATGACGATGTCGACACCCGGCTCGCGCTCCTTCAGCTGGATCGCGGTCCAGAGGCCGAGGAAGCCGCCGCCGACGATCGCGACGTCGGCGCGCTCACCCCCGCGCAGCGGCGGTCGGTCGGTGGAACCGGTATAGGCCTGTTCGAGCCAGAGCGAGCGATGTTGCGCGGACATGGCCGGATCGTCGCATGGGTTCCGGCTTCCCGTCCAGCCGCCAACCGCACCTGCATCATGGATACTTGGGCCATGCGCCGCTCGTTTCCGCTCGCCCTCACCCTGGCGGCTTCGCTCGCACTGGTGCCGTCACTTGCCCACGCGCAGAGTGCCGACACGGCGACCGCCAACGCGGTCGCGGCTGACAGCATTCCCGCCGCGCCGGCGCCCGTCGTCACGCCCGATCCCACCTTCGCTCCCACCAAGCGGCTGACGCACGTCGCCCGACTCGTCACGCGCGTCGGGGTCTACAAGCAGCCGGGCGGTGCCGCAGCCGAGAAGACGATCGCCCCGTGGATCGCGAGCACCGGCAATCCCGTCGTCCTCGACGTGGTGGAGCGGGTCGTCGACCAGACGGGAGCCGGGTGGCTGCGCGTCCTGCTGCCGACTCGCCCGAACGGGTCTACCGGCTGGATCCGGGAGGCGAACACCGTCGTCTCCGTCGACCCCACGCGGGTGATCATCTCGCTCAAGCGCCACACCTTGAGCGTTTACCGCAAGGGGCATCTGATCAAGCGCCTCGGCGTCGCGCTCGGGGCGCCCGCGACTCCGACCCCGAAGGGCCGCTTCGCGATCTACCAGAAGGTCCGCGAGCCGTACATCAGCCCGCTCGGGCCCTGGGCACTGCACCTGACCGCGCACTCCAACGTGCTGTTCGAATTCGCCGGCGGGCCTGGTCGAGTCGCCATCCACGGCGCGCGTGGTGCCCTCTGGGCCGAGGCCGGCACGAACCCCTCACATGGCTGCATCCGCGTGCCGGATCCCGGCATCACGAAGATCGCACCGCTCGTGCGTCCGGGAACTCCGGTCGACATCGTGGCGTAGGCGTCAGTCGTCGACGATCACGAGGTGCACGTTGCCGGGCCCGTGCACGCCGAGGATCAGCACCTTCTCGATATCGGCGCTCCGGCTCGGCCCCGATTGCAGGGCGAAGAGGCTTCCCACGTCGCCCAGCACTTCGCCGTCGAAGAGCTCGTGCAGGCCGCTGACGATCTGTCCCCGCTCCACCACGCACACGTGCGTGGGCGCGATCAGCGCGCCGGCCCGACCGGCGCCGGCCGCGGCCGTGATGATCGACCCCGTGGCGGCGATCGCGGCCACGCACCCGGTCACCGTCGCATCGAGCGCGCCCGCGCGAGGTCGATCGGGCGCGACGTCGGAGTAGTCACCGACCTCGATGCCCGCGTCCGCAACAGCCGTGCGCAGGTCGGCCACGCGTTCCCCGAGATCGGCAGTCACCGCAACGGTCTTCGCCCCGGCACCGACGAGGATGCTCACGATCGTCGCGTCAACCGCCGACGTCGCCACGCGGTGCACGACCGTGGAGTTGGCCTCGCACTCCGCTGCCAGCCGTGCGACGGGGTCCTCGCCGGCACGGAGCTCCGTGGGCGCCCCTGGCACCTGCAAACGGTCCGGGAGCCCGGGATCCGCACCACGTGGCGTGGAGCGCACGGCCGCGAGGAACGATGCGCGGTCGGTCACGATCGTCTGGCCTTCTGCACGCGCAGGTCACGCTCGTCCGTCCAGCGACGCAGGCCGGGTAGCCGGCTCCGGACGACGCCCTCGGAGGCCAGCGCGCCGAGGGCTCCACGGCCGACGGCAGTGCTGGCGCGGTACAGGCGCGGATGGCTCCAGAGGTGGCCCCACGCGGCGAACGCGAGCCGTTCGCGTCGCGTCACGGCTCGCTCCTCTTCGCGCTGGCGTCGCAGGCCGAGCAGGAGGTCGTGCAGCGGGATGCGCACCGGGCAGATGTCATCGCAGGCCGCGCATAGGGTGGACGCCTGCGCTACCTCGCCGCCCTCCACTTGTCCGCGGAAGAGCGGCGTGAGGACCGCGCCGATCGGGCCGCCGTAGACCCAGCCGTAGGCGTGGCCGCCGACCTGGCGATAGACAGGGCAGATGTTCTGGCACGCGCCGCAGCGGATGCAGTGGAGCGCTTCCTCGAACTCCCCTCCGAGGAGCGCGCTGCGTCCGGCGTCGAGCAGCACGACGTGCGTCTGCTCGGGACCGTCCGGCTCGCCGGCGCGGCGCGGCCCCCCCGTCACCGTGACGTAGGTGGTGATCTGCTGTCCGGTGCCGTGCCCCGTGAGGAGCGGCAGCAGCACCGCGAGGTCGCGGCGACGCGGGATCAGCTTCTCGATGCCGACGAGCGCGATGTGCACGCGCGGCGCCGCGGAGGTGAGGCGGCCATTGCCCTCGTTGGTGACGAGCATCATCTCGCCGGTCTCGGCGATCAGGAAGTTGCCTCCGGTGATGCCGCCATCGGCGGTCAGGAACGCATGCCGGAGGCCGGCGCGCGCGAACGCGGTCAGTTCCTCTGCCTCATTCGGGAGGTCCCGCCCGGCCATCTTCGAGAACAGCTCATGCACCTCGTCCTTGGTGCGGTGCAGGATCGGCGCGATGACGTGCCCCGGCCGATCGCCCATCGCCTGCACGACGAACTCGCCGAGGTCGGTCTCGAAGACATCGACGCCCGCACCCTCGAGTGCGGAGTTCAGAGAGACCTCCTCCGACGCCATGGACTTCGACTTGACGACGCTCGCTATCTCCTCGTCGACGCAGATTCCCGCGATGATGCGACGCGCCTCGGACTCGTCGGCGGCGAAGTGCACAATGGTGCCATTGGCCTCGGCGTTGTCGATCCACTGCTCCAGGTAGTCGGGCAGATTGGCGATCGCGTGCGCCCGGATCTGGCGACCCTGATCGCGAAGCGCGTCGTGATCGATGCCCTCGAACTTGGCGAGCGTGAGCGCCACGGCGTGATCCGTCGCGCCCGCGATCGCCCGACGGGCGAAGGGCCGAGCCATCGTGCGGTGCGCACGTTGGGCGAACGTCGTGGTCGGGAGCTCGAACGCGCCCGGCTGATGCGCGGGTGCCGCCCAGCCCTCGGGCAGCGGCGTCCCGCCGACGTCTTCACTCACGCTCACCGCAGCGCCTCCGCGAGCACCGACGCCAGATGCAGCGTGCGCACGGGCGCGCCGCGGCGCGACAGACGTCCACCGAGCTGCAGCAGGCAGCCGGGATCCGCTGACACGAGCAGATCGATGCGCGCATCGATCATGTCCTCGATCTTCGAGTCGGCCATCGCGACCGAGACCTCGGGGTAGCGCCCGCTGAAGGTGCCGCCGAAGCCGCAGCAGCGCTCCGCGCTCGCGAGCTCGATCAGCTCCACGCCTTCGATCGCCGCCAGCACGTCGCGCGGCGCCTGCTGGATACGCAGTTCGCGGAGCATGTGGCAGCTGTCGTGGTAGCCGACGCGCGCCGTCAGACGCGGCTCCAGCGCGGCGATCGCAGCAGCGTGCTCGGCGAGGAAGGACGACAGCTCGCGGACGCGCCGCGCAACCCGCATCGCGCTCTCCGCGTGCTCCGTGCCCTCGAACAGCTCGCGCCAGTGGACGCGCATCATGCTCGCGCACGAGCCCGACGGGACGAGGATGGGATCGGCAGTACCGTCGTCGAGCGCGCGCAGCGTCGCGCGGGCGACGGATCGCGCGGGGGCGTCGTGGCCGCTGTTGAACGCCGGCTGGCCGCAGCAGGTAGCGCCCTTCGGCTCGCGGATTGCGAGCCCCAATCGCTCGAGAACCTCGTTCGCGTCGGCGACGGTCTGCCGCGCGACGATGTCCCCGAGGCAGGTGGGAAACAGGACGACGGCGCTCACACCGGCATGATCGGGGATCGCCTCCCGGGTGTCCATGTCGTGTGCCGTGCGTGAGGGTGACTCGCTACAGTGACCGGCGTCACTGATTCTTTTGTCAGGCACAAGCACAATCACATGTGTGCAACCGATCACCGGCGCACCGGGAGTCCAACCATGAACATCATCATCCGCAGTTCGATCGCCGCCCTTGTGCTCGGTACGCTGCTCCTCGTCGCCTCGGTCGCGTGCGCCGCACCGTCGACGCTCTTCTCGATCACGGCCAACGACGTCGCGATCACGGGTACCAAAGGCAATACCCGCGTTTCGATGCCGGGCGCGAGCAGGCTCTCGTGGTTCAGCGACCGGCCGGGACGCACCGCCGGCACCGCCAGCGCCGAATCGCTCGCGGCCGCGTGGCCGTTGCAGCACTTCGACGCCGATCCGCCGAATGCCGCGCTGGTCACCACGCGCAGGGGCTCCACGATGCAGACGATCGTCGTCCTGAGCGATCCGCGGGTGCGCAGCGGCCGCGTCAGCTTCCGGTACCGCGTTCTCGGTGACGGCAAGATGCTGGACATGCAGACGACGGGACGCCCGTCGCTCGGCCGTTACGCGCGCGCCAGCCTGTTCATCGACGATGCACCGATGGTGTACTGCCCGGCGTCGTTCGACAGCTCGAGAACGGTTGGATCGACGGCCGCCACCGGCTACCTCTGCATCCTCCCCGCCAACACGAACTACGTGGTGCGCGGTCAATCGCCGTGGCTGAACGTCCAGGGCTGCCATCCCGCCAGCAGCACGGGCGGAGGCTCAGTCACCCAGAGCGGGATCAAGTACGGCTACGTGCATTGGAACGACGATCTCTGGCAGTACAACCAGTGGTACTACTCCTACGACTTCAACACGACCGGTCCGCTGCCCGTCTGCACGGCGAACCTCACCGGCGCCTTCGGTCAGATCGCTCGCGAGTACGCGGCGAACACCGGATCGGAGATCGACAACCTGACCTTCACCAGCACTGACACGCTCACGCTGCTGACAACCTACCGCGTCAACTAGCGGCGCAGAAGACGACGCATGACTCGCATACGCATCACCACCTTCCTGCTCGCCGCCGCCGTCCTGCTGACCCTGGCCGCGACGGCGTCCGCCTCGGATTCGTCACTGCTCTACAGCGTGACGTCGAAGGATCTGCAGATCAGCGGCTCCGGACGGGCGATGCGCGTGAGCGTGCCCGCCAGCGCGCCGCTGTCGTGGTTCACCAACCGTCCCGCGCGGAAGGCCGGTTCGAGCACCGCTGCGGCCCTCGTCAACGGCTGGCAGGCGAACGGCTTCACGACCGATCCGCCCAACGCCGCAGTTGTGACATCGGGCGCGACCGGCTCCATGCAGACGATCGTCACGCTGCGTGATCCTCGCCAGGCCAACGGCCGCATCTCATTCCGCTACACCGTGATCGGGCAGGGCAGCATGCTGGGGATGCGCACCACTGGCCACCCCGCCCCCGGCCGCTACCGCGGCGAGCTGTTCGTCGACAGCGCGACGATCTCGCCGTGCAGCACCGGAACGACCTACGTCGGCGAGCGCCTGGCGCAGTGCTACACGACCGCCTGGTACGCCGACTACATCTTCCTCAACAACGCCGCTGACGGCACGCAACTCACCTACGCGTGCGGCGCAGGGCTCAAAGTGCGCCACTTCGCCCCGCGACCCGACATCACCTACTCCTTGCAGCCGTGCGGCGCCCAAACCCAGGTCGGGTGGGCGACGAGGAACTCGACCTACAACTCCGTCGGCTACGGGCAGAACTCGTACCTCTCGGTGCCGCCTGGCGTCACGTTCACCTTCTCGTTCGATCCGCCATGCGGTCTCACGGTCAACCCCGCCAGCGGAATGTCGACGTGCATCGTCCCCGCCGGCACGTCGGTCTCCATTGATCGCCCCACGGACGGCAACACGCGCATCAACGCGTGCGGACTCAATGGCGCCACGACATTCACGTACGACAGCACCGCGTCAGGCGTCCGCAACTACTCGGCGACCGCCGGAGCCTGCGACAACTACACCGCGATCGCGGACGTCCCGACGACCATCGCCACCGTGACGATCCACGCCGTCGACGACACGAAGCTGCTCCTCAACGCCGGCTAAGCGCCCCCTGAACTCGACGCTCGTCCGCGGGCGCTGGCAGGAGTGAAAGCGTGGGCAACGCGAGGGCCCGCCCACCGAGGTGGACGGACCCTGGCGTTCCCCCACTCTCAGTTCGCACGGTGCCGCCGTGCGGATCAGCCCAGCATGACGATTCGCGCATCGAGCGCCGTGGCGCCACCGGACGTGGCGCGCAGCGGATTGATCTCGACCTCGCCGATCTCCGGGTTCGCGATCAGCAGATCCCCGAGCCGCACGGCGATCTCGGCCACCGCGAGGCAGTCCACGGGCTCCTGACCACGCGCGCCATCGAGCAGCGGGAACGCCCGCAGGGTGCGGATCAGCCCCGCGAGGTGCGCGGCATCGGTGGGCACCGGGGCGATCACGACATCGTCGAGCACCTCGACGAAGACCCCTCCGACGCCGATCAGGACGACCGGACCGAACGACGGATCGCGACGCGCGCCGACCACGAGATCGACGCCGGCGGACGCGGCCATCTTCTCGACCCAGATGCCGTCGAGGGCGAGTCCCGAGGCCTCCTCGACACGGTGCTTCATGGAGGCGAAGGTCTCGGCCGCGATCTCCTTCGTCGTGACGCCCAGCACGACACCCCCGGCGTCGGTCTTGTGCAGCAGCTCGGCGGCCACGGCCTTCATCGCGGCGGGCG
>CAWUMZ010000010.1:0-22476 GCA_963923625.1 uncultured bacterium | reverse complement strand
GGACATTATGGGCCCGGACCCATAGGGAAGAATCGCCAGCTGATGATTGATCCCGAATCAGGGGCGGGGTCCGGGCCCATAATGTCCGTGTGCCCGGCAGCCCCCGTTGACGACTCACCCTAGGGAGAGGCCGTTGCCAACGCGCAATCCGGGGCGGCGCTGGATCCGGGGAGGACATGACAACCGCGCGGATGTGGCGTCCACCCCGCACACACGGAGGTCAGGTGTCGGCGTCGTTGAGGGGGTGGACGCCACATCCGCGCGGTTGTCATGTCCTCCCGTACCCTTGGACGCGATGACCGATCGCCTCCGCGTCCTCTTCATCGCCTTCTACTACCCGCCCACGAGCGGCGGCGGCGTGGAGCGCACGATCCAGTTCTCGCGGCGGCTGCCCCAGCTGGGCATCGACGTCGAGATGCTGGTGCCGACGGACGCGAAGTGGCTCGCCGAGGATCCCGCCTCCGTCGCGCGCATCCCCACCGGCGTCACGGTCCACCGCGTCAAGTACCGGGGGCCGTCGCTGCGGCAGCTGCCCGGCGAGCGCATTCGCCAGGCGCCGACGACGGCGAAGCGGCTCGCGGTGCGGGCGTCGCTCGCGCCGCAGCGGCTGCTCCTGCCCGATGCCAACGCGCCGTGGCTGGCCGACGTGGTGCCCGCCGCGCTGAAGCTGCTGAAGACGGGCCGATTCGATGCCTTCATCACGACGACGCCGCCGCACACGGTCGCCGTCGCCGGTCGCATGATCCGCGCGCGCACCGACGTGCCGTGGATCGCCGACTGGCGAGACCCCTGGCTCACGCACGCGGACCTCGATCTTTCGCGCGCCGACGTCCGCGCCAAGCAGGCGGCGATCGCCCGGCTGGCCCGCTGGTGCGTCGGCGGCATGGACGCCGCGAGCGTCGTGGACCACGCCGAGGACGAGGTGCGCGGACTGCGGGCCGGCTTGCCGCTCGCCGTCATCCCCAACGGCATCGACCTCGAGGAGCTCGCTTCCGTCGAGCGGCGCCCCGACCCCGACCACTGCACGTTCGCGTTCACCGGCTGGTTCTTCGGCGATCGCTCGCCACGACACCTGCTGCAGGCCGTCGCCGACCTCGTGCGCGACCGGCCCGAGCTGCGCGACGTCGTGCGTCTGCGCTTCATGGGCGGCTTCCCCGATGCGGATCGCCGTCGCGTCACCGACCTGGGTATCGACGAGCTGGTCGCGATCGAGCCGCCCGCGCCGCACGCCGCCGCGCTGCAGGCGCAGGCCGATGCCGACGTGGCGCTGATCTTCATGCAGGACGGCGGCGGACACGGGGAGAAGTTCCTGCCCGGCAAGGTCTGGGAGCTGCTCGCGTGCGGTCGCCCCGTGCTGGCGATGCTGCCGCCGGATGGCGCCGCAGCGCGCGAACTGGCGGCCGTCGACGCCGCGATCGTGGCGCCCGACGACGTGGCGGGCGCGCGCGCCGCGGTCGAGCGCTACGTCGACGCGTGGCGCGCGGGCACCCTGCCGAGCCCCGTGCTCGACGACGCCGTCCGCACGCGCATCTCGCGCCAGACGCAGGCCGAATCGCTCGCGGACCTGATCCGCGCGACGGCGCGGCGCTAGTCCGCCTCAGCCGCGCCGCAGGCGGCGCTTGACCGGCCCGACGACGAGACCGGCGACCTGCACAGCACCCGGCTTGGGGTCGCGAATGCTGAAGACGGGCTCCTCGATCAGGCCCGCGAGCGGCTTGACGATGCTGCCGATGCTCTCGCGTCCGCCGAAGCCGGCCTTGAGATGCGGGACGGCGGCGACCCAGCGCTTGCCGTCGTGGCGCGGGCCGGAGACGACTCGAGCCACGGGGTCGCCGCAGGCGGAGCGGTAGCAGAGACCGACGAGGTCGACGCCGCAGCGGCGCGCCAGCGAGTGCCACTGCCACGAGCGGAGGTTGATCTCGATCAGGCGGAATGAGCCGTCGCGGGGATCGCGCTTGAACTCGATCTGGGTGATGCCGTCGAAGCCGCTGGTGCGCAGCAGCGCGTCGGCGTACGCCACGGGCGCGTCGTCCCAACGCGCCTCGCCGACGCGGCACGTGCCGAAGATCGGCGGGCGCTGCACGAGCTTGCGGCCGCAGAACGTGCCGATCGCCTGGCCGCCGTCCCTGCTGAAGGAGCCGACCGTCCAGAGCGCGTCGTCGCCGCCGGGGATGACCTCCTGGAAGATCGCCCGATCGCCGGTCGCGGCGATGCGCTCGTAGCCGTCGACGAGCTCGGCCGGCGTGTTGGCGAGGATCACCTGCACCTTCTCGGCGTGCTTGAAGTCGATGCCGATGCTCGGCTTGGCGATCGCCGGGTACGGGATCTGCGCGGCGGCGGCCTCGGCCTCGGCGCGCGTGGTCGGCATGAACGAGCGCGGCACGGGAACGCCGGCGCGCTCGGCCAGCTCGATCTGCGGGATCTTCGCCATCAGCGGCTCGATCACGTCCCAGCCCGAGCCGGGCAGCACGAGCGGCTTGATGCGATCGGCGTGCTTCGAGACCGCGACGAGGTGCGCGTCGTGCGTGGGGAAGAGGAAGCCGGTGCGGCCGGTCAGCGCGGCCAGCTCGGCGAGCACGTCGATGAAGCCGTCCTCGTCGACGGCCGGGTCGGGCGCGAGGACGGGTGCGACGCCGCGCGACTTGAAGCCGAGCGCGCCCCTGCGGTGGTCGACGACGATCACCGGCGCGCCTGCGTCGCGCAGGGAGCGCGCCGAGGCGAGGCCGTTGGTGAAGCCCACGTCGAGGACGATCCCGAGCGGCTTGCCGGGGCGCTCGTCGAGCACGCGACGGATGCGCTGGGTGGTGGCGGCGTCGATCACCGTCGTAGGGTACCCGGCGTCACGCGGGTGCGGCGGCGCGGTGTCGCGCGGGCCAGCGGCGCTCGGTCTCCGAGACGATCACCATCACGCCGAACGCCAGCAGGATCCCGGCCAACGTGAAGCCGAGGCGCGCGGCCGTAACGGACAGGCCGTCCACGGTGCCCTCGGCCAGGAGGATGACCGCCGGCGTGAGGAACGTCGCGTACATCCAGTAGGGCCGGGCCGCCAGCATCAGGACCCCGGCGCAGTACACGAGGACGTAGCCGAGCGTCATCCGCAGGCCCTGGGGCGTTCCCGCGAGCACGATCACGGCGGCGATGCAGGCGCCGATCGTCGTACCGATCGCGCGGTGGATCCCGCGGTGCAGCGTCCGTCCCGACGAGGGCTGCGCGACTACGAGCGTCGTGAGCAGGAGCCAGTGTGCGGCGGGCACGCGGAAGTCGCTCAGCACGACCGCGGCCTCCACGAGGAGCAGCAGCCCGAGGCACACCGCCATCACGAGCGATGCCTCCGTCGACAGCGCCGGCGGCTTCGGGATCGGCGGCACGCGACGCACCAGATGCGGAGCGACGAAGACGATCGGCACGCCGCACGCGAGCACGACGGCGGCGGTGACCACGCAGGCGTGCAGGCTGAAGACGATCGGCTCGCCCTGGAACATCGACGCGAAGCCCACCTGCGGCGGCGTCACCAGGAGGTACGAGCACCAGATGGCGATGCTCGGCGTCCACGCGACCCAGCCGCGGAGTCCCGACAGTCCGACGGCGGCGCCCAGGATCCCGAGCCAGACCGCGCCGGCGATCGGCCATGGCGAGACGGCCACCGAGATCGTCGCTGCCACCGCGGTGACGCCGACCGTGATCATCCCCCCGCGCACGCCGCCGACCAGTCCGACGCCCAACAGCGCCAGGATCACGCCGGCGATGGCGGCGATGATGTAGTCGGTGCCGACGACGGCGTTGGAGATCAGGATCGGGATCCCGGCGATCACGAGCACGACGAAGGCGAAGGGCATCACCTTGCGGAGCGGTATGGCGTGCGCCGGGGCGTGCGGCTTGGCGGGCGCGGTGTCGGCCATGGTTTGGTCTATGTGCGGCGCAGCGGCGGCGCTGCCGGACAGGCGGCCATGAAGTCGGGGATCGACTCCCGGACGAACGGCAGCGAGTCATACGTCTTGTCTCCCGGAGCAGACTGGACCATGTAGGCCCAGTGGCTGAGCGTCCCGCCGTTCGCCGACGGTCCGGTCATCTGGTTGACCATCGTCCACGCACCTCGGCGCTTTTCCATCCGGCCCACGGGGTTGTTCTTGACGGCTCCGGTCGTCGGGTCGTACATCGTCATGTAGACGTCGCCGCGCGGGGTGACCTGGCCCAGAACCCACTGGCAGCTCACCTGCTCCGCCCGGGTGAGCTTCACCACGACGGTGCCGAGCCAGTAGCCGTTGAAGTAGTCCTGGATGTGGAACACCGTCTGCCCGCGGGTGACGACGAACGCCTCGGGATCGGTGGTGTGCATGACGGAGTAGATGCCCGCCTGCGGCACGATCCAGTACGTGTCCTTGAACCACGCCCAGCGCGCGTAGACGCCGGGGCCGCTGGCAGCCTGCGTCGCGGGCGCGCCGCCGAGCAGCGCGGATCCCACTGCGAGGGCGACGGTGAGTGCAATGGCGATGCGGGGTGCGAGCGTCGCGCGCATGGCGGACCTCCAGGTCGGTGGGCGTCGCGGATGCTAGCGGCTCGCACGCGGGCGCCGTGGTGCGCCGCCTGCTGGAGCCGATTCGATGGGTGGGCATCCGCCGTCGACCCGCCCGCGAAGATCCGGACGGCGCGGCGCGATGGCGGGGCGCGCGGCATGATGCCGCCAGACACGATCGATCAGGGGTGACAGATGGGACTCAGCGAAGACCGCGCGGCGATGCGCACGAAGCTCGGCACGTGGGGCGTGTGGATCGGTCCGCTCACCGCCGTGCCGGCCGCTGTCGGCCGACCGACCGCGGCCGCGGTCGAGGAGCTCGGCTTCACCTGCCTCTGGTACCCCGAGGGCATGGGCGTGCGCGAGTCGTTCTCGAACGGCGCGGTGCTGCTCGGTGCGACGAAGGAGATCATGGTCGCGAGCGGCATCACCAACGTGTGGGCCCGCGACGCCCTCGCGTCGGCGAGCGCATCCCGCACGCTCAACGACTCGTTCGACAACCGCTTCCTGCTCGGGCTCGGCGTCAGCCACCCCCCGCAGGTCGATCCGCGCGGCTCGACGTACCTCAAGCCGGTCGCGAAGATGCGCGAGTACCTCGGGCAGCTGAACGCGGACGAGTTCAACTCGCCCGACATCGGCCAGTCCGCGCCCGAGCCCGTGCAGACGATCATCGCCGCGCTGCGAAAGCCGATGCTCGAGGTCGCGCGCGAGCTTTCGCTGGGCGCGCACCCGTACCTCGTGCCGGTGGAGCACACCGCGAAGGCGCGCGAGATCCTCGGCCCCGATCCGCTGCTGATCCCCGAGCACAAGGTGATCATCGAGACCGACCCCGCCAAGGCCCGCGAGCGCGCTCGCGCCGCGATCGGCTGGTACCTCGGCATCGAGAACTACAAGCGCAACCTCTTCTGGATGGGCTTCACCGAGGACGACATCGCGGACGGCGGCTCGGATCGCCTGATCGACGCGCTCGTCGCGCACGGCGACGCCGAGACCGTCGTCGCGAAGCTGCGCGGGCACCTCGATGCGGGTGCCGACCAGGTCGCGATCCAGCCGCTCGGCGACGACGCCGACCCGATGGGCATCGCGCAGCTGCGCGAGCTCGCACCGCTGCTGAGGTGAGCCAACGTGTCCCGTGCCGTCTGCTTCACGCACGGTGAGGCAGACGGCACGGGACTCGTGCGCTCGGCTCAGTCCGAGGAGCAGCAGCCGGCGTCGCCCGCGGCGTGCGGGTTCGTGCTGCAGCAGTGCTTCGTCTCGGTCGGCGCGACGTCCATGCCCGGGCTGCGGCGGAAGAACCCGACGGGCTTGAGGTGGAAGCCGACGCGCTCGACGGGCATCACGGGCCAGTCCTCGAGGCGCGGGATGTGGTTGACGCCGAAGGTGTACCAGAGCACGACGTCCTCGTTCTCGAGCGGGCGATTCGCGGTCGTCCAGCGCGGCAGGCCGTCGAGGCCCTCGTGCTGGTACGGGTGGTCGCCGGCCGGGTAGAGCTCATCGGGGCGCTCGGGCGTGACCCACAGCTGGTGGTACATGAAGCGCGCGCGCTTGCCGATCACCGACTCGGGATCGGCCGTGGGCCACGTGACGCTCGTCGGCATCAGCTTGTACCCGATCGGCTTGCCCGTGTGATCGAGCTTGTTCGGGTTGACGACCTTCCAGTAGCGGTTCGCGTACGGATCGATGTCGCGCTGGGCGACGGCCTCGGAGGCGAGTACGGTCTGGCGCGTGAAGTACGCGTTGCCATCGGGGTTGTCCGGTCCCATCGGGTGCGCGAGCGAGTCGACCTCGACGACGGAGTTGGCCTCGCCGTCGATGTCCATGTCCAGGCGCGCGCAGAACAGGTGCTGGTGGTACGGCGCGAGCAGCCCCTCGTCGAGCTCGGTGGCCGACGGGTGGTCGGCGCCGGGGACGCCTGCGCGCGTGAGCAGGATGCCGGTCAGCTTGCCTTCGAACTCGATCGTGCCGTCCTGGTAGAAGTACCAGAAGTAGCCGTACTCGTAGTTGTCGATCGTGGCGATCGACGAGGCGACGAAGCGGCGGCCGCGACGCACCTCGACGTGGCCGTCGGTATCGGTGTGCTTCCAGAGGATCCCGAAGTCCTCCTCGTGGAGGCAGATGCCCTGCTTGACGACGTTCACCTCGCCGGCCGCGTCGGCGACGGCGACGTCGAGATACGTGATGTCGCCGAGGCAGTCGCAGCCGAGCACGAGCGAGTTGGTGTAGTTGCCGAAGCCGAACTCGCCCGTGTCGAAGGCCGCCTTGCGCGCCGCGCCGTTGATGCCCTCGTCGCCGTAGGGGATCACGAGCTCGGCGATCGACATGCGCCGCGCGATCTTCCGCTCCACGCCCTCGTCGATGAACCGCACGTCGTTGATGACGAGGCCCTCGCGCTGGCAGTGACCGAGGCGGAAGCGCCAGCGCTCCCACTGGACCTCCCAGCCGTCGACGACGAACGATGCGCCCTCGGGCTGCGTGATCTCGAGCGGCTTCAGCTTGATGTCGCCGCCGGTCTGATGGAGGCGGTACGGCCACGGGTTCGGCGGTGTCGGGATGCCGTCCGCGTCCTCGACGTCGACGACCTCGGCCTGGTCGATCGCGACGATCGCGTGCAGGCCGCCGATCGGGTGCGCGTACTGGTTGGCATCGGGCGTGGGGCGGTGCCACATCGGCGTCCAGAACAGGCGCCGGCCGTCGTCGAGGTGGCCGGGCACGTCGATGCCGAACGGCCACGTCTCCATGTGCACCTGGCCGATGTCGGTGATGCCGCGGCGGCGCAGCCCCTCGAGCACGCGCGGGTCGCTCTTGGCGGCGGCGATGCACGCCTCGGCCTCGGGCCCGAGCAGCGCGGCCTTCTGGCCCGGCTGCGGATCCCAGCGGCGGATCGTGCCATCGAGTCCGACGACGCTCTCGATCAGCAGCCCCTCGGCGCGATCCCAGATCGTGATGCGCGCCGCCCGGTCGATCGGATCGCCCGTCTTCCACGCGTTGAGCACGTCCTTGGTCGGCTCGTCGAGCAGCGTGAAGACGAACAGGTGGTTCTGGGTCAGGCCCTGCTCGCGCCGGACGATCTCGATCGCGGCGGCGAGCTCATCGGGGCTGAGGGGATCGAGCGGGTGCGGCGTCATGCCCGCAGTATTACGAGCGGCGCTGGTGGCCGCCAGCGCCGCTAGAAGATGATCACCTGCCGCGCCGCCTCGTTTGAGCGGATGCGGTCGAAGGCGACGTTGATGTCGTCGAGCGTGATGCGCTCGATCATCTGGTCGAGCATGAGGTCACCCGACTCGAGCCAGCCGACGATCAGCGGCCAGTCTCGGCTCGGCAGGAACGTGCCGTACCAGGAGCCGGCGATCGTGCGCTCGTCCGTGATCATGTTCACGGTCGCGATCTCCGTCAGCTCGTGCGGCTCGACCATGCCGATCAGGGTGGTCTGCCCGCCGCGGCCGGTCATCTTGATCGCCTGGTCGATCGTCGGCAGGAAGCCGAGGGCCTCGAAGGCGTGATCGACGCCGCCGGTCAGGGCGAGGACGGCCTCGACGGGATCGACCTCGGAGGCGTTGACGAGGTCGGTCGCCCCGAGCTCCTTGGCCAGCGCGAGCTTCGAGGGGGTCGTGTCGACGGCGATGATGCGCGAGGCGCCGTTGATGCGCGCGCCCTGCAGGGCGCTGAGTCCGACGCCGCCGCAGCCGACGACGGCGACCGTATCGCCCTTGGCGACCTTGGCGGTGTTGATCGCGGCGCCGACGCCGGTGGTGACGGCGCAGCCGACGAGCGCGAGGTACTCCCACGGCAACTCGGTGTCGACCTTGATCGCGGAGACCTCGGGCACGACGGAGTACTCGGAGAACGTCGAGCTCGAGTAGACGGCGACGGACTCGCCATGGATCGAGTACCGGCTCGTGCCGTCGAGCAGCGAGCCGAACTCGAACTTGCCCTGCTCGGTGCAGAGTGCGGGGCGCTCCTTCTGGCACATCCGGCAGTGCCCGCACGGCGCGACCCACGCGAGCACGACCTTGTCGCCCACCTTCAGGTTCTTCACGCCCGGCCCGACCGCCTCGATCGTGCCCGCGCCCTCATGGCCGAGCATCGACGGCACGTCCACGCGGCCGGTCCAGTCGATCGTGTGGAGGTCGGAGCGGCAGACGCCGCTGGCGCCCAGCTTGACCAGCACCTCGCCCTCCTTCGGATCGTCGACGACGAGGTCGTCGTGGACGACGAGCGGAGCGTTGAACTCGTGGAGGAGGGCGGCTCGGCAGGTGCGCATGGCGAGAGCATGCCACGCCTCGCCCGGCTATTCGATCCGCGTCTCCCGGGTCCGATCGGGGTCAGACCCCAATCGGACCCGGGAAGCGCGGATCAGTGGCCGAAGCGCACGTCGGGGAGGATGCGATCCAGCCACTTCGGCAGGTACCAGGCGGCGTTGCCGGAGAGGCGCAGCGCGACCGGGATCAGCAGGAGGCGGATCAGCAGGGCGTCGAGGAACACGGCGACACCGAGGATGATGCCCATCTCCTTCGGCGGGATCGGGCCCGAGATCGCGAAGGTGAAGAACACGGCGACCATCACCGCAGCGGCGGCGAAGATGACGCGGCCCGAGTGGGCCATGCCGCCGACCGCGGCCTCGTGCGGGTCGTGCGAGTGGTCGTAGTGCTCCTTGGCCGACGACAGCAGGAACACCGTGTAGTCCATCGAGATCGCGAAGATCATCGCGAAGAAGAACACCGGCCCCCAGGCGTCGAGGAAGCCCTGCGACTCGAAGCCGAGCAGGCTCGTGAGCGTGCCGTCCTGGAAGATGAGCTTCGCGACGCCGAACGCGGCACCGACGGCGAGCAGGTTCGTGACGACGCCGATCAGCGCGATCAGGAGCGCCTGCAGCGCGACGAGCAGGAGCAGGAATCCGAGCACGAGGACCACGATGACGACCTTCGGCGTGGCATCGCCGAGCGCGACCTCGAGGTCGTGGTTCTCGGCTGCCGCGCCGCCGACGAGCGTGCCAGCGGGCAGTATGGCGCGCAGCCGGTCGATCGTCGTGCCGACGGCGGGATCGGACGGATCGGTCTTGGGGATCGCCTGGAGCAGGACGAGGTCGCCGCTCTTCGAATCCATCGGCGGCATCACGGCGGCGATACCCGGGTCGGCCTTGAGGTCGGCGGCCACGGCACCCGCATCGGCGGTCGTCGCGATCACCTGCAGCGCACCGGGCGCGCCAGGCCCCATCGACGCCTGAATCGCCTCGTAGCCGATGCGCGACGAGTCGCCAGCCGGGACGACCTTGATCGACGGCATGCCGGTACGGAGATTCAGGATCGGCAGCGCGAGGACGAGCAGGATCACGACCGCGCCGATGCCCGGCAGGATCGGATGGCGCCAGAGGAACTCGCCCCAGCGTGCGAACAGCGGCGAGCGATGCTCGCCGGCGTTCACCCACGGGAGGGCGACGCGGTTGACGTTCCGGCCGAGCTTGGCGAGCACCATCGGCAGCAGCGTCAATGTCGCCGCGAGGATGAAGATGACGCTGAGCATGATCCCGAGCGCCATCGAGCGGAAGGCCGGGCTCGGGACGAGCATCACGGCCGACAGCGAGATCAGCACGGTGATGCCGCTGAACACGATCGCCTTGCCGGCGGTGTCCATGGCGACCCCAGCGGCGTCGACCGGGCTCATGTGGCTGCCCATCAGCGCTGCGCGGAAGCGCACGACGAGGAACAGCGCGTAGTCGATGCCGAGCGCGAGGGCGAACATCATCGCGAAGTTCATCGCCCAGATCGAGACGTCGAACACCTGGGTGGCGAGGAACAGGGTGCCCGCCGTGGCCATCAGGCCGACCATCGTCAGCAGCAGCGGCAGGCCGGCGGCCACGAGGCTGCCGAAGGCGAGCAGGAGGATCGCGAGCGTGACGGGCCAGGAGTAGAGCTCCGACTTCATCATCGCGCTCATGTTGGCGGCGTTGAAGTCGCTCCACATGCCGGGGGCGCCGGTCAGCGCGACAGTGACGTCGGTGCCGGCGCCGACCTTCGCGAGATCGCCCTTGAGGCGGTCTGCGGCCTGCACCATCTCCGTCGGCGAGAGCGCGGCACCGCCCTGCACGACGGCGGTATGGCCGTCCTGCGAGATCGACATTCCGGGCTGCGGCGGCACGACGACGCCGACGGCCTTGTCCGACTTGAGGATCGCGCTCACCTGGTCGATCGCCTTCGTGAAGGCGGGGTCGCCGACCTTGGCGGAGGGCGAGGTGAGGACCACCATCATCGCACTGCCGCCGAGGCCCTGGAACTCGGACTGGACGACATCGCGGGCGTGGACGGACTCCGAGCCGGTCGCCTCCCAGCCTGCACCGGACAGCGCGGTCTCGGCGCGCGGCGCGAGGAAGCCGAGCCCGACGGCGATCACGATCCAGATGACGGCGACGAGCTTGACGTGCGTTGCCGACCAGCGGCCGAGGCGCCCGATCGGGCCGAGCGTGGGCGCGGCGGTTGCGGTGGCGGTGCTCATCGGGCGCAGCCTTTCTGGAGGTGGAACACGCGGGTGAGGATCAAGGCGGCACCGCAGGTGCCGGTCGCGACGTAGAGCAGCTGGTTGAGACCCACGAATGCCGTCAGCAGCAGGAACCACGGCGACACGAGGACCGCGAGGGCAACGCTCGCGAGCGTGAAGGTCGCGGCCATCAGGAACAGCACGCGCTCGAGCGGCCAGGTGAGGCCGGTGCGAGCTTCGACGGCCGGGGGATGGACTGCGTTCATGGGTTACTCCTCAACTTCACAACCAAACGGTTGAGAAGTTGTATCAGGTTGAGCTGGCGCGCGCAACCGGGGAACGTGCGTGGCGGTTGACGCAGGGCAGCGCCTCCCACTAGACTCTGAAATGTCAGTTTGCTGTTCACGCCGGAGACGTCTGATGGAACTGGATCCCAACGAGCACGCGCTTCACAACGCACCCTTCCTCTGGCGTCAGCCCGAGCCGAAGAAGTCCTACGAGGCGATCATCGTCGGCGGCGGCCTGCACGGCCTCGCCACCGCGTACTACCTCGCGAAGAACCACGGCATGACGGACATCGCCGTCGTCGAGCGCGGCTGGATCGGCAATGGCAACGCCGTGCGCAACACGACCATCATCCGCTCGAACTACCTCTGGGACGAGAGCGCCGCGATGTACGAGCACGCGCTCAAGCTCTGGGAGACGCTGTCCGACGAGCTCGACTACGACACCATGTTCTCGCAGCGCGGCGTGCTCAACCTCGCGCACAACCTGCATGACGTCCGCGAGAGCGTCCGCCGCGTCGAGGCCAACCGCCTCAACGGCGTCGATGCCGAGTGGCTCGACGCCGACGCGGTCAAGGAGTTCTGCCCGATCGTCGACATCTCGCCCGAGGCGCGCTACCCCGTGATGGGTGCGACGCTCCAGCGCCGCGGCGGCATCGCCCGCCACGACGCGGTCGTCTTCGCACTCGGCCGCGCGGCCGACGCGCTCGGCGTCGACATCATCCAGGGCTGCGAGGTGACGGACATCGACGTCGTCGACGGACGCGTCACCGGCCTGCAGACCACCAAGGGCCCGATCGCCGCCGGCAAGGTCGGCCTCGTCGCCGCCGGTCGCACGAGCCTGCTCACCGCGATGGCGGGCTTCGATCTGCCGATCCAGTCGCATCCGCTGCAGGCGCTCGTCTCCGAGGTCTACGAGCAGGTTCTCAACTGCGTCGTCATGAGCAACGCCGTCCACGTCTACGTGTCGCAGGCGCACAAGGGCGAGCTCGTGATGGGCGCGGGCATCGACGCCTTCAACTCGTACGCGCAGCGCGGTGGCCTCCATGTGATCGAGGAGCAGATGAGCGCCGGCATGGAGCTGTTCCCGCAGTTCTCGCGCTCGCGGCTGCTGCGCACGTGGGGCGGCATCGTCGACGTCTGCCCCGATGCGTCGCCGATCGTCGGCCTCACCCCGGTCGAGAACCTCTACGTGAACTGCGGCTGGGGCACCGGCGGCTTCAAGGCCACGCCGGGCTCCGGCTGGGTGATGGCGCACACGATCGCGACCGGCGAGCCGCATGAGCTCAACCGTCCGTTCTCGCTGGAGCGCTTCGAGACCGGCGAGCTGATCGACGAGCACGGCGCAGCGGCGGTGGCGCACTGATGTTCGAGATCCGCTGCCCCTACTGCGGCCCGCGCGACGAGCCCGAATTCAAGTACGGCGGACAGGCGCACGTCGCCTATCCCGCCGACCCCGAGGTGCTGTCGGATGAGGAGTGGGCGCGGTTCCTCTTCTTCCGCGACAACTCGCGCGGCCGCTACGCCGAGCGCTGGAACCACGCCGCCGGCTGCCGCCGCTGGTTCAACGTCATCCGCGACACCGGCAACCACGAGATCATCGGTTCCTACCGCGTTGGCCAGACTCCGGAGGACGCACGATGAAGCGCCTTGACGATCGCGGTCGCATCGACCACGACCACGCGTTCGAGTTCACCTATGACGGCCGCGCGATCACGGCGCACCCGGGCGACACCGTCGCCTCGGCGCTTCTCGCCAACGACATCCGCGTGATGGGCAGCAGCGTGCTGATGAGCCGCCCCCGCGGCGTCGTCACCGACAACGTCACCGATCCGCATGCGTTCGTGCAGGTCGGCACCGGCGCAGTGACCGAGCCGCTGATGCGCGCCACGCAGGTGGAGGCGTATCCGGGCCTCGTCGTCGAGAGCCGCCTGCACCAGGGCGTACTGCCCACCGAGCGCGACACCGACCGGTTCGAGAAGCGCCACGCCCACTGCGATGTGCTCGTCGCCGGCGCCGGTCCGGCGGGTCTCACCGCCGCACTGGCCGCGGCCGACGCGGGCGCGCGCGTCATCCTCGTGGATGAGCACCCGCACCTCGGCGGCGCGCTGCTCGGCGGCGAGAAGCTGATCGACGGCCGTCCGGCCGCGCAGTGGATCGCCGATGTCGAGTCGCGCCTGCGTGCCAACCCCGACGTGACGATCCTCACCCGCACGACCGTGTTCAACAACGGCGACCATGGCGCCGTCGCGCTGATGGAGCGCGTCACCGAGCACCTGCCCGTCGACGAGCGCGGTGGTCGGGCGCTGCGTCGCCTCTGGCAGGTGCGCACGCGCGAGCTCGTCGTCGCGACAGGCGCGACCGAGCGCCCGCTCGTGTTCGCCGACAACGATCGCCCGGGCGTCATGCTCGCGGCGGGCGTCCGCGGCTACCTGCACCGCTTCGGGATCGTGCCGGAGCGCCTCGTCGTCTTCACGACCTGCGACGACGCGTACCGCACCGCGATCGATCTCGCTGGTGCCGGTGTGGACGTCGCCATGATCGTCGATGTCCGCGAGGACCCGCAGGGCTCGCTGATCACGCGCGCCCGCGAGCTCGGCATCGAGCTCCGCACGGGCTCCGCCGTGGTCGGCACCGATGGCGACGCCAATGGCGTGCTCACCGCCGTGCGCATCACGTCGCTCGACGGCCGCGATCCCGAGGCGATCGCGTGCGATTGCCTCGCCGTCTCCGGCGGCTGGGATCCGCTCTTCGATCTGCACCTGCACGTCTCCGGCGGCTCGCGCTGGAACCGCACGCTGGTGGGCTTCGTCCCCGACGGCTCAGTGCGCGGCATTCGCGTGACGGGCGCCGCCGCCGGCATCTTCGGCACGGCAGGCGCGCGCCGCGACGGGCATCTCGTCGGCCTCGTCGCCGCGGAGGCGGCCGGGTGCGGCAGGACCGAGGACGGACCGGCTGCGCCCGAGGGGCACGATGCCAATGAGGGCCCGACGGCCGACTTCGTGGTCTCGCCGGGCACGGATCCGGTGCACGCCTTCGTCGACCAGCACCGCGATGTCACGATCGCCGGGGTCGAGCGCGCGCTCGGCTCGGGCATCCACCACGTCGAGCACCTCAAGCGCTACACGCTCGTCGGCACCGGCACCGAGCAGGGTCGCACGGCCAAGGTCAACGCCGGCCGCATGACGGCCGCGCACTTCGACCAGGACTTCGCGCAGATCGGCATCTCGAACGCCCGCCCGCCGGCGCAGCCCGTCACGTTCGGCTCGCTCGCCGGGCGCGCGCTCGGTGCGCGCTTCGATCCCGTCCGCACGACCTCGATCCACCCGTGGCACGTCGCGCATGGCGCGGTCTTCGAGGACGTCGGCCAGTGGAAGCGCCCGTGGTTCTTCCCGCAGGGCGATGAGGACATGGACGCCGCCGTGCTGCGCGAGTGCGCGGCGGTGCGCGAGGGCGTCGGCATGATGGACGCCTCGACGCTCGGCAAGATCGACGTCAAGGGCAGGGACGCCGGCGAGTTCCTCGACCGCCTCTACACCGGTGTGATGAGCTCGCTCAAGCCGGGTCGCGCCCGCTACGGCGTCATGTGCAAGGCCGACGGCATGGTCATGGACGACGGCGTCGTCCTGCGCCTCGCCGACGACCACTTCATGGCGACCACGACCACCGGCGGTGCTGCCGGCGTGCTCGATTGGATGGAGGACTTCCTCCAGACCGAGTGGCCCGACCTCGACGTCTGGCTCACGAGCGTCACCGAGCAGTGGGCGACCGTCGCCGTCGTCGGGCCCAAGGCCCGCGAGGTGATGGCCGTGCTCGCACCCGAGCTCGACGTCACGCAGGACGCGTTCAAGTTCATGCAGATCGAGGACGCCGTCGTCGCGGGCATCGAGAGCCGCGTCGCCCGCATCTCGTTCTCCGGTGAGCTCGCGTTCGAGATCAACGTGCCGATGACGTACGGCCTCGCGCTCTGGGAGGCGGTCTTCGCGGCCGGCCAGCCGTTCGACATCACGCCGTACGGCACGGAGTCGATGCACGTGCTGCGTGCGGAGAAGGGCTACTTCATCGTCGGCCAGGAGACGGACGGCACGGTCACGCCGCTCGACCTCGGGCTCGACTGGATGATCGCGGACAAGGAGTTCGTCGGTCGGCGCAGCCTGCGCCGCTCCGACATGCTCCGCGAGGATCGCAAGCAGCTCGTCGGCATCCTGCCGGTCGATCCGAAGGATCGCCTGCCGGAGGGCGCTCAGCTGATCGAGGACGCGGAGTACGAGATCCCCGTCGCGATGATCGGCCACGTCACCTCGTCGTACGAGAGCTCCGCGATGGGCCGCACGTTCGGCCTCGCGCTCGTGCGCGGCGGCCGCAACCGCATCGGCGAGACCATCTACGCGCCGCTCGCCGATCGGACGGTTGCCGTCCAGATCGTCGACGCGGTGATCTTCGACCAGGAGGGGGCGCGCCGCGATGGCTGACCGCGCAGAACCGCTGGCGGCACTGCAGAGCCGCATCGATGAGGCCGGCTTCGACGGCACCACGCTGACGACCGTGCCGTTCATGGCGCAGGTCGGTCTGCGCGTCACGCCGCTGAGTCCCGCCGCCGCCCGAGTCGAGGAGGCGCTCGGCTTCGAGCTGCCCGAGGCCAATCGCGTCGAGGAGTCCGGCGGTCGCCGCGCCCTCTGGCTCGGCCCCGACGAGTGGCTCGTGATCGCCGCCGACGGCGAGGAGCGCTCGCTCGTCGCCCTGCTCGAGGACGCGATCGCCGGTGAGGGTTCCGTCGTCGACCTGTCCGCGAACCGCACCGGCCTCGAGCTGTCCGGCCCCGCCGCCCGCACCGTGCTCGCGACGTGCTGCGCGCTCGACCTGCACCCGCGCGAGTTCAGTCGAGGCGATTGCGCCCAGACGCTGATCCACAAGTCGGGCGTCCTGCTCGAGCATCGCGGTGACGACCGCTACCTGCTGCTCGTCCGCCCCTCGTTCGCGGCGTCCGTCGCCGAGTGGCTGCTCGACGGCATGCTCGGCCTCAAGGCCGACGCCGCGGCCTGACTTCACGGTATGACGCAAAGGGGCCAGACCCCTATGCGTCACCCCGCGGCCTCTGGGACGTCAATGCACTTCAAGTGACGCATAGGGGTCTGGCCCCTTTGCGTCACACCTGCAGCGGTCGGCGCTCCGGGGCGTCCAGCCACGGCCGCTCGCGCTCGAGCGCGGCGCCGAGCGCGAATGGCGTCGCGTCGTCGTAGGTGCGGCCGACCAACTGAACGCCCGTGGGCACGCCGTTGTCGGCGAAACCACTCGGCACATTCAGCACGGGGCAGGAGCTCGCGATGTTGAAGACGGGCGTGATGATGCCGTCGAAGTAGAAGCGCAGCTCCTCGTCGCCGACCTCGATGCCGTGAGCGTCGTAGTCGTCGCCGGCGATCAGCCCGCGCATGCCGAGCGTCGGGCAGATGATCGCGTCGTGCGACTCGAGCACCGGCGCGATCGCGCTCCAGACCGCGACCTCCGCCTCGAGTCCCTCGTAGACGTTCAGCTGCTCGCCTGCGACACGCTGGACGTACTCGACGAACGCCAGGGCATGGCCGGTCATCGCCGCGCGGTGCTCGTCGATCATGTCGCCGATCCACGCGCCGAAGATCGCGGCGAAGTGCACGCCGAACGCCTTGTGCAGGACGTCGCGGGTGAGGTTGATCTGGACCTCCTCGACGATCGCGCCCGCGTCGCGCAGCGCCTGCGCTGCGTCACGGGTGTTGCGCTCAACCTCGGGATCGAGTGGGAAGCACCCGAAATCGGTCACGAGCGCGACGCGGCGCCCGGCGATCGTGCCGGGGTCGGTCGGCAGCTCGAGCTTCGGCCGCAGAGAGCGATGGTCCATCGGATGCGGGCCGGCGAGCACGTTCTGGAACAGGCGCATGTCCTCGACCGTGCGGGCGAGGCCCCCGTTGTGGCAGTACGTGTCGAGATTGAACGGCGGCTCGCAGGGCACGCGGCCGTACGGCGCCTTGAAGCCGACGACGCCGTTGAACGACGCGGGGATGCGGATCGAGCCGCCGATGTCGGATCCACCGGCCAGCGTGGAGGTGCCGGAGGCGAGCGAGGCGCCCGAGCCGCCCGACGAGCCTCCAACGGCGAACTCCGGATTCCACGGATTGCGCGTGATCCCGTGGACCCTCGAATGCGTGAAGCCCGCGCAGGAGAACTCCGGCGTCGTAGTCCGCGCGTGCTGGATGCACCCGGCGTCGAACATGCGCTGCGCCAGCGGCGAGGTCTCGTCGGCGATGACGTCCTTGTAGATCAGCGAGCCCATCGACCAGGGCTGTCCGGCGACCGGCATCTCATCCTTGATCGCGGTGATGATCCCCTCGAGCGGCCGGGCGGTGCCGGCGCGCCAGCGGGCCTCGGCCTCCCGTGCCTCCGCGCGCGCCTCGTCGTAGCGCGTCCAGCAGAGCGCATTGACGGTCGGTTCGACCTGCTCGGCGCGCGCGACCAGCGCATCGAGCACCTCGACGGGGGAGAACGTGCCGGCCGCGTAGCCCGCGAGGGCGTCGGCTGCGCTGATGTAGGCGAGATCGGTCATGGATCGTTCCGCTCCAGAAACGCCTCGACGGTTGCGGCGTAGAGGTCGGCCTCCTCGATGTGCGCGACATGCGAGGACTCCGCGAAGCGCGCGAGCTCCGCGTGGGGGATGCCCTCCGCGATCTTGAGCGCGCACGGCTCGCCGAGCTCGTCGTGGCCGCCGTAGGTGATCAACGTCGGCTGCGTGATGCGGTGCAGATCGGCGTCGCGCGACCAGTCCTTCATGTTGCCGACGAGCGTGAACTCGTTCGGGCCGTTCATCGTGTTGTAGACCTGATTGCCATCGAGCGACTCGCCGGTCTTCTCCATGCACGCCGGCCACGGATCGAGCCGGCACACGTGGCGCATGTAGAAGGCGTATTCGGCCGCGGGGTAGCGCGGATCGTCGAGGTCGCCGGCGAGCAGCACCTCGCCGTGCGGCGCGGGCAGCTCGGCCATCAGGCGCCGGCAGTTCTCGCCGAAGATCGGCATGTTCGAGGACGTCGATGCGAGCACGACCGACTGGATGCCCTCCGGCTCGCGGCACAGGTAGTCGATCGACAGCCAGCCGCCCCATGACTGGCCGAGCAGGTGGCAGCGGTCCAGCCCGAGCGCCTCGCGCATCTGGTCGACCTCGCGCGTGAAGAAGTCGATCGTCCAGAGGCTCGGGTCGTCGGGCATGTCGGAGCGGCCGCAGCCGAGCTGGTCGTAGACGACGACGGGACGGTGCTCGGCGAGTCGCTCCTCGAGCGGCTCGAGGTAGTACGACGCGGCGCCAGGGCCGCCATGGAGGAGCAGGATCGGCAGCGCGTCGTCGCCGCCGCTGCGCCGGTACCAGCGCCGGCCGTGCTCCAGCTCGATGAATCCCTCGTCCGCCATGGCTCCTCCTCGGTCGACGGAAGCCTACGGGCATTCGGCGCGCGCGTCATACTCCGCGACATGAGCGATCCGCATCTGTCCACGCCCGCCGGCAAACCGCGTGCCCGCGCGCTCGGCATCCCGTTCGACGGCACTCCCGGGCCGTTCAACGCGATCACGGATGTCGCGGGCGTCGAGGTCGGCTACGCGACCGTCATCGAGGGCGACGACGTCCGCACCGGCGTGACCGGCATCCACCCGCGCGGCAAGGCGCACCCGCACGATGCGTGCGCGGCCGGGGTGTACTCGCTCAACGGCAATGGCGAGATGACCGGGTGGGCGTGGATCGAGGAGTCGGGGACCGTCAGCCTGCCGATCGCGATCACCAGCACGGCCGCCGTCGGCATCGCCCAGGCCGGCATCAACAGCTGGGTGCACGAGCGCTTCCCGGACCCGAACGACGAGTGGGCGCTACCCGTGGCGGCCGAGACGTGGGACGGCTTCCTGCACGCGCTCAACGACCGCCGCATCACCGAGTCGGAGGTGCACGCGGCGCTCGACTCGGCGGCCTCGGGTCCGATCGAGGAGGGTTCGGTTGGCGGCGGTACGGGCATGAACTGCTGCGGCTTCGCGGCCGGCTCGGGCACGGCGTCGCGGCGGGTGGCGTGGGGGCCGGAGACGTTCACCGTCGGCGCATTCGTGCAGGCCAACTTCGGCTCGCGCTCCGAGCTGACGATCGCCGGCGTCAAGCTCGGCGAGGCGCTCGCCGACGACGACCCGCTCGGCTCGGACGACTGGGTCGTGCCACCGGGCGCGGGCTCGATCATCGTGATCCTCGCCACCGACGCGCCGCTGCTGCCGACGCAGATGAAGGCGATGGCTCGGCGCATCCCGCTCGGGCTCGCGCGCCTCGGCACGACGGGCTCGCACTTCTCGGGCGATATCTTCCTCGCGTTCTCGACGGCCAACCCGGGTGCGTTCAGCGGCGGCTTCCCGCTCGGCGAGCCGACCGTCGACGAGATCGGCGAGCTGCGCTTCCTCCCCTGGGGTCGCATCGATTCGCTGTTCGCCGCCACCGTCCAGTGCGTGGAGGAGGCGATCGTCAACGCGCTCGTCGCGAACGAGGAGATGCACGGCCGCCTCGGGCGTCGCGTCCCGGCCCTGCCGCGTGATCGTGTCGTGGAGCTGCTGCGCGAGGCGGGGCGGATCTAGCCGGCGAGCGCCGCTTCGATGGCGGCGTGCGCGCGGTACGTCTCGTAGCCGATCTCCGCACGCTGATCCATCGGCTGTGCCGAGAAGCGCGCGATCACCGTGTTGGTCTCGGTGTTGATGCGGCACACCTGGCCGAACAGGCCGAGGGCCTCGTAGATGCGGCCGGGCTCGACGACCCAGAAGGCGTTGCGGTACTCGGCCCACGCTGCGAGGTCGGCCTCGGTCAGCTGCGGGCAGGCGGCGAAGGCGCGGCGCGTGTCGTCGGTACCGTCGCGCGTCGATGCGATCCAGTCGGCCGGGATCACCCGCTGCCCGTCGACCACGCCGTCGTCGAGGTGCGCGAGGCCGTAGCGCGCGACGTCGCGCAGCGTCGCCGTCATGCCGCCGCCGGCGAAGGGGAAGCCGCCGACGTCGATCACGATCCCGGCGTCGTGCTCGGCGCCGATACGCGACCAGACGTCGTCGGACACGACGTCGATGTACGGGCGCCCGGTGACGACCTCGAGGATGCGGCCCACCACGCACGTGAGGGGCGTGCGGTACTCGAAGTGGTCGCCGTGCGGATACGCCTGGCCGAGCTCGCGGAACAGCCCGAGCACGCCGACGGGTGCGGCGTCGCCGAGCGGCATCGTCCCCGTCTGCCGGAAGAACCGCATCAGATCCGACTCCTGCGTGGGGTCCGCGAGCTCGTCGTGCACCTCGGAGAACGCGGTGCCGACGGTCATGTCGATCAGCTGCGCGACGGTCGCGTCCTCGACGCTCGTGCCGACGAACTCGGGCGCGATGTCGGCGACGCGGTCGTCGATGCGCAGCGTGCCCTTTCCGATCTCGACGCCGAGCGCGGTCGCGGTCACCGACTTCGTCACGCTCGCGAGCAGGTGGCGGGTGTCGGGCTGCAGGCCGTTGAGGTAGCGCTCGTAGACGACGGCGCCGTCCTGGATCACGAGCAGGCCCTCCGTGAACGACGACGCGAGGTGCTGGTCGAGCGTGATCACCGAACCGGTGCGGTCGACGAGCTCCAGGTGGCCGAGCTCGCGCGGGGCACTCGACAGTTCGCGGACGGGGCCGGTGCCGCGGCTGATGGTGCCGAGCGGACGGAACTCGTCGAGGCGCTGCAGCGAGCGCGTGCCGTGCATGTCCCAGAGCCAGTTGTCGACGGTCAGGGGTTGCTGCGCGTTCATGCCGGGAAGTATGCACGGGGGCCGGCCGCAGGTAGGATGCCGCCATGTCGCAGCCGCACCGCTCGCTCATCTTCCGCGCCGCCGGCGTCGTGGCGCTGCTGGTCGCGATCGTGGCGGGCAGCAGCCTGGCGACGCGCGCCACGTCCGCCGATGCCGGGCCGAAGACGACGCCGCCGTGCAGCGCGTGCGAGGGGTACGCGACCGGGCAGCCGCTGCAGGAGCCGAACGCGGTCTCGTCGGTCAACGGCGTGCTCGACTACACCCTCACCGCGGGCATGAGCACCTTCGACCTCGGTGGGCGCACCGTACGCAGCGAGGTCTACAACGGGCAATTCCCCGGCACGACGCTGATGGTGAACCCGGGCGACACGATGAACATCCTCCTGCGCAATCGCATGAAGGCGACGTACCTTCCGTACGGCGCGTCGTCGCAGAACCCGCCGCCGCAGTTCCCCGGCCAGCCGTACGCCGGCTTCCCGCAGCGCCTCGGCAACATCACGAACCTCCACGTCCACGGCATGCACGTGTCGCCGATCGCCCCGGCCGATGACGTCCTGCTGAAGATCCCGCCGGGCGGCCAGTTCGCGTACAGCTACAAGCTGCCGGCGAGCCATCCGCCCGGACTCTTCTGGTACCACCCGCACGCGCACCACTACACGGACATGCAGGTCGGCGAGGGGCAGGCCGGCGCGATCATCGTCAAGGGCGGTCTCGACAACGTCCCGGGCGTGAAGGGCCTCGTCGATCGCCTGATGGTCTTCCAGAACGTCACGGTCCGCAACGGCGTCGTCACCGACTCGCAGTACCTCACGCCCGAGCATCGCCTGATCACGATCAACGGCCAGGTCCAGCCGCGCGTCGACATCCACCCCGGCGAGACGCAGCGCTGGCGCATCCTCAACGCGTCCTATGAGCGCTTCCTCAAGATCCTGCCGATGGGCGGTGCGCGCTACTGGCAGCTGACGTCCGATGCGAACACGCTCGCGCACCCGAAGCAGATCGGCGAGATCTGGCTCGCCCCCGGCCAGCGCATGGAGGTGCTCGTCCAGGCCGGCCAGTCGACGGGCTCGTTCCCGCTGATCCAGGCCGCCTTCAACCAGCGCCCGACGCCGTACGGCAAGCAGCCGCGCGTGCAGGTGGCGTCGCTCAACGTGACCGGCGCGGCGCAGATGCCCGAGCAGATCCCCGCGAACCTCCTGCCCGAGCGCGACCTGCGCGGCCCGAACGTGAAGATCGCCGCGCACCACACGATCCGCATGACGCAGTCGCCGCCGAAGTTCTTCATCGACGGCGCGCTCTTCTACGACCACCACGGCATGGCCGGGCCGACGTTCGTGGCCGGGCTCAACACCGTGGAGGAGTGGAAGATCGCGAACGACTCGCCGGAGTGGCACAACTTCCATCT